>NZ_JBIVNJ010000034.1:0-97422 GCF_044753585.1 Streptomyces sp. NPDC088354 | reverse complement strand
ACTGTGATTTGACCTCCCTAGGGTGAGGCCATTGCACCGGAGTGACGTGAGAAAAGACAGATCTTGACTTGCTCATGACCGCCAAGTACGGTGAGCGACCGGTCCGTTGCGCATAGCGGACGAAGCGGCATGCCCAAGCGGCCGGACGACGGCGATCGTTGGGCCTTGCGGAGATCGCGATGCGACCCCTTGCGCCCCCCGTGCTTCCGCACCGTGGGTTAGGTCACGCTTACCGGACGTTCCGTCCGGGCATCCCGAAACGTAGAGTCGGTGGATGGCGTGCCACGTGTGAACCATCCGAAAGACCGCCCTGGCCGACGCTTCGACACCCTCGACGTACACAAGGACGGATCTGCCATGCCGCGTCCCACCCCCGCCCAGATCTCCTACGGTTCGGCGACCGTGGTGCTCTCGACCCTGGCGATGCTGCTGCTGTCCGAGGCACGTTCGGGCACCGGCGTCGCGGTCATCGCGGCCGCCGGGTTGCTGCTCGGCGTCCTGGTCGCCGTCACGGTGCCCATCCCGGCCGCCGGCCGCCGCGCCCGCGGTGCGCAGACCGCCACCCCGGTCCCGCGTCCCCGGGTGCGCAGCGCCACCGAACCCCGTGTCGAGGAGCACTCGTTGCACCACTGAGCGCTTCGCCGCACGTCCCGGCACGACAACGGCCCCGGAGCCTTCGCTCCGGGGCCGTCGTGCGAGTCCTGCCGCCGGTCAGACCTTGACGACGACGGTCTTGGCCGCCTTGTCGTGCCAGCACTGGCGGTACGGCTTGTCCCACAGGTGCCACAGCACGTTCAGCAGCGAGAGGATGACGCCCACGCAGGGCACCACGCCGATGAAGGAGTACACCGCCGCACGGCCCCAGGCCGCGGAGCCGGGAGGGCTGCCGTCGGCGAGCTTCGCGACGCGGATCTTCATGACCTTCTTGCCGATGGTCTGGCCGGTGGACTGCAGCATCAGGGCCTCGTAGACGAACTGGCCGCCGAAAACGAGCAGTTCGATGACGAGGAAGGCGCCGGTGTCCGTGACCGACGTGCCCGTCACCACCAGGAGGATGATCAGCGCCACGAAGAACATGCCGAAGTCGATCAGCCGGGCGAGGAAGCGCTGCCCGCTGTCGGCCAGCGGCGGCATGCCCGCCAGGGCCGGGTCCACGGGCATCTGGCCGTAACCGGCGGGCGGAGCCTGCGGGTAGCCGTAGGGCGACCCGGGCTGCTGCGGGAACGGCGGCGGCTGCTGCTGGTCATAGGGGTTCTGGCCCTGAGGGTGAGGCTGCTGGCCGTACGGATTCTGGCCGTACGGATCCTGACCCCCCGAGCCGCCCTGCGGGTAACCGTAACCGGGCGGTTGATTCGAACTCATAGAGTGAGTAAATCAGCCGGGCATGACCCCGCATAGTGGCATTACGTCACGGCCCTGCGACGATCGTCACGGCGGGGCGTCAGCCCGCGGAGACGACAACGGTTTGCCCGGCTTTGTCGTGAAGGCACTGCCGGTAGGGCTTGTCCCACGTGCACCACAGCACCTCGATGATCCAGAAGATCGAGCCGCAGCACGGGATGATCGGCACCAGGGAGTAGACCGCCTCCCGCTTGAGCGCCGCCGGGGTCGAGGGGTTGGCGCCGTCGGCCAGCATGCCGACCCGCACCTTGAGCAGCTTCTTGCCCAGGCTCTGCCCGTAGCGGGTGAGCATCAGGACCTGGTAGACGAGGTAGACCACGGCGTAGATCACGCCCTCGGCGAAGCTCTGCCCCACGCCGCTGTTGTAGTCGTAGCCGCCCCAGAAGGCCCAGGTGATGGCGTAGATCGGGATGCCGATGATCAGGCCGTCGACGATGCGGGCGAGCAGCCGGCGGCCCCGGTGCGCCAGCGGCGGCATCCCGGCCAGCGGATCGGGCGCGGGCGCACCGCCGTAGGGGCTGTCGTACGGACCGCCCTGCGGGCTGCCGGGGTAGACCGGGGGCGGCTGGTCGTACGGGCCCCCGCCGGCGGGCGGAGACCCGGACGGCGGCGGCTGGGAGGGCTGCCGCGGCTCCTCGGGAGGCTTCGCGAACGGGTCCTCGGGCCGGTCGGTGCTCATGCCCCGAGTGAAACCCGGACGCCGTGGGGACGCCTCCGGCGTGGTCCGTTCGGGTGTCGGGTGCCCGGTGTCAGCCGTCGGGTGTCAGCGGTCCCCGGCCACGAAGGTGCGCGCCGCCTTGTCGTGCCAGCACTGGCGCCACGGGCGGTCGAAGACGCACCACAGCAGGCCGAGGAAGCCGATCACCAGGGCGTCCAGCACGGTGTGCGTGAGCCAGCGCCGCAGTGCCTGCCAGAAGCCCGGTTCGTACTGGGTCTCGACGTCGAGCACGCGCAGGCCGAGCAGCTTCTTGCCCAGCGTGCGGCCCCACTTGGCGGTCGGCAGCACCTCGTACAGCAGACCGGCGACGAGCACGACACCGAGGAGGATGCCGAGCTGCGCGCCCGTCGTGCCGTCGATCAGCCACACGGTGACCGTCCGGCCGCCCAGCCGGGCGGCATCCATCTTGTCCTGGACGTGCTCGTACGCGGCGGTGCCCAGCGGCACGGCGGCCGCGCCGACGATCGCGGCCATCAGCAGCGAGTCGACGACGCGGGCGACCAGCCGCTTGCCGAGCGGCCCGGGGCGGGCCTGTTCCTGCGCCGCGGCGAACGGGTCTTCTGCGGCGGCCCGCCACGGCGCGCGCGTGCCGGGCGTGCCCGCGGCGTCGCCGCCGTTGCCTGCGGTCCCGCTCTGCGCGGGCACGTGGGGCTGCCCCTGGCGGGCCAGTTCCTGCACCTGCTGGGCCCACGGGACGGGGTTCGCGTTCCGCGCCACGGGGGCGCCGGCGGTCGGCGCGGAGGAGATGGCGGGGGCGGGGGCGGGCCCGGGGGCCGGCGGCGGCGCGGGAACCGGCGAAGCCGCCGGGGCGGGTGCCGGGGCAGGGGCGGGCGCGGGAGCAGGGGCGGACACGGAGGTGGGTGTGGGGCCGGCAGCAGCGGGGGCAGGGGCGGACGCGGCGGCCCGGGGCGCGCCCCCGTGCTCCTGTGCGCCCCACGACACCCGCGGGGACGGCTCCTGCCGGGCCGGGTCGGCCGCCCACTCCGAGGCGGCCGGGCCGCGTTCGGCGGCGGGCGCCTGCGGGTCCTCGTCGAGGAACATCGGGCCCGACTCGTCCACCGCCGGAGTGCGGCGCACCGGCGGCGCGGGCGGGGCGGGCGTCACGGGCGCCGGAGGGGCGGCGGCCACCGCCGGGCCGGGCACCGCCAACGGGGCGCCCGTGGGCGGTGCGAGGTCCTCACCGGGCTGGGGCGCCGGACGGCTCGTGCCGGGGACCCACGCGGAACCGTTCCAGTACCGGATGTAACCCGGGATGGACGGGTCCGGGTAGTACCCGGGGCCGGGCACACCCCCGCCGCTGATTCCGGAGGTCATCGGTGACAACTCCCATCACGTCCCATCACGACCGCGCGCTCGACCGGTCCGCCGCCTCGGGCGTCCCAAGGAGGACATTAACGAAGAACCGACCCCCCGGAAGAGAGAAACGAGGCCCGGCCCGGGATCGGCATTCCAGGGCATTTCATCGCACCGGACCGGCTACGCTTCCCGCCTGACAGCCGCTCAGGGGAACGGGGGGAGCCGTCGTCCCGCAGGAGCCGTGCCGCGGCCGGAGAACCAGGTGTCTATCGCATGCATGCATCTGTCGCCGGAGCTTCGGGAAAAGTCCTCCCGATCATGGGAAGCCGCGTAATGGTGAGTGCCGGATGCGCTCTCTCCCGGTGCGGGCCCCGCGCTGCACCTCGCCGCGCAGTACCGCAAGGGGCCTTGTGCCGAGGAAAGGACGACGACGCCATGCAGACCGTGGTGGAACGGGAACTGGAGATGAACCTGGTGCTGTCGCCGGAGCGCAGCATCGCCGTGCCGGCCCGGCTGGTGTACCGGGTCGAGGACCCCTTCGCCGTGCACATCGCCTTCCACACCGGGTCGCAGTCCCCGGTGAACTGGACCTTCGCCCGGGAGTTGCTCGTCGAGGGGGTGTTCCGACCCTGCGGCCACGGGGACGTGCGGATCTGGCCGACCAAGACCGACGGGCGCAGCGTCATCTGCATGGCGCTGAGCTCGCCGGACGGGAACGCGCTGCTGGAGGCGGCGTCCATGCCGGTGGCGGCGTGGTTGGAGCGGACGTTGCGCGTGGTGCCGCCGGGGACGGAGCTGGACCACCTGGCCATGGACGAGCGCCTGGACGAGTTGCTGGCCCCGACCGCCGGCACGGCCGGTGAGCCGCGCGACGACCTGTGGCTGCGCGACCCGTGGTCGGGGCTGGACGAGTCGCCGGACGCCTAGGCCGCGCCCTGGGGGCGCCCGGCGCGCCGGCTCAGAACAGCTTGCCCGGGTTGAGGATGCCGAGCGGGTCGAAGACCGCCTTGATGCCGCGCTGCATCTCCACGCCCACCGGGCCGAGTTCGCGGGCCAGCCACTCCTTCTTCAGCACGCCCACGCCGTGCTCGCCGGTGATGGTGCCGCCGAGTTCCAGACCGAGCGCCATGATCTCGTCGAAGGACTCCCGGGCCCGCCGGGACTCCTCGGGGTCGGCGGCGTCGAAGCAGACGACTGGGTGGGTGTTGCCGTCGCCGGCGTGGGCGCAGACACCGATGGTCAGTTCGTGCTTGGCGGCGATGGCGGCGACCCCGACGAGCATGGCGGCCAGCCGGCCGCGCGGGACGCAGACGTCGTCGATCATCGTGGCCGTGGAGACCCGCTCCAGGGCGGGCAGTGCCATCCGCCGTGCCTGCAACAGCATTTCGGACTCGATGGCGTCCTCGGCGGGGACGACCTGGGTGGCGCCCGCGGCCAGGCACAGCTCCCCCACCGCGGTGAGGTCGGCGGCCGGGTCGGGGGTGTCGAAGGCGGCCAGCAGCAGCGCTTCGGTCGACTCGGGCAGGCCCATGGCCGTCATGGCGTTCACGGCGCGCACCGTGGTGCCGTCCATGAGTTCCAGCAGCGACGGCACGTGGCCGTTGGCCATGATGTCGCACACCGCGGCGCAGGCCGCCTCCGCGGAGGGGAACTCGGCGACCATCGCGAGCTGGGCGGGCGGGGCCGGCTTGAGCGCCAGGATCGCGCGGACGACGATGCCGAGGCTGCCCTCGGAGCCGACGAACAGCCGGGTCAGGTCGTAGCCCGCGACGCCCTTGGCGGTACGGCGCCCGGTGCGCATCAGGCGCCCGTCGGCCAGCACCACCTCCAGCCCGAGCACGTACTCGGCGGTGACGCCGTACTTCACGCAGCACAGACCGCCGGAGCCGGTGCCGATGTTGCCGCCGATGGTGCACTGCTCCCAACTGGAGGGGTCGGGCGGGTAGTACAGCCCGTGTTGGGCGACGGCCTTGGACAGGGCGGCGTTGACGACGCCGGGCTCGACGACGGCGACCCGGTCGACGGGGTCGATCTCCAGGACCCGGTCCATCCTGGTGAGCGACAGCACCACGCAGCCCTCGGAGGCGTTGGCCGCGCCCGACAGGCCCGTGCGGGCGCCCTGCGGCACCACGGGCACCCGCAGCGCGGTGGCGGTCCGCATGACGTGCCGGACCTCCTCCACGGTGCGCGGCAGCACGACGACGGCCGGTGCACCGGCCGGGCAGAAGCTCGCCATGTCGTTGGCGTAGGAGGCGGTGACGTCGGGGTCGGTGAGGATCGCCTCGGCGGGAAGCCCGGCGCGCAGCCGTTCGATGAGATCACCCATGCACACAGCCTCGCACCGCCGGGGGCGGCGCGGAAGGACGCCGGCCGGCGGGATCGCGGGCGGGCGGCGCCCCGGCCGGCGCCGGGCGGAACGCGGCCGGCGCCGGCCCACGCCCTCCCCCGCGGGGGCGCGGTCCGGCGCCGGAATTCACGGCGAAGGGATCAGAGGTTGCCGCGACGCTCCTGCTCGCGCTCGATCGCTTCGAAGAGGGCCTTGAAGTTGCCCTTGCCGAAGCCCATCGAACCGTGTCGCTCGATCATTTCGAAGAAGACCGTCGGGCGATCCTGGACGGGCTTGGTGAAGATCTGCAGCAAGTAGCCGTCTTCGTCCCGGTCCGCGAGGATCTTCAGCTCCCGCAGGGTGTCGATCGGCACGCGGGTGTCGCCGACCCACTCCCCGAGGGTGTCGTAGTAGGAGTCGGGCGTGTCCAGGAACTCGACACCGGCCGCGCGCATGGCGCGCACGCTCGCGACGATGTCGTTGGTGGCCAGCGCGATGTGCTGCACGCCGGGTCCGCCGTAGAACTCCAGGTACTCGTCGATCTGCGACTTCTTCTTCGCGATCGCGGGCTCGTTGATGGGGAACTTCACCTTCAGCGTGCCGTCCGCCACGACCTTGGACATCAGGGCGGAGTACTCGGTGGCGATGTCGTCGCCGACGAACTCCTTCATGTTCGTGAAGCCCATGACGCGGTTGTAGAAGGTGACCCAGTCGTTCATCTTTCCGAGCTCGACATTGCCGACGCAGTGGTCGATCGCCTGGAAGAAGCGCTTGGCCGGGGGCTCCACGATCGGCTCCGCGGCGATAAAGCCGGGCAGGTACGGGCCCTTGTAGGCGCCGCGCTCCACGAGCGTGTGGCGGGTCTCGCCGTAGGTGGCGATGGCGGCCAGGACGACCGTGCCGTACTCGTCCGAGACCTCGTGCGGCGCCTCCAGCCCGGTCGCGCCGTGCGCGAGGGCGTAGTCGTACGCGGCGCGGACGTCGGGCACCTCCAGGGCCAGGTCCACGACACCGTCGCCGTGGGCGGCCACGTGCTGCTCCAGGAAGCGGCCGTGGTCGGTGGCGGCCCGGACGACGGAGGTGAAGACGAAGCGGGCGCTGCCGGACTCCAGCACGTACGACGCGATCTCGCGGCTGCCGTTCTCCGGTCCGGAGTAGGCGACGCGCTTCATGCCGAAGGCGGTCGAGTAGTAGTGCGCCGCCTGCTTGGCGTTGCCCACCGCGAAGACGACCGCGTCCATCCCCTTCACCGGGAACGGGTCGGCGTCGCCTGCGGTGCCGGGAGCGTGATCGAGAGTCTCAGTCATGGCGCCAGCCTCGCCCCGGGCGCCAAGGTGCGCAATAGTTCTCTGAAGCAGTGGACAATCTGTACAGCCGACTGGGCATACCGGGCGGCATTCTGCACACAGTGACCACTGCCACAGCGGCGATCACGAAGGGGCGGCGGGCGGACCGTGGGCATCGACGGACTGGACGGACGGCTGATCGCGCTCCTCGCGCAGGAGCCGCGGATCGGCGTGCTGGAAGCCTCCCGGCGGCTCGGCGTCGCGCGCGGCACCGTGCAGGCGCGGCTGGACCGGCTTCAGGCCAATGGGGTGATCCGGGGCTTCGGCCCCCAGGTGGACCCGGCGGCGCTCGGCTACCCGGTGACGGCGTTCGCGACGCTGGAGATCAAGCAGGGCCAAGGGCCGGATGTGCGTGCGCACTTGAGGGCCGTGCCGGAGGTGCTGGAGCTGCACACCACGACCGGCCAGGGGGACATGCTCTGTCGCCTGGTGGCCCGGTCCAACGCCGATCTCCAACGTGTGATCGACCGGGTTGTGGGCTTTGATGGCATCGTGCGGGCCGCCACGGCGATCGTCATGGAGAATCCGGTCCCGCTGCGGATCATTCCGCTGGTCGAGCAGGCGGCCCGGGACGCGGAACCGTAACCGCCGCCGCCGGTGGCGGGCGAGGGCAGGCAGGTGGTGAGGCCGGATGACCTTCTGGGAGTACCTCACCAGCCGCCACGAGCAACTGCTGATCGACGCCTACCAGCAGGCCAGTCTGGTCTTCCAGTGCATGGTGCTGGCCACCGCCATCGGCGTCGCGGTGGGCGTGCTCAGCTACCGCCGCGGCTGGACCGCGGGCCTGGCCGTCACCTCCACCGCGACGATCCTCACCATCCCCTCCCTGGCGCTGATCGGTCTGCTGATCCCCTGGCTGGGCCTCGGTGTCCCCCCGACGGTCACCGCGCTGACGCTGTACGGCTTGCTGCCGGTGGTCCGCAACACGATCGTGGGCCTGCGCGGGGTCGACCCGGCTCTGGTGGACGCCGCCCGCGGGATCGGCATGTCACGACCGGCGGCGCTGGCCCGGGTGGAGCTGCCGCTGGCGTGGCCGCCGATCCTGACCGGCATCCGGGTGGCGACCCAGATGCTGATGGGCATCGCCGCGATCGCCGCGTACGCCTCGGGGCCCGGCCTCGGCAACGAGATCTTCCGCGGCATCGCCTCGCTCGGCAGTGCCAACGCCCTCAACCAGGTGCTGGCCGGAACCATCGGCATCGTCGTCCTCGCGCTGCTCTTCGACGCCGCCTACGCGCTGATCGGGCGGCTGACCATCCCGAGGGGGATCCGTGGCTGAGGC
The DNA here is from genome assembly GCF_044753585.1 of Streptomyces sp. NPDC088354. Classification (NCBI taxonomy): domain Bacteria; kingdom Bacillati; phylum Actinomycetota; class Actinomycetes; order Kitasatosporales; family Streptomycetaceae; genus Streptomyces; species Streptomyces sp. NPDC088354. The sequence continues at coordinate 89,053 of NZ_JBIVNJ010000034.1, read as the reverse complement.
GGCGGGCGCGACCATCGAACTGGAGCAGCTGACCAAGCGCTACCCGGGCAGCGCGGAACCGGCCGTGGACAGCGTCTCCATGGAGATCAAGGCGGGCGAGACGGTGATCTTCGTCGGGCCGTCCGGCTGCGGCAAGTCCACCACCCTGAAGATGATCAACCGGCTGATCGAGCCGACCTCCGGGCGCATCCGCATCGGAGGCGAGGACGTCACCGACATGGACCCGGTGAAACTGCGCCGCAAGATCGGCTACGCGATCCAGTCCTCCGGGCTCTTCCCGCACATGACGGTCGCGGAGAACATCGCGCTCGTCCCCCGGATGGTCGGCTGGTCCAGGGCCCGGGTGCGGGACCGGGTCGCGGAGATGCTGGACCTGGTGGGCCTGGACCCGCGCGAGTTCCGCGGCCGCTACCCCCGCCAGCTCTCGGGCGGCCAGCAGCAGCGGGTGGGCGTGGCCCGGGCGCTGGCCGCCGACCCGCCGGTGCTGCTGATGGACGAGCCCTTCGGCGCGGTCGACCCGATCACCCGCGACCACCTCCAGGACGAGCTGATCCGGCTCCAGCACGAACTGCACAAGACCATCGTCTTCGTCACCCACGACTTCGACGAGGCCATCAAGCTCGGCGACCGGATCGCGGTGCTGCGCGAGCGTTCGCACATCGCCCAGTTCGACACCCCCGAGGCGATCCTGACCAACCCGGCCGACGACTTCGTCTCCGGCTTCGTCGGCGCGGGCGCCGCCCTGAAACGGCTCAACCTCACCCGGGTGCGCGACGTGGGTGTCGCCGACTTCCCCACGGTCAGCGTGGACGACCCGCTGCAGTCGATCTTCGACCGGCTGCGGGCGTCCAGCCTGACCAACGAACTGCTCCTGCTGGACGGCAAGGGCCGCCCCTACAAGTGGCTGCGCCGCGGCGACCTCATGCGGGCCAAGGGCTCCCTCGCCCGGGCCGGGACGCTCGTCGGCGACACGGTCACCCGGGACGCGACGCTGCGGGACGCCCTGGAGGCGGTGCTCACCGACAGCAGCGGACGGGTCGCGGTCACCGGCCGGCGCGGGGAGTTCACCGGCGTGGTGGACATGGAGACCCTGCTCAACTCCGTCCACGAGATGCTGGAGGCCGACCGGCTGGCGGCGCTGGAGCACCGGCACGACCTGGAGGAGTTGCGCGCCCCGCTGACCCGGGCGGAGCAGGAGGGTGCCGACCACGAGCCGGGAGCGCGGGCGTGACGGGCCGCGGGGACTCCCCGGGCCTTCCCGGCGCCCCGGGCCTCCCGGGCGCCCCGGCCGCCGCCGGGCCCCCCGAGGACGAACCGCCCCGCGCGTCCGGCGCCCCGCCCGGGCGGCGGCCGACCTGGCGCCAACTCGTCGTCACCCCCGCCGTGCTGGCCGCGGTGCTCGTGGCCACCTACGTCTGGATCAGCACCGTCCACCTCGACTCCATCGCCGAGAACGCCCTGGCCGGCGACACCGTCCAGGTACGCCTGTGGCAGCACGTGAAGCTCACGGCCTACTCCACCTTCTGGGTACTGGTCATCGCGATCCCGCTGGGCACCGCGCTGACCCGGCGGGGGCTGCGGGCCGCCGCGCCCGTCGTGACCGCGGTCGCCAACATCGGGCAGGCGACCCCCGCCATCGGGATGCTGGCGCTGCTGGTGATCTGGCTCGGCATCGGGCCGCGCACCGCCCTGGTGGGCATGGTGGTCTACGCGGTGCTACCGGTGCTGTCCAACACCATGGCGGGTCTGCGGGCGATCGACCCGACCCTCGTCGAGGCCTCGCGCGGCATCGGGATGTCGGCGCTGGGCACGCTGTCGCGGGTCGAACTGCCGCTGGCCGTACCGCTGATCCTCGCCGGGGTGCGGACGGCGCTGGTGCTCAACGTCGGCACGGCGACGCTGGCCACCTTCGTCGGCGGCGGAGGTCTGGGCGACATCATCACCACCGGGATCGTCACCCAGCGCATGCCGGTGCTGATCCTGGGCTCGGTGCTGACCGTGGTGCTGGCGCTGTTCGTGGACTGGCTGGCCTCGCTCGCCGAGCGGATGATGCGCCCGCGCGGCCTGGAGGGCACATGACGCGCCGGCGCACGGCCGTGGCCCTGGCGTCGTGCGCGGCACTGCTCGCCACGGCGCCCGGCTGCGGCCTCAAGAGCGGCAGCCCGCTGGCGGACGACGTCCGTCCCGGCACCCTCGGCCGGGGCCTGCCGCTGAAGGGGGCGTCCCTGACCGTGACCTCCAAGAGCTTCAGCGAGCAGATCATCCTCGGCTCGATGATCGGGCTGGTCTTCAAGGCCGCGGGCGCCGACGTGCTGGACCGGACGAACATCCAGGGCTCGATCGGGGCCCGCGAGGCCGTCCGCTCCGGCGACGCGGACGCCATGTACGAGTACACCGGCACCGCGTGGATCACCTACCTCGGCAACGACAAGCCGATCGCCGACCCGCAGGCGCAGTGGCGGGCCGTCCACGACGCCGACCTCGCGAACGGCATCACCTGGCTGCCGCCGTCCACCCTCGACAACACCTATGCGCTGGCCACCACCCGGGCCAAGAACCGCCCCTACGGACTGCGGACCCTCTCCGACGTCGCCGCCCTCTCCCGCAAGAACCCCTCGGCCGTCACCTTGTGCGTGGAGAACGAGTTCGCCTCCCGCGACGACGGACTGCCCGGGATGGTGAAGGCGTACGGCATGGAGGTGCCCGCCTCCAACATCCGGAAGATGGACACCGGGGTCATCTACACGCAGATCCCGAAGCGGGGTTCCTGCCTGCTCGGCGAGGTCTACACGACGGACGGCCGGATCGCCTCCCTGCACCTGGAGGTCATGGAGGACGACAAGCACTTCTTCCCCAACTACGACGCCGCCCCCGTCATCAACAGCAAGGCCCTCAAGCGCTGGCCGGCGATCCGGGAGCTGCTGGACCCGATCTCGCGGAAGCTGACCACGGCCGTGGGGCGGGAACTGAACGCGAAGGTGGACGTGCAGGGCGAGGACCCGCGTCAGGTGGCGAAGGACTGGCTGGTCGAGGAGGGCTTCATCACGGAGGGATAGGCGGGGTGCAAAGAAAGCATTGCAAAGGTGTCTTTGCAATGGGTACGGTGACGCCGTGACGGACACCCCCTCCCCCGCGGACGCCGCAGACGACTCGGCTGCCGACAACGACGGCGACGGCCTGGTCAGCCTCGACCCGCGCACCCTGCGCGGGCTGGCGCACCCGCTGCGCATCCGGCTGCTCGCCGCGCTGCGCGAGCACGGGCCCGCCACCGCGTCCGGGCTCGCCGCCCGGCTCGGCGAGTCCAGCGGCGCCACCAGCTACCACCTGCGCCAACTGGCCGCGTACGGCTTCGTCGAGGACGACCCGGGACGCGGCACGGCCCGCGAGCGGTGGTGGCGGTCCGCGCACCGCGGCACCCGCTTCGACGCCGGGACGTTCCTCTCCCACCCGGACCCCGAAGTCCGCGGCGCCATCGGCCTGTTCGCCCGGGAGGTCGCCCTTCACCACGCCGCGGAGCTCGACTCCTGGCTCACGACGATGGACGACTGGTCGCAGGAGTGGCACGGCAGCTTCGACCTCAGCGACTTCAGCCTGCGGCTCACACCCGCCCGCGCCCGCGCCTTGCGGACCGAACTGCACGCCGTGCTGGAGAGCTACCGCGACCCGGTCCCGGAGGATCCCGCGGCCGAGCCCGTCCGGGTCCATCTGCACGTCATCCCGCGCACCACGGACTGACCGCCCGGCCGGCCGCCCGGCCGGCCGCACCGACCACACGGGGGAAGAAGCATGGCCACAGGAACCGGCATATCCGACGGCTCCACCCTGACCGACGGACCCGGGCCACCGCCCGACCGGCGCCCGCTGCGGCTGGTCCTGGCAGCCAACGTCGTGTCGATCAGCGGCAATTCGCTCACGGTGCTGGCGGTGCCGTGGTTCGTGCTGCAGACCACCGGCAGCGCCGCCCGCGCCGGGCTGGCGGCCTTCTGCGGGACGCTGCCGATCGTGATCGCCGCGATCGGCGGCGGACCGGTCATCGACCGTTTCGGGCGGCGCAGGGCGTCGGTGGTCTCGGACGCGGTGTGCGGGATCGCCGTGGCGGCCATCCCGCTGCTGCACTTCGCGGGCGTCCTGCGGTTCTGGCAGTTGTGCGCGCTCATGGCGGTCAGCGGGCTCTTCCACGCCCCCGGCGAGACCGCCCGCGAAGTGCTGCTGCCCGTCCTGGCCGAGCGCGCCGGAACACCTCTGGGGCGCGCCGCGGGCTACTTCGACGGCGCCTCGCGCGGAGCGCGCATGCTGGGCGCCTCACTGGGCGGGGTGCTCATCGCCGTCCTGGGCGCGGAGGCGGTGCTGCTGGTGGACGCGGCGACCTTTGGAGTCTCCGCGCTGCTGATCGCCTTCGGCATCCGCGGACTGGCCGGGGCGGAAGCGGTCACCGGCGCGGCGCCGGTCTCCCTGCGCACGTACCGGGCCGAACTGCGCGAGGGGTACACCTTCCTCGTCCGGAGCCGGCTGCTGCTCGCCATCACGTTGATGATCATGGTCACCAACGGCCTGGACGTGGGGTGGAGTTCGGTGCTGCTGCCCGTGCACGCCGAACGGGAGCTGGGCGGCTCGGTGCAACTCGGCCTGCTCTCAGGCCTCTTCGGTGCGGGAGCGCTCGCCGGGGCACTGGCGTACGGCGCGCTGGGGCACCGGCTGCCGCGGTGGCCGGTCTACACGGTGTGCTTCCTGCTCTGCGGTGCGCCGCGGTTCCTGGTCGCCGCCTGGGTGCCCGGGTGGGGCGCCCTGGCCGTGACGATGTTCGTCGGCGGCCTGGCGGCGGGGGCGCTCAACCCGATCCTGTCGACGGTGCTCTTCGAGCACGTCCCGGACGAGCTGCGCAGCCGTACCCTCGGCACCCTGAGCGCCGGGGTGCTGCTCACCACACCGGTGGGCGGCCTGGCCGCGGGCTACCTGGTGGACGGCCTGGGGCTGCCGGCGGCGCTGCTCGCCATGGCCGCGGTCTACCTCGCGGCGACGCTGTGCCCGCTGGTCTTCCCCTCCTGGAGGACGATGGACGCCAAGCGCGCGTAGCGCGGCCACACGTGGAACACGCCTCAGCAGCTGGGGACCCTGCCGCCGCTGCCGAGCGCCTCGAGGGCGTCGATCGCGCCGTCGAGCGTGGTCACCGGCACCAGGCGCAGGCCCTTCGGGAGTTCGGCCCTGGCGTCGGAGCACTCGCCCTTGGGGACGAGGAAGACGGTCGCCCCGTCGCGGCGGGCGGCCTGCTCCTTGAGCGGGACGCCGCCGACCGCGCCGACCGCGCCGTCCGGGGTGATCGTGCCCGTACCGGCGATCCGCCGGCCCCCGGTGAGGTCGCCGCCGCGGCCGTTGCCGTTGATCTTGTCGATGATGCCGAGGCTGAACATCAGCCCGGCGCTCGGCCCGCCGACGTCCGCGAGGTGGAGGCCGACCTTCACCTTGGACGGTGACAGCCCGAGGTGCGACAGGGCGGCGGTGGTCGCGGCGTCCTGCGACTCGGTCATCTCCGCCTGGTTGTGCTTCTCGATCTCCTTGACGCTGCCGCCGGTCGGGTAGACCGCGTCCCGCGGCATCGCCGCCTGGTCGGTGGCGAACCACGCCTTCAGCACATCGCTGAAACGGACGACGGCGTCCGGGTTGGTCGCGGCGATCGTCGTCATCCGCAGCTGGCCGGAGGTGGCACGCGTCGGCGTACCGGTGACGGTGATCACCGGCTTGCCGTGGTCGCTGCCGAGCACGTCGGCCGTCAGCCCGGGCACGACGATCGAGATCGGCAGCGGCGCGAACGCGGCGACCGCCAGCAGGGCGACGACGAGGGCCGCGCACACGGCGAGGGTCCGGCTGCGGGCGGTGGCGAAGGACATGGGGTGAATGTAGTTCACCGCGCCGGGTGGGACGTGCCACGGGCCTCTCCCGCGGGGGCGTCTAGCGCAGGGCGTCGGCGACCTCCACCGCCGCCTCCACGACCCGCGGCCCGACCCGCTCGGGCACCGAGTCGGCCAGCATGACCACCCCGACGCTCCCCTCTATGCCGGGCACGCCCACCAGCGGGGCCGCCGCGCCGCTCGCGCCGGCCTCCAGCTCGCCGTGGGTGAGCACGTAGCCGGGCCCCTCGGCGCAGCGGGGGTCGGGTTCGTACGGCTGCGTGCTGCGCCCGGCGAGGATCGCGCGGCCCGCGGCGCCGCGGTCGAGGGAGTGCCGGAACCCGGTGCGGTAGGCGACGTGGTAGTCGGTCCAGCTGGGCTCGACGACCGCCACGGCCAGCGCCTCGGTGCCGTCGACGAGGGTGAGGTGGGCGGTGGCGCCGATGTCCTCCGCCAGGGAGCGCAGCGCGGGGAGCGCGGCCTCACGCAGCAGCGGGTGCACCTGGTGGGCCAGGCGCAGGACGCCGAGACCGACCCTGGCGCGGCCGCCGAGGTCGCGGCGGACCAGGGAGTGCTGCTCCAAGGTCGCCAGCAGGCGGTACACGACCGTGCGGTTGACACCCAGCTTCGTGGCGAGCTCCGTGACGGTGAGCCCGTGGTCGGTGTCGGCCAGCAACTTCAGGACCCGCAGGCCCCGGTCGAGCGTCTGAGACGTCTCCGCGGTCACGACGCCCCCTTCTCGTGAGTGGTGGCACTTCTCTCACGGCGGGAAGCACTGCTGGTCCCGCGGCAGAGCGCGGAGAAGCCACCGGTCGGTCTGGCGCTACCGGCTGCGCCCCGAGGCTGCGTTGCCACGGCGCGTTGCGTGAGCGGAACGGTAGCGATGCGTACCGCTCAGCGGAAGACTCCGTCCACAATCCGGTCATGCAACCGGGCATGCCCGCTCACGAAACGTAAATTTTCCACCCAACAGGCCATCACGCCGTAAGATTCACAGCGCGGCTGACGACACGTCAGGCCGCCTGACACGGCACCGCGGTCCGCCGGTCAGCGCATCCGGGTGGCCCACTCCTGGACCTTCTTGATGCGCTCGTTGAGCTGCCCCGCCGTCGCCTCCGCGCTCGGCGGCCCGCCGCACACCCGGCGCAGCTCGTTGTGGATCACCCCGTGGGGCTTGCCGCTCTGGTGGTTGTACGCGGCCACAAGGGTGTTGAGCCGCTTGCGGAGCTCCAGCATCTCCTTGTGGCTGACCACCGGCCGCCGCTCGGCGGGCAGTTCCAGCAGATCCGCCTCGGAGTCCGGCTTCTTGCGGCTGTGCGCGATCTGCCGCGCCTGACGCCGCTGCAGCAGCATCTGCACCTGGTCGGGTTCGAGCAGGCCGGGAATGCCCAGGTAGTCCTGTTCCTCCTCGCTGCCCGGATGCGCCTGCATGCCGAACTCGGCACCGTCGTACAGCACCCGGTCGAACACCGCGTCCGACTCCAGTGCCTCGAAGGGCAGCATGTCCTGCTCGCCGGTGTCCTCGTCCTGTTCCTTCTCCGCCTCGGCGAGTTCCTTCTCGGACTCCGCGTACGGGTCCTCCTCGCCGTCCTTCTTCGGCTTGTCGAGGACGTGGTCGCGCTCGACCTCCATCTCGTTGGCGAAGTCGAGCAGCATCGGGATGGTCGGCACGAACACCGAGGCGGTCTCACCGCGCCGCCGCGACCGCACGAAACGGCCCACGGCCTGCGCGAAGAACAGCGGCGTGGAAATCGTCGTGGCGTACACGCCCACCGCCAGGCGCGGCACGTCGACGCCCTCCGACACCATGCGGACGGCCACCATCCAGCGGTCCTCGCTCGCGCTGAACTCCTCGATGCGGGAGGAGGCGCCCGAGTCGTCGGAGAGCACGAGGGTCGCCCTGTGGCCGGTGATCTCCCGGATCAGCTTGGCGTACGCCCGCGCCGACTCCTGGTCGGTGGCGATCACCAGCGCCCCCGCGTCCGGGATCGACTTGCGGACCTCCGTGAGCCGCACGTCCGCCGCCCGCAGCACATTGGGGATCCAGTCGCCCGTCGGGGCCAGCGCGGTGCGCCAGGCCTGCCCGATCGCGTCCTTCGTCATCGGCTCGCCCAGCCGCGCGGCGATCTCGTCGCCGGCCTTCGTCCGCCAGCGCATGTTGCCGCTGTAGGAGAGGAAGATCACAGGACGGACGACACCGTCCGCGAGCGCGTTCCCGTAGCCGTAGGTGTAGTCGGCGGACGAACGGCGGATGCCGTCGTTGCCCTCCTCGTACGTCACGAACGGGATGGGATTGGTGTCCGACCGGAACGGCGTCCCGGTCAGCGCCAGACGGCGGGTCGCCGGCTCGAAGGCCTCCTGGCACGCCTCGCCCCACGACTTGCTGTCGCCGGCGTGGTGGATCTCGTCCAGGATCACCAGGGTCTTGCGCTGCTCGCAGCGGTTGCGGTGCAGCATCGGGCGTACGCCGACGCCCGCGTAGGTGACCGCCACGCCGTGGTAGTCCCGCCCCACCGGGCCCGCGCTGTACTCCGGGTCCAGCTTGATGCCTATCCGCGCGGCGGCCTCCGCCCACTGCTTCTTCAGGTGCTCGGTGGGCGCGACCACGGTGATCTGCTGCACCAGGTGGTTGTGGAGCAGGTACGAGGCCAGGGTGAGCGCGAAGGTCGTCTTGCCGGCGCCCGGGGTCGCGACCGCCAGGAAGTCGCGCGGCTGCGTCGCGATGTACCGGTCGAGCGCGCCCTGCTGCCACGCGCGCAGCTTGCCGGCCGTGCCCCAGGGGGCGCGGCCGGGGAAGGCGGGCGAGAGGTGGTGCGAGGTGCTGGCGCTGTGCGGGGCGGTGGTAGTCACGGTCTCCGGGTGACGGGTTGGGGGCGGGGGGCGGGGGGCGGGGGGCGGTCCACGAAACCGTCCCAGCGTACCTGCGGGTGCGCGCGGTTGGTTTTTCCCCGCCCGCCCTCCCCCAACCTTCGGCCGGGGGTGCCCCCAGCCCTGTGAAGTCAGTCACCCCGGCGCGCGTTTCGTGGGGGCCGGGTGCGGGGCCTTGCGGGGCTGCACGTCCTGGACTGGGATATTTACGCGCCTTTCCCGCACCTGCTCATCCCGTCCCTGCGCACAAATATCCCGCAGCGTCCAGAACATCCACCCTCCCCCCAGCCTCCGGCCGGGGGTGCCCCCACCTCCCCCGCCCCCTCCGTCTCCATATGCGCCTGATCCCCGGTGGGGGGTATGGGGGCGGTCCGGGTGACCGCGGTTGCCCGACTCCGCCGCTTCGGCTTGCCGCGAGATGGGCTGGCCCCTCGGACCGCGCTGCGCCAACGGGCGGCCCCAGGCACGGTGCCGCCACTACCCCCCACCGGGGATCAGGCGCGATACGAAACGGAGGGGGCGGGGGAGGTGGGGGCACCCCCGGCCGGAGGCTGGGGGGAGGGTGGATGTTCTGGACTGTGGAGCATATTTGGGTGCATGACCCGGGGTGATCAGTTGAGAGCGCCCGAGGCACCGAAATGTGCTGTCCAGAATGGCCGGCCCCGGAGGCCCCGCACCCGGGGCACCCCACGAAACGCGCGCCGGGGCGCACAGACTTCCTGGGGCACACGGGCGGGAGGGCGGGGAAAAACCTACCCGGTCGCCAGGGCACGCAGACGCTGGCCGATGGAACCGGGGTCCCCGACCGCGCCGGAGGCGACCTCGATCACGAGCTCGTAGGCCGCCTCCTGGTCGGCCGACCGCAGGTCGACCCCGTTGAGGTCGAGCAGAACCGCCGCCGCAAGCCACGCGGTCCGCTTGTTGCCGTCGACGAGCGGGTGATTGGCGGCGATGCCGTGCAAAAGAGCGCCCGCGCACGCGTAGAGGTCCCCGTACGCGGCGACGCCGAACATGCGGGCGCGCGGGCGGTGGACGGCCGACGCGAGCAGCCCGGGTTCGCGCACCGCGGGCGGTTCGCCGCCGCACGCGAGCCGGGCGAGCTCCGTGACCTCGCCCACGGTGAGATGGCGCACACTCACTCCCCGAGCCTGCGCAGCAGATCCGCGTGGGCGTCCGCGAGGGCCGCCCCGGACTCCGCGGCGCGGGCCGCCTCCGCGTCCTGGTAGGCGCGTACCGCCGTGCGCACCAGCTCGGCGACCGGGACGCCGTGCGCGTCGGCCAGGTCGTCGAGGGACTCCCACTCGGCGTCGGTGAAGACGAGGGTCAGCTCTTTCACACCGCGACGGTAGTCCCCCGGCGCGCTCGGCTCACCCGGATTTCGGACGGAGCCGTGCCGCCACGGCGACGCCGGCGAGGCTGAGCGCGGCCAGCGGCAGGAAGACGGCCGCGAAGGCGCCCGTCGCCCCGCCCAGGGCGGCGAACGCGGTGCCGGCGGCGGCGACGAGGACGACGCTGGCCAGGGCGTCGGAGACCTGGAGCGCCGCGGAGTTGGCGCCGGCCTCGGAGGGGGCGGAGAGCTTGAAGAGGATGACGCTCAGGGAGGAGATGACCAGGCCCGCCCCGAGGCCGCCCACGGCCCACGCGGCGGCCGCGCTCCAGACCGGGGCGGCGGAGACGAGCGGCAGGGCCGCACCGGCGATGGCGGCGGCCATGAGGAACATGCCGGTGACGACCATGCGGTCCCGGTACGGTTCGAGGCGGGGGCGGCCCTGGATCCAGGAGCCGATGCCCCAGGTGATGCCGCCGGACGCGAGGGAGAGCCCGGCCAGCGTCGGCGACAGGTGCCGCTGGGTGACGAGCATGAGCGGCACGAAGGTCTCGGCGCCGAGGAAGGTGCCCGAGGCGACGCCGCGCAGCAGGACCACCGACGGGAGCCCGCGTGCGGCGCGGATCGTGCCGCGCGGCAGCAGTTCCAGGGCCGCCGGGACGATGAGGGCCGCGCCGGCCGCCGCGAGGACCAGGGACAGCGGCCGCAGGTCCTGACCGGCGTACTGCAGCAGACCGGCGCCCGCCGAGACCGCGAGCGCGAGCCGGATGCGACGGCCGTCGGGGGCGCGCCGGTCGTCCGGGGGCGGCTGGACGGGCATCCGGCGCATCGCGGGCAGGCCGATGAGCAGCGGCGGCACGATCAGGACCGGGATGGAGAGGAAGACCCAGCGCCAGCCGAACTGCTCGGTGACCGTGCCCGCCACGAGAGGGCCGACGATGGAGGGCAGCACCCAGGACGCGGCGAAGCCGGCCATGACGGCGGGCCGCAGCCGTTCGGGATAGGCCAGGCTCACGACGACGTACAGGGCGACGATGACGAGCCCGCCGCCGATCCCCTGCACGGCGCGGCCGAGGACGAACAGCCACATCGACTGGGCGGCGCCGGAGATCAGCAGGCCGGCCGCGAAGGCCCCGATGCCGGCGACGAGCGGCGCGAGCGGGCCGCTGCGGTCCGACCACTGCCCACTGACGACCATCGCGAACAGCGAGGTGGTGAAGTAGCCGGAGAAGGCGAAGGCGTACAGCGGCAAGCCGTCCAGCTCGCGCGCGGCGACCGGCATGGCCGTACCGACGGCGGTGGCCTCGAAGGCGATGAGCAGGACCACCGAGACCATGGCGAGGGTCAGCGCGCGGTAGCGGCTGCCCAGCACGGTGTCGGTGCCGGTGTCCGGCTCAAGGAGCAGAGGTCTGTCTGAATTGCCGGGAATCGGCTCGGCTTCGGCGGTCGTCACCACGACAGGGTAAGGGGCGTAGACGCATCTTGCCCCTGGCGTCCACGGACGCCGGGGTCGGCCTTTCGGCCTAGGACCGGAGATGGCCCGGGCCATGCCGGGAAGGCGTACGCCATGCCGCACTGCACTTCGTACGACGGAACCGAGATCGCCTACCGCGACCGGGGCGAGGGCCCGGTCCTCCTCGCGCTCGCCGGGGGACCCGGGCGCGACGCCGCGTACCTGGAGGACCTGGCCGGGCTGGACAGCGTCAGACGCCTCGTCGTCCCGGACAGCCGCGGCACCGGGGACACCGCGCCGGCCGCCGACCCGATGGCGTACTCCTTCCCGCGGCTCGCGCAGGACGTGGAGGCGCTGCGCCGCCATCTCGGCCTGGAGCGCTTCGCACTGCTCGCGCACGACGCCGCCGCGGCGACCGCGCAGGCGTACGCCGCCGAGTACGGCGACCGGCTGACCCACCTCGTCCTGGTCACGCCCGGCTCGCGCCTGCAGGGCGCCCTCCCCGAGGACGCCCGCGCGATCTTCGAGAGCCGGGCCGGCGAGCCCTGGTGGCCGGAAGCCGTGGCGGCGCTGGCCGAGTTGGAGACCGCCGACGACCTCGACCGGGTCCGGGAACTGCTGCTGCGGGTCGCCCCCATGGCGTACGGCCGCTGGGACGCCGCGCAGCGCGCCCATGCCGCCGCCGAGGGCGCCCAGTTGCACCCGGTCCCCCGCGCCGGCTTCTGGCAGGGGGTCGACGAGCAGGCCCGGCAGTCCCTCCTCGACCGGCTGCGGGAGGTGACCTGCCCGGTCCTCGTCCTCACCGGTGACCGCGACGCGGTCACCGGCATGCGCGCCGGCGAGGTCGTCGCGGACTCCTTCCCGCACGCCCGCCTGCGGCCGCTGCACGCCGTCGGCCACTACCCCTGGGTGGACGAACCCGCCCTGTTCCGCCCGGTGGTGGAGGAGTTCCTGACGAGCGGGGGGTTTCCCGGCCCTTCGTGAACGGCGTATGGCAGTCCTGTTGCGGCCCCGCCCGATCCGTTGACCCGCCCCGGGCGGGGCCGCCTATGGTCGGGATACGTCAACGACGCACGGCCGTGTGCCCGAGTGGTTCAGGGGCTCGACTGCAAATCGAGTTACGTGGGTTCGATTCCCGCCACGGCCTCCACAGACCGGCGGACGTACGGGTGGCACCCCCGTGGGGTGCCACCCGTACCTACCGACCTCAGGTCCGCCGGCCGTCAGCCGGCAGCCGGCGTGAACGTCCGGATGTCGCCGGCGGGCGAGTAGTTGCCGGCCGCGTCATAGGAGCGGGCCCGGTACTCGTAGGTGCTGCCGGCGGTCAGGGTGTCGCAGACGCCGGCGGTGGCGTAGCCGGAGCGCGGGTCGTACCCCGAGTGCAGGACCACCGACCAGTCGCTCGTCCCGGCCGTCCGGCGCTCGATCTCGAACCCGTCGAAGTCGCGGATCGGAGCCGGCGTGTAGTCGGTCGCGGTCGCGCGGACGCCGCCCGCGCAGGCGCTCAGGGACAGCTCGGGAGCCCGCTGCGGAGCGATGCCGTCGGGGATGGGGAGCCAGAGCTCGTTGGTGGCGTTGGCGTCGAGCATGTAGGAGCCCTCACCGTAAGTAGTGGTACCGCCGTCGTTGGTGACGAGGACGCGGTAGTAGCGCCACTCACCGTCGGCCACGACGGGACCGGTGGTCCAGGTGTTCTCCGTGGTGGTGCCGATCCGGACCCACCTGGTGTAGCCGTCCGCCCCCTCGTCGTAGCTCAGGACCGTGTAGTGGTTGAACTGCGGCTCGGTGTTGAGCGGCCACTTCAGGGTGACCTTGCCGGTCGCGCTGCTGTACGTACCGGTCAGGGAGGACACCACGGGCAGCGGGCGGACGATGGTGTCCGTACTGCCCGAGGAGGTGTTGCCCGCCTTGTCCTTGGCGCGCACCTCGTAGTAGTAGGCGGTGCGGTCGTCGGGGTTGACGAGGGGGTCGGTGCAGCTGCGGGCGGTGGTCGTGCTGACCCTCGTCCAGGCGGTGGAGGTGACGGGCCGCCGGTAGAGGGAGTAATTCGCCAGATCCATCTCCTTGTTGGCGGCCCAGGAGACGGTGGTCTTGCGGGTCTTGGTGTTGTACACGGTCTTCACGCCGGTGGGGGCGAGCGGCTTCGTCCTGTCGTACGTCGCCGACGTACGGGGCGCGTAGGTGAACTTGACCTTGGCGGCGCCGGTCCAGTTCGCATAGTCGACGCGCAGGGTGTGCTTGCCCGAGGGCACCGTGAGGTTGACGCCCTTGGAGCGGGCGGTGTCGCCGGTGCCCTTCCACAGGTCGATCTTCCGCACGCCGTCCAGGTAGACACGGACGCCGTCGGTGGCGGACGCGGTGAACGTGAAGGGCCCGCCTGAGCCGAAGTCACGCGTCACCGACCAGCGGACGCCGAAGTTGTTCGACGGCAGTCCGGCGGCCGGGCTGCCGGACCAGCTCTCGCTGACGGCGCTGTCGCAGTCCGTCCGCGCGGGGGAGCCGGAGAGCGCGGTGTTCTTGTAGAACGTGCGCTTGTAGACGTTCGTCGAACACGCGGCGTCGGCGGCCGAAGCCTGCGGGGCGACGGTCACCAGACCGCCGGCGGCGAGGAGGGAAAGGGCGCCGCCGACCAGGGCGGCGACGGATCTCTTGTGCTGCACGGGGGCCTTTCGTCATAGGCAGGTAAAGACGTACAGCGCCAAGACTCGCGAGGGGGGGCAAGGGTTGCACGGCTCGGACATGTGCGTGCTGCGACGGGGACGGCGCCGTCGGGAACTGCCGGGAGGGCAGGCGCCGCGCCGGCGCCGAGTCGGTCCGCGGTCTCGTTCTCTCCCGCGGCCGGCGGGACGGCGCGGCAGTCTCCCGCACGCGGCAGGTCACGCCTGGGGCCGGACCACCGCGTGCTGGGGGCGGATCGGCAGGCGGCTGACCGGGCGGCCGGTGGCGGCGCGGACGGCGGAGGCCACGGCGGCCGGGGAGACGACGACCGGGACGGCGCTGGCGGCCTTGGCGCCGAAGGGCGCGAGGACGTCGCGTTCCTCGACCAGGCTGACGATGCGCACCGCGGGGGCGTCCAGGGCCGTGGGAAGCGTGTAGCCGGTGAGGTTGGGCCGCTTGACGATGCCGCGGGGGGCGCGCAGGTCCTCCATGAGGGCCATGCCGACGCCCTGGGTGACGCCGGCCTCGATGCGGGCCCGCAGCTGCGCGGGGTTGAGGACCCGGCCGACGTCCTGTGCGACGGCCATCTCCACGACCCGGACCGCGCCGAGTTCGATGTCGACGTCGACCACCGCGCGCACCGCGCAGAACGACAGGCCGACGAACGCGTCGCCCTGGCCGGTCTCGTCGAGCCGGTCGGTGGGGTGCGGACGGCACTGGGCGGTGGCCCACAGTTCCTTGCCTGCCAGCTCCTCCTCGACGGTGGTGGAGAGCACACCGTCGTACGAGGTGATCTTGCCGTCGGCGATGGAGAGCAGCTCCGCCGACATGCCGAACTTCCCGGCGAGCGGCTGGAGGAGCTGGGTGCGCACCATCTTGGCGGCGCGTTCGACGGCCCCGCCGGAGACCCAGGTGTGCCGGCCGCGCGCGGCGGCGCCCGCCGGGGGCTGGTCGGTGTCGGAGGGCAGGACGCGGACGTCCTCGATGCCGAGGACCTCCTGCACGATCTGCCGTGCCAGGGTGGCGAAGCCCTGGCCGGTGTCGACGGCGGCGCAGATGACGGTGGCGGCGCCGTCGTGCACGCGCACGGTGGCGGTGGAGACCTCGTCGGTGCCCTCGGCGCCGAGCATGTGCACCATGCCCAGCGCGTAGCCCACGCCGCGGCGCACGGCGCCCGGTTCCCCGGCGCCCTCCAGGCCGCCGGGGAGCAGCCATTCCGACTCGTCGTCGTCCACCGGCAGCGGCGGCAGGTCGGCGTCGCGGACGGCCTTCAGCAGCTCGCCGACGGGCGCCGGGCAGGTGACGGACTGCCCGGTGGGCAGCAGGTCTCCGGTGGCCATGACGTTGCGCATGCGGATCTCGGCCTGGTCCAGGCCGAGTCTGGCGGCGAGCTTGTCCATCTGGCCCTCGTAGGCCGCGCAGACCTGCATCGCGCCCTCGCCCCGTACGTGGCCCGACGGCGGGTTGTTGGTGCGCACCGCCCAGCCCTCGACGAAGACGTGCGGGACGACGTAGGGGCCGGCGGCGAAGGCCACCGCGGCGGCCAGGGCGTCGGAGGAGGTGTCGGCGTACGCGCCCGCGTCCAGCAGCACCTGGGCCTCGACCTTGACCAGCCGGCCCTCGGAGTCGGCGTGGTGGCGGTAGCGCAGCAGCGTGGGGTGGCGGTGGCTGTGGCTGAGGAAGGACTCCTCGCGGGTGGCCACGAACTTCACCGGGCAGCCGGTCTTCAGCGCCAGCAGCCCGAGCGGGATCTGCACACCGGAGTCCTCGCGGTCGCCCATCGCGCCGGGCACGCCGGTGACCACGACCTTCACCCGGTCCTGCTCCAGGCCGAAGCATGCGGCGGCCAGGTCGCGGTCGGTGTGCGGGTCGGTGGAGGCGACGTACAGCTCGACGCCGCCGTCGGGGCGGGGCACGGCGAGGCCGGCCTCGGCGCCGATCGGGGCGGGGTCCTGGCGGCCCACCCGGTACAGGCCCTCGACGATGACCTCGCCGACCGCGTCCGGGTCGCCGAACTGCAGCGGGATGTGCCGGATCAGGTTGCCGTCGGGGTGCAGCGGGGGCGCCGAGAAGGCCCGTTCGGGGTCGATGACGGGTTCCAGGACCTCGTACTCGACCTGGATGGCGGCGGCGGCCAGCCGGGCGGTGTCGGGGTGGTCGGCGGCCACGGCGGCGATGGCCTCGCCGTGGTGCCGGACGGTGTCCTTGGCGAAGACCGGACGGTCGGCGACACGGCGGCCGTGCATGGCGTCGCCGGGCACGTCCTGGTGGGTCACCACGGCCCGCACGCCGGGCATCGCCACGGCCTCCGCGGTGTCGATGGAGACGATGCGCGCGTGCGGGTGCGGGGAGCGCAGCACGGCCGCCCACAGCAGGCCCTCGGCCCACAGGTCGGCCGCGTACGGGTAGGTGCCCTGGGTCTTGGCGGTCGCGTCGGCGGCGGCCAGGGACGCGCCGATGCCGTGGGGGTGCGCGTCGGCGGGCGTCTCGGCGGCGGCCGCCGAGGTGCCCATGGCCGGAGTGGCCGTCGCGGCGTCGGGGCCCGTCATCGCGCGTACCTTTCGCTGCCGCGAGGGGTGAGGGGGTGCGGGGTGCGGTGGCTGTGCGGGGTCACGCCGGGCCTCCGGTGGAGGGGCGCGGGTGCGGGACGCGGGCGGACTCCGCGGCCGGTTCGCCGTCGGCGCCGTCGGCCGCCTCCGCGGCCTCGTCGCGCTCCGCGACGACCGTGCGGACGGCCTCCAGTACCCCCTGGTAGCCGCTGCAGCGGCAGAGGTTGCCGCTGATGGCCTGCCGGGTCTCCAGCTCGCTGGGGCGGTGGTTGCCCTCCAGCAGGTCGTGCACGGTCATCGCCATGCCCGGGATGCAGAAGCCGCACTGCACGGCCCCGCACTCGGCGAGCGCCCGCTGCACGTCCGAGGGCCGGCCGTCGACGGACAGCCCCTCGACGGTGCGGACGTCGGAGCCCGCGGCGGTCGCCGCGGGCACCAGGCAGGAGGCGACGAGCCGGCCGTCGACCTTGACCGAGCAGGCGCCGCACTCGCCCTGCTCGCAGCCGTCCTTGGCGCCGGCCAGGCCCAGCCGCTCGCGCAGGACGTAGAGCAGGGACTCGCCGAGCCACGCGTCGGTGACGGGGCGGTCGGTGCCGTTGACGTTGAGGACGTAGGAGGCGAGCGGGTGCTCGCTGTGCGGGTCGCCGGACTCGCCGGCCTCGCCGGTCCCGGGTTCGGCCCCGGCGTCGTCGGTGCCGGGGTCCCCGGGCTCCTCGTGGGGCACGGGCTCCGCGGCCGCGGGCGGGGTGGGCGCGGTGTCGGGCAGCCGGTACTCGCCGGACTCCTCCGCGGTGCCGTCCGGGGCGAGCGGCAGCTTCCACTGGCCGGTGGCGTCGGGCGGCAGGGACCAGCCCTCGGAGCGCGGCGCCGGCGGCGGTGCCTGCGGGGCGGCTCCGGGCGACCAGGGGGCGGGCTCGGGGGCGGAGGCGAAGGCCCCCACCGAGTACTCGCCCGAGTCGCCCGCGTCTGCGGTCTCGTCGGGACGTTCCTCGCGCACCACGGGGATGGCCCAGGTGGTCGCCGGGTCGTCGCCCGGCGTCGGCGCGGCGGGTCCCGCGGTGCCCACCGTGACGGGGATGTCGGCGGGGCCCTGCGGGGGCTGCGGAGCGTAGCCGTGGCCGGGGGCGGCGAGCGGGTCGGCCCCGGGTTCGGCCATGGACAGCTGGGCGGCGAAGGAGACGTGCATGGTCTGGTCGGCGTCGTACTCGCCGTGGGGCACGGGCTGCCACACACCGTGCCCGGGGGCGAATCCCCCGGCCTCCGGGCCGGCGGTCCCCAGGGGGGGCTGGTCGGTCATACGCCCGTCCGATGTCCTGTCGTCGTACTCGTCGCTCATGCCAGTGCCCTCCCCAGCGCACGGCGGGCCAGTGCGGCCACCGTACGCCGCAGCTGGAGGGCGGCGGCGGGCAGTTCGGGGGCCGGGGTCCCGTCCGGGGCCGGCAGGGGGTCGGGGATGCAGGCGGCGGCGGTGTACTCGCCGAAGGCCGTGAGGGCTTCGGGCGCCAGCGTCCGCTCGCCGTCCCAGTCGATCAGCCCGGCGACCCAGCGTTCGGCTTCGAGCGGCCGCAGCGGCACCGGTGCGACAGCTCCCACCGCGCAGCGTACGCCCCGGCGGGCCGGGTCGAGGACGACGGCGACGGAGGCGATCGCCCGGCCGGGCCCGGTGCGGCCGGTGGCCTTGAGGAAGGTCTGCGGCGCGTGCAGCAGCGGGACCCGTACGTACGCCAGGAGCTCGCCGGGCCGCAGCGGGTCCATGCCGGTGAGCAGGTGGCTGACGGGCAGTTCGCGGTTGCCCTCGGGACCGGCGACGACGACCGAGGCCTCCAGCGCGGCCAGCACGGGCAGCGAGTCGCCGGCGGGTGCGGCGCCGGCGATGTTGCCGCCGAGCGTGCCGGCGTTGCGGATCTGCGGAGGTCCGGCCGCGCGGGAGGCGGCGGCCAGGGCGGGGATGAGCGCGGCGAAGTCCGGGCGGCCCATGCGGGCGTGGGTGAGGCCGGCGCCGAGGAGCGCGGCGCCGTCCGCGTACTGCCAGCCGCGGATCTCGCTGATCCGCCCGAGGCCGACGAGTCCCGCGGGGCGCAGCAGCCCGGCGTTCACGGCCGCCATGAGGTCGGTGCCTCCGGCGACGGGCACGGCGGCGGGCGTGGCGGCCAAGGCCGCCACGGCCTCGTCGAGCGAGGACGGCAACGCGACATTGCGCGTTGCCTGCCGTGCGTACGTGCTCACGCAGCTGCCCCTTCCCCGGCTGTCCGCGGTGCGGTAGCCGTACGGTACGTGCTGACAGCCCGGACGTGGCAACTCTGGCACATCTTCCGGGGTGATCAACGCGAGGGTCGCAAAGGAGAGCCCGCCCTCCGGATGGCAATCCGTCCGCTTTGTACCCTTCTCCATCCTGCGGGGGAAACGGCATCCTTCACGGGTCTTGCGATGATTGACCAACCCACCCTGCCAGCCCCGGGCTTGCCGGGGCCGACGGTTGTGGCCCGGCTCACACGATCGGGGGCGGACCCTCGATCGGGCGTCCGACGACTCCGGGACGCCGCTGCCACGGCAGCGGGCCGCCCGGCGGCCGGTATTCGACCCCCAGTGCGTCAAGTCGCCCGTAGTGGGTGCCCATTCGCGCGACGAAGCCCTCGACGTCCCGCTCGGCGGGTGCGGGCAGCGGACTCCACGCGGTCTCGGCGAACGCGGCCAGCCGCGGGAAGGCCATGTAGTCCACCGCCCGGACCGTGTCCATCGTCTCGGTCCAGATGTTGGCCTGCGCGCCGATCACGTGCGCGGCCTCGCGCGGGCCCAGGCTGTCCGGTACCGGCTCGAAGCGGTAGACGTCCTCCAGGGTGCGGACGTGCGCGATCGGCACCGGCTCGTCGTCGCCCGCGGCCTGCCGCCAGTCCAGGTAGACCTGTGACTCCGGGCACATCACGACGTCGTGGCCCGCGCGGGCGGCCGCGATCCCGCCCTCGTAGCCGCGCCAGGAGGACACCGCCGCGCCCGGCGTGAGGCCGTACTCCGTCGTGTCGTCCCCGGCCGGGGACGGCCCGCGTCCACCGCCCCGGGCGCCGCCCTCCAGGATCTCGTCCCAGCCGATCAGGCGACGGCCGCGGTCGGCCAGCCAGCGGTCGAAGTGCCGGACGAACCAGCTCTGCAGTTCGTCCTCGTCGCGCAGCCCGAGCTCCTTGATCCGGGCCTGGACCACGGCCGAGGCCTTCCACTGGTCCTTGGGGCACTCGTCGCCGCCGATGTGCACGAAGGTCGACGGGAAGAGCGCCAGGACCTCGGTCAGCACGTCCTCGTAGAAGCGCAGGGTGCCCTCGACCGGGGCCAGGACGTTCGGGTTGATGCCCCAACCGGTCAGCACCGGCAGGGCGGTGGTGTCGACGACGTCGGTGACGCCGAGTTCGGGGTAGGCGGCGATGGCCGCCTGCGAGTGGCCGGGGATGTCGATCTCGGGGACGACGGTGACGTGCCGCTCGGCGGCGTACGCGACGATCTCGCGGATGTCGTCGTGGGTGTAGAAGCCGCCGTGCGGGCGCTCGTCCCACAGCGGCGACTCGCGCAGGCCCACCTTGGTGCGGGTGCGCCAGGCGCCGATCTCGGTGAGCCTGGGCCGGCGGCGGATCTCCACCCGCCATCCCTGGTCGTCGGTCAGGTGCAGGTGCAGGACGTTGAGTTTGTGCGCCGCCAGCAGGTCGACGTAGCGCAGGACGACGTCCTTGGGCATGAAGTGCCGCGCGACGTCCAGCAGCACCCCGCGCCACGCGAAGCGGGGGGCGTCGGCGATGTCGCAGTACGGCAGGCGCCAGGACCGGCCCGGCAGCGGCGCCCTGCGGTACGCCTCGGGCCCCAGCAGCTGGCGCAGCGTCTGCGCGCCCCAGAACAGCCCCGAGGGCCCTCCGCCGTCGATGCGGACCCCCTGCCCGGGGGCCACCGACAGCCGGTAGCCCTCGGCGCCGAGCTCCGCGGTGACCTCGGGGTCCAGGCGCAGGGTGATCGATCCGTCGCCCCCGCCGTCGCCGGGCAGCAGCGCGAAGCCGGTCGCCGCGCCGAGGACGGACCGCAGCCAGCGGGCGGTCCCCCCGGCCTCGGGGTCCGCGGTCAGCGTCGTGCCGGGGCGCAGCTCGAAGTGACCGATGTCGGCGTGCCGGTGCGCCTCCACGGGCGCCGGGATGAGATCCATGGCGCTCATCCTGCCGGGCGGGGCACGATTGGCATAGACCATTCACGCCATCTTGGCGCCCGCGCTACCCGCGGTCCCGGTGCCGCCCCGACCCCGTGGCGCGCCGGCCCGCACGCGGGCATCACGAAAGGCGCGACCGCCCGGTTGCGGCGGCCGCGCCTGTCCGGGCCCGCGGCGGCTACTTCTTGCCGCTCTTGTCCTTGTCGCCGCCACCGCCGGCGGGCATGGACTCGAAGATCTCCTTGCACATGGGACACACCGGGTACTTCTTCGGGTCGCGGCCGGGAACCCAGACCTTGCCGCACAGCGCGACCACCGGCGATCCGGAGAGCGCGCTCTCCATGATCTTGTCCTTCTGCACGTAGTGCGCGAAGCGCTCGTGGTCGCCATCGCCGTGCGACACCTGCGGGGTCGGCTCGACGAGGGTGCCAGTGCCCGCCCCGCGCTCGGGCTCAAGAGTGCTCATGGCACGCAAGCCTAATTGAGAGACGGATCGTCCGGGTACGTGGCGACCATCGCGAGTTCACTGCGCTGCCGCCGCAGCACCGAACGCCACAGCTGCTCGGGATCGGGCGAGAACACGTCCCCGGGCTCGGACTCCACCACGTACCAGGCGCCCTCGACGAGCTCGTCCTCCAATTGGCCGGGCCCCCATCCGGCGTACCCGGCGAAGATCCGCAGCGAACCCAGCTCGGCCGCGAGCAGTTCCGGCGGCGCCTCCAGGTCCACCAGGCCGATCGCGCCGAAGACCCGGCGCCAGCCCAGCGGCTCGCCGTCCTCGCCGTCCCGGGGCTCCCCGGGGACCACCGCCAGGCCGAGCGCGGAGTCCAGGGAGACCGGGCCGCCCTGGAAGACCACCTGCGGGGAGCCGGCCAGATTCGCCCACGGCTCCAGTACGTCGCCGACGCCGACCGGCGTGGGACGGTTCAGGACCACGCCCAGGGAGCCCTCCTCGTCGTGGTCGAGGAGCAGCACCACCGCCCGGTCGAAATTCGGGTCCGCGAGGGCGGGCGTCGCGACGAGGAGCCTGCCGGTGAGCGATGACACTTCGGTCATGGTCAACATAATCCCGCATTACGCCTCCGCGCGGGGTGGCAATGCGGCGCTTCAGCTACTCCTGGGGCGGCCGGGACAGCCGTTCCGCAACCCTCCGGCACCGCGCGACCGCGCAGGGTGCTGTAGCGAATCCCTTACACGTGTGGGACCTCTCAGCCCTGACGGCGGGCCTGGAAGGCCGATTACCATTTCCCTCTGGTGCCTGCGGGGACCCCGCCTCTTTTCTGCCCCTCTCCAGGAACGCGAGAGCAATGACCGGCCTTAACGATGTACTGCTCGTCCACGGCGGCACCCCGCTGGAGGGTGAAATCCATGTGCGCGGCGCGAAGAACCTCGTACCCAAGGCGATGGTGGCCGCCCTGCTCGGCAGCGAGCCGAGCCGGCTGCGCAACGTGCCCTCCATCCGCGACGTGCGCGTGGTGCGGGGCCTGCTCCAGCTGCACGGAGTGACGGTGCAGGAGGGCGAGGAGTCCGGCGAGCTGGTGCTCGACCCGTCCAAGGTCGAGAGCGCCAACGTCGCCGACATCGACGCGCACGCGGGCTCCTCGCGCATCCCGATCCTGTTCTGCGGCCCGCTGCTGCACCGTCTGGGGCATGCCTTCATCCCGGGCCTGGGCGGCTGCGACATCGGCGGCCGGCCGATCGACTTCCACTTCGACGTGCTGCGCAAGTTCGGCGCGGTCATCGAGAAGCGCCCCGAGGGCCAGTACCTGGAGGCCCCGCAGCGGCTGCGCGGCTGCAAGATCGAGCTCCCGTACCCTTCGGTCGGCGCGACCGAGCAGGTGCTGCTGACGGCCGTGCTGGCCGAGGGCGTCACCGAGCTGAGCAACGCCGCGATCGAGCCGGAGATCGAGGACCTCATCTGCGTCCTGCAGAAGATGGGCGCCATCATCACGATGGGCACCAACCGGACCATCCACATCACCGGCGTGGACAAGCTCGGCGGCTACAACCACCGCGCCCTGCCGGACCGGCTGGAGGCCGCCTCCTGGGCCTGCGCGGCCCTGGCCACCGAGGGCAACATCTACGTCCGCGGCGCCAGCCAGCGCGAGATGATGACCTTCCTGAACGTCTTCCGGAAGGTCGGCGGCGCCTTCGAGGTCGACGACAAGGGCATCCGCTTCTGGCACCCCGGCGGCCCGCTGAACGCCATCGCGCTGGAGACCGACGTCCACCCCGGCTTCCAGACCGACTGGCAGCAGCCGCTGGTCGTGGCGCTGACGCAGGCCTCGGGCCTGTCCATCGTCCACGAGACGGTCTACGAGTCCCGGCTCGGCTTCACCTCGGCGCTGAACCAGATGGGTGCCCACATCCAGCTCTACCGCGAGTGCCTGGGCGGCACCCCCTGCCGCTTCGGCCAGCGCAACTTCCTGCACTCCGCGGTCGTCAGCGGCCCCACGAAGCTCCAGGGCTCCGACCTGGTCATCCCGGACCTGCGCGGCGGCTTCTCGTACCTGATCGCCGCCCTGGCGGCGCAGGGCACCTCGCGGGTGCACGGCATCGACCTGATCAACCGCGGCTACGAGAACTTCATGGAGAAGCTGGAGAGTCTCGGCGCCAAGGTCGAGCTGCCCGCGGCGAGCTGATCCGCCGGGGCCCTCGGCCCCCGCGGCCTGCCTCACAGGTGTGCGAAAGGGCGGCCCCCCGAATGGGGGGCCGCCCTTTCGCACACCTGAGGCCTTACTTGCCCTTGGCGGCTTCCTTGAGCTTCGAGCCCGCGGAGACCTTGACGCTGTAGCCGGCCGGGATCTGGATCGGGTCCCCGGTCTGCGGGTTGCGCGCGGTACGAGCGGCACGGTGGCTGCGCTCGAAGGTCAGGAAGCCGGGAATGGTGACCTTCTCGTCGCCCTTGGCGACGATCTCGCCGACGACCTCGGCAAACGCGGCCAGAACGGCGTCGGCGTCCTTGCGGGTCACCTCGGCGCGCTCGGACAGCGCGGCCACCAGCTCACTGCGGTTCATCTAGTTCTCCTTGCATGGAATCCCCCAACGTCGACCGTCGGGGAAGGCGCATTGAAGTCGCTGTTAGCGCTTCTGCGGTGCGGCCCTCACCGCCCAGGTACGCATCCTGCCCCCATTTCTGGGGGAAACGCCAATCCGGCACCCGGGAGAGTCACACAAAAAGCGTCTCTCATACGGCCCGATGACGCTGCGTCGTCACGAGGTCGCGGTGAGGCCCTGTGCCTTGGCCGCCTCGCGGACGGCGCCCGCGACGGCCCCGGCCACCTTGTCGTTGAAGACGCTCGGAATGATGTAGTTCGGGTTGAGTTCGTCCTCGGTGACCACGTCGGCGAGGGCCGCGGCCGCCGCGAGCATCATCTCGGTGTTCACCGTGCGGCTCTGCGCGTCCAGCAGGCCGCGGAAGACGCCGGGGAAGACCAGGACGTTGTTGATCTGGTTGGGGAAGTCGCTGCGGCCCGTGGCGACCACCGCGGCGGTCTCCCGGGCCAGGCCCGGGTCGACCTCGGGGTCGGGGTTGGCCAGCGCGAAGACGATCGCGTCCTCGGCCATCGCCGCCACGTCCTCGGCGCCGAGGACGTTGGGCGCCGACACGCCGATGAAGACGTCGGCTCCGCGCACGGCCTCCTTCAGCGTCCCCGTGATCTCCTCGGGGTTGGTGTTGTCGGCGATCCACCGCAGCGCGGACTCCGGGCCCGCACCGACCAGGTCCTCGCGGTCGCTGTGCACCACGCCGTGGATGTCGGCGACCACCGCGTGCTTCACGCCCGCCGCCAGCAGCAGCTTGAGGATGGCGGTGCCGGCGGCGCCCGCGCCGGACATCACGACCCGCACATCGCCGACCTGCTTGCCGACCACGCGCAGCGCGTTCGTCAGCGCGGCGAGCACCACGATGGCGGTGCCGTGCTGGTCGTCGTGGAAGACCGGGATGTCCAGGGCCTCGCGCAGCCGCGCCTCGATCTCGAAGCAGCGGGGCGCGGAGATGTCCTCCAGGTTGATGCCGGCGAAGCCGGGGGCGATCGCCTTGACGATCTCCACGATGGCGTCCGTGTCCTGGGTGTCCAGGCACAGCGGCCACGCGTCGATGCCGGCGAAGCGCTTGAAGAGGGCCGCCTTGCCCTCCATGACCGGCAGCGCGGCCTTGGGACCGATGTTGCCCAGGCCCAGCACGGCGGAGCCGTCGGTGACCACGGCGACGCTGTTGCGCTTGATCGTCAGACGGCGGGCGTCCTCGGGGTTCGCGGCAATCGCCATGCAGACCCGGGCCACGCCGGGCGTGTAGATCATCGACAGGTCGTCACGGTTGCGGATGGGGTGCTTGGACGCCATCTCGATCTTGCCGCCGAGGTGCATCAGGAACGTACGGTCGGACACCTTGCCGATCGCCACGCCGTCGATCTCGCGCAGCTTCGCCACGATCTCGTCCGCGTGCGCGGTGGACGTGGCGGCGATCGTCACGTCGATCCGCAGGGTCTCGTGGCCCGACGCGGTGACGTCCAGGCCGTGGACAGCGCCGCCGGATGCTTCGACGGCCGTGGTGAGCTGGCTGACCGCGGAACCGCTCGCGGGCACCTCCAGCCGCACCGTGATTGAGTACGAGACGCTCGGCGCCGTTGCCATGGCCGCTGTTCCTCCGCTGTCGCTTGCTGTGCGCCCTCGATGCTGCCACCTACCCACGGGTATGGGTAAACCGGGGGCCTCGCAACGCAACGCTGGGGCACGCGCGGAGCCCGGGGAAGCTTGTGTGCTTAGTGTTCGCCGGGTTCGGCACCGCCCGCGGCTCGCCCTCGCCCCCGACGTCGGCGGGGGCACCCTTCGGCGCCGCGTCCCCCCACTGACCGGAACCCGGGAGGGACGAACACCTTCGTGCCATCGACCGCCAGGCGGACCGTTCCCGGTACGGCGGTGGCGGCCGGCGTACCGGAAGGCGTCGAGCAGCCGCGGATTCGCACCCGGTTCGCAGCCGGGTCCGCCGCGCCGCCGTCACATCGAATGCCGCGTACGGAATGACAATCGCGGATCGTTTGTTAGATTGGACAAGGCACCGGCTCGATCCAAGCCCCCGGGCCCAACCTTAGGCGCTTCGAGCGCCCACTTGCCGCGAGGCGAGCATGGCGGGTCGGTGTCACAGACGTCCGGCGGGGCGCCCTTCTCCTGGAAGGGCGCCCCGCCGTTCTGTGTTCCGGTCAGTCCCGCAGCAGGTCCGGCACGCCCTGCGCGTCGGGCAGGTCCCGCCCGCCCGACAGCACCGTCAGACGCTGCGTGGCGCGGGTCAGGGCGACGTACAGCACGCGCAGCCCCGCGGGCGACTCGTCCGCGATCTCCGCGGGGGACACGACCAGCGTCGCGTCGTACTCCAGCCCCTTGGCCTCCAGGCTGCCGAGCGCCACGACGCGCTCGCCCAGCCCCGCCAGCCAGCGCCGGGCCTCCTCACGACGGCCCATGGCCACGACGACGCCCACCGTGCCCTCGACCTCGCCCAGCAGCCGTTCGGCCTCGGCGCGCACCGCCTCGCCCGTCCGGCCGCCCGCCGCGACGGCGAACTGCGGCACCACGCCCGTGGAGCGCACCGCGCGCGGCGACTCGCTGCCCGGCATCGCGAGCGCGAGCACCTTGGCCGCGAGATCGGCGATCTCGGCCGGGTTGCGGTAGTTCACCGTCAGCGTGAAGCGGCGCCGCGGGCGGGTGCCCAGGGCCTCGTCGCGGGCGAGCGCCGCCTCGTCCGGGTCGGTCCACGAACTCTGCGCGGGGTCGCCCACCACCGTCCAGGTCGCGGCCCGGCCCCGGCGGCCCACCATGCGCCACTGCATCGGCGTCAGGTCCTGCGCCTCGTCCACGATGACGTGGGCGTACTCGGTGCGCTCGGCGTCCAGCCGCTCCTGGCGGGAGCGGCGGCCGCCGGCCATCCGGTCGGCGAACGTGGTGACCTCCTCCAGACCGGTGAGCTGGTCCAGCGGGTCCGCCTCGCGGGTGCGCACCTTCGGCGGCGGGCCGAGCAGCGCCTCCAGCTCGTCCAGCAGCGCCACGTCGTGCACGGACAGCGCGCCGTTGCCGGCGTCGTCCAGCCGGCGCAGCGAACGCGCCACCCGGCGGACCTCCGGCGGGGTCAGCACCCGCCGCGCCCAGCGCCCGAGCCGCTTCTCGTCCGCGAGTGCGGCCAGCACCCCGCGCGGGGTCAGCACGGGCCACCACGCGGCCAGGAAGTCCAGGAACTCCTGCTCCTCGGCCACGTCGTCGTCGAAGGCCTCGCGGGCCTCCGCGGCCATCTCCGCGTCGTCGTAGCGGCGGTCGGCCTTGCGCCACAGCGCGTCCAGCAGCAGGCGGCGGGCCCGCGGCCGCAGCAGGTTGACCGGCGTCGTGCCGCCCAGCACCGCGTGCCGGATCCCCGACAGCTCCGCGGCGTCCAGCTCCAGACGGCGCCCGAAGGCCACCACCCGCAGCCGCTCCGGGCAGTTCCCGTCCTCCAGCGCGCCCCGGGCCGCCCGGTGCAGCACCCTCAGCATCCGCAGCGAGCCCTTGATCCGGGCCACCGCCGGATCGTCGTACGTCGTCGCCTCCGCGCCGTCCACGAGCGAGCCGACGGCCCGGATCGCGACCTGCCCCTCCTCGCCCAGCGAGGGCAGCACGCCCTCGGTGTACGCCACCAGCAGCGGCGTCGGGCTGACCACGAGGATGCCGCCCGCGTAGCGCCGCCGGTCCTGGTAGAGCAGGTACGCCGCGCGGTGCAGGGCGACCGCCGTCTTGCCGGTGCCGGGGCCGCCGGTGACCTCGGTGACCGAGGCGGCGGGGGCCCGGATGACGACGTCCTGCTCGGCCTGGATGCTGGCGACGATGTCGCGCATCGTGTGGCTGCGGGCCTGGCCGAGCGCCGCCATCAGCGCGCCGTCGCCGACCACCGGCAGCCCGGTCGCGAGCTCCGGGCGCAGCAGGTCGTCCTCGACGCCGAGCACCTTGCGGCCCTTGGAGCGGATGACGCGACGGCGCACGACGCGGCCCGGTGCGACCGGGGTCGCCCGGTAGAACGGCGCGGCGGCCGGCGCCCGCCAGTCGATGACCAGCGGGGCGTACTCGGCGTCGAGCACGCCGAGCCGGCCGATGTGCAGGGTCTCGGAGATCTCCGCCGTGTTGTCGGGCCCGATGGCGTCGTCGGCCGGCTCGACGGAGGTGTAGGCACCGTCGGGGCCCTTCTTGCCGTCCTTGCCCCGCAGCAGGTCGATCCTGCCGAAGAGGAAGTCCTCGAACTCCGCGTTGAGCCGGTTCAGGTGCAGACCCGCGCGGAAGACCTGCGCGTCGCGCTCCGCGAGCGCGCCCGGCGTACCGACATGGCCGCGCTTGACCGCGTCGTCCATCAGGAACTCCGCCTCGTGGATCTTCTCCTCGAGCCGGTCGTACACCCGGTCCAGATGCGTCTGCTCGACCGCGATCTCCGTGTCCCGGACCGCTGCCACGCAGGACCCCCATTCTTTTTCTTTCCGTACGTCGTGCGCCGCGCCCCGCGAACGGAGCAGCCTGCCACCGTACGCCAACCAGGGGTTTTCCGCCCAGTCAGATGCGTGTCGCCGTGGCGCCGGCGCGCCTGCGGTGGCGGGCCACCCGTTCGCGGTTGCCGCAGGTCTCGCTGCTGCACCAGCGGCGCCGGCGGCCGCGCGAGGTGTCCAGGTAGACAAGGGTGCACCCGTCGCCCTCGCAACGGCGCAGGCGGCCCGCCGCGACGGGGTCGGTCAGCAGGTCCAGGGCGTCGCGCGCCACCGCGCCCAGCAGTCCCGCGCAGTCCGGCTCCGCCGCCAGTCCCCGGGTCAGTGTCCCGTCCGCCGCGCGCACCGCACGCGGCGGGGGCGGCGGTGCGAGCGCGGCGTCGTTCAGCGCCTCCACGTCCCCGTCGTCGGCGGTCCGCCCGGCCAGCCGTGCCTCCACCAGGCGCGCCACCACGGCCCCGAGCTCCATGAACCGCCGCGCCCATCCGCCGTCCGCCGGGACCTC
Source organism: Streptomyces sp. NPDC088354 (assembly GCF_044753585.1). Lineage (NCBI taxonomy): Bacteria > Bacillati > Actinomycetota > Actinomycetes > Kitasatosporales > Streptomycetaceae > Streptomyces > Streptomyces sp. NPDC088354. The sequence goes on along the minus strand of NZ_JBIVNJ010000034.1, from coordinate 60,141 downwards.
GGTGCCGCGCGGCACCAGGCCCGCGCCGCGCAGCCACTCCACCAGCCGCTCCGGGGAGCCTGCACCGGGGCCGGGGGCGGGGCCGGGCGCCGCGGCCGCCACGAGGTCCAGGCTCGTCCGTCCCGTGTCGAAGCGCAGGTGCATCCGCGCCGCGGTCGCTCCCATCCGAGTGCCACCTCCTCCGGTGGTCCTCCCCCGAGCCCCCGGCGCGAAACGGAACCCGTCCCCGGGGTGCGCCGCGGCGCCCGGGCGGGACGTCACGCGACGCCCGCCGGGTCAGGGAGGCGGCGGGGCATCGAGGGCGAGGCGGTAGCCGCGTCCGACGACGGTCCGGACGAACTCGGGGGCGCCGAGGGCCGTGCGCAGGCGGGCCACGGCGGTCTCGACCGCGTGTCCGTCGCGCCCGGCGCCGGGAAGGGCGGCCAGGAGCTCGGGGCGGGGGACGACCAGGCCGGGGCGTGCGGCGAGCACCCGCAGCAGGGCCATACCCGCCGGGGGGACGTCGCGGAGCGCGCCGTCCACGACGGCGGCGTGGCCCCGGATCTCCAGGCGGTGACCCGCGACGTGCAACGGGCGCACCCGGCCGGGCAGTTCGCGGGCCAAGAGCTCGGCCAGCGGCCCGAGGCGGAAGCGTTCGGGATGGACGACGGGCACCGCGTGGCCGCGCAGCGGACGGGCGGCCGCCGGCCCGACGCACGCGGGCAGCACCTCCTGCCGGAGCGCGTCGAGGACGCGGGCGCGCATCCCCCGGCGGTCGGCGCGTTCGAGCACGGCGGCGGCGGCCGGGGCGCTGGTGAAGGCGACGGCGTCGAGCGTGCGGGCGGCGACCGCGTCCAGCAGGCGGTCGACGGGGGCGGTGTCGTCCGACGGCACGCAGCGGTGGACGCGGACGCCGACGACCTCCGCGCCGGCCCGGCGCAGCGCCTGGCCGACGCCGGGCGGCGGCTCGCCGTGCAGTTGGACCGCGACGCGCCGGCCGGCCACGCCCGCGCCGAGGAGGCGGGCGAGGACCTGGGCCATGGACGCGGTGCCCGGCGACCACACCGCGGGGAGCCCGGTGGCGCGGACGGCGTCGCGAACTCCCGGCCCGCGGGCGAGGAGTTCGGCCTGTCGCAGCCGCTCCCGCAGTACGTCCCCGAGGCCCCAGCCGTCGGCGGCACCGATCCAGTCGCGGAAGCCCGCCGCCGTGGTGGCGACGACCGCATCGGGCGGTCGGTCGAGCAACCGCTCGGTGGCGGCGAGCAGTTCGATGTCGTCGGGCAGCGGGACGACGCGCAGTGCGGGGGCCCGCACCACCGCGGCGCCGCGGTCCTGAAGGAGCTCCGCCAGTTCGTCGGTGTGCCGGGCGGCGGTCACGCCCACGGTGAAGCCCGCGAGCGGGGGCACGTCCGCGTCCCGCCGTCGCATGGATCCCGCCTCGCTCCGCCCCGGGCGCACGTGCGCGCAGGTCCGGCACCGTCCCGGGCCCCGGACCCGCCTGCCCGCCCGCCCGCCGATCCGCGCATGGTGCCAAGCATCGATGACGGTGCGGGTTCGCCGGGATTTCCGCGGTGTTACGGCGCCGGCGGGCCGGGCGGTGTCATCAGGCGCGCGTCGGGCGCGGGCAGCCAGGAGTGCGGAGGGCGGGCGAGCCATCCGCCGTCCGCGCAGGCGAGCCTCCGCGCCGCGGCGCGGAGGGCGTCGAGTCCGGGGTGGCGCAGCCCGCGCCGCCAGACCATGGACACGGGGGTGAGCGGCACGGGGGCGGTGATCGGCCGCAGGACGAAGCCGGGCAGGTCGATGAACTCGGTGCTGGCCAGGACCGGCCAGCGGTGCTTGGTGACCAGCCGTACGAACTCGTCCTTGCCGTCGATCTCCGGGAACGGCGCGGCTACCGCGATGCCGCGGCCCTCGAAGAGCCGCTCGGCGAGGTCGGTCCACTCGGCGGTGTGCGGGTTGCCGGCGGCCGCGTAGAGCGCCTCGCCGGCGAGCGCGGCCAGCGGTACCTCGGGCAGGGCGGCGAGCCGGTGGTCGCCGGGGAGGAGGACGGCCATGCGCTCGTAGCGGACGGGGAGGTGGTCCAGGCGGGAGAGCACGGCCGGGGCGAGGCCCGCGACCCGGCCGAAGGAGACGTCCAGGCGACCGGCGAGGATCTCCGCCGCGGCGCCGGTGAGGCCGCTGTGGAAACGGGCGGTCAGCTCCAGCTCGGGGGCGGCGGCGCGGGCCTCGTCGAGCACGCGCGACGCGGTGCCGACCGGGGCGCCGATGTCGACCAGCAGGGGGCGCCCGGCGGGCGCGAAGGCGGCGACGAGTTCGTCGTGGGCGGCGAGCACCCGGCGGGCGTGCGGCAGCAGCCGTTCGCCGTCCGGGGTCAGCCGCACGCTGCGCGTCGTGCGCGCGAACAGTTCCGTGCCGAGCGCGGCCTCCAGACGCCGGATGTCGCGGCTGAGCGCCTGCTGGGCTACGTAGAGGCGGGCTGCAGCCTGGGTGAAGTGCAACTCCTCGGCGACGGCGGTGAAGGCCCGCAGCAGACGGGGGTCGAGGTCGTGGGGCATCCGCTCATTCAACACGCCCCGCACTCACAACGAAAGTGCGTCAATGGGCGCTGATCAGGTGTTGGACCGCCGCGGGGGCCCGCGGCGAGGGTGGTGGGGTGATCAGCAGCCTCGCGCCCTACCGCCGGATCTTCGCCCCGCCCGGCGCCCTCGCCTTCACCGCCGGCAACCTCATGGCCCGCCTCCCCGCGGGCATGTTCGGGGTCAGCGCGGTCGTCATGATCTCGGCGGGCTACGGCTCGTACGCACTGGCCGGGGCGGTCACCGCCACCGGACTGGCCGCCACGGCCGTGGTGGGCCCCTGGACCGCCCGCATGACCGACCGGTACGGGCAGGGCCGGATCGCCGTCCCGGCGGCGGCGCTGGCCGCGCTGGGCTCGCTGGCCCTGGTGCTGTGCGTGCGGCTGCACGCGGCGCCCTGGACGCTCTTCGCCGCCTATGCGGCGACCGCGACGACCCCGAACACCGGCGGCATGTCCCGGGCCCGCTGGGCGCATCTGTACCGGCACGACGAGCGGGCCCGCCACGTCGCCCAGTCCTTCGAGCAGGCGGCGGACGAGGTGTGCTTCATGCTGGGCCCGGTGCTGGCCGCCTTCCTGTGCACCGCGCTCTTCCCGGAGGCGGGCACGGTGACCGGGGCGGTGCTGCTGTTCTGCGGGATCGTGCTGTTCGCGGCGCAGCGCGGCACGGAGCCACCGCCGGTGCCGCGCCCGCGGGAGGGGGCCGCGGGGCGGGCCGCGGTGCCGCCGGTGCTGTGCACGTTCCTGGCGACGGGGGCCGTCTTCGGCGCGATGGAGGTCACCACCGTCGCCTTCGCCGCCGCGCAGGGGCACCGCGGGGCCGCCGGGGCCGTCCTGGCGCTCCAGGCGGCCGGCTCCTGCGCGGCGGGACTGCTGTACGGGCTGCGGCCGCCCCGCGACCGTTTCGCGGCGAGCGTCGCCGCGATGGCGGGCCTGATGCTCCTCCCGCTGCTCGCGGCACATCTGGGCGGCCTGTGGCTGCTCGCCCCGGCACTGCTGGTCGCGGGCATGGCCACCGCGCCGACGATGATCAACGGCATGGCGCGCATCCAGCGGACGGTGCCGCCGGGGCGCCTGAACGAGGCAATGGCCCTCGCCGTCACCGCCCTGCTGGGTGGCATCGCGGCCGGCTCCTTCGTCGCGGGCGCGGTGGCGGACAGCCGGGGCCCGGCCGCCGCGTACGCGGTGCCCGCCGCGGCCTCGGCCGCCGCCGCGCTGATCGCGGCGGTGACCCTGCGGGCGGCCCCGGCCCGGGAATGACGAAAGGCGCCGTCCGCCGCGCAGTGCGCGGGCAGGCGACGCCTCCCGAGGGATGTGGAGATGGCGGGAATCGAACCCGCGTCCTGTGGTGCGGAACCAGGGCTTCTCCGAGCGCAGTCCGCTGTGCTTTTCTCGGCCCCGGCAGTCACGCGGACAAGCCGCCGACGGGCCCAGCCACTGTTTGATTTCCCACCGAGTCCCGTGGCCGGACTCAGTGGTTTAGTTCCCTAGCTGATGCCAGGATCCGGGTCGGGAACAGCCCCGGGCTGACACTCCGCGGAGTCTTCGCTAGCTGCTAATTAGGCAGCGAGAGCGAAGGCGGAGGAATCGCGCTTAGAGTTGGCGATTGTTGTTTTCGGCATATGGTTTACGAGATCATTGCCGCTTTCTCGGCTCGCTTCCCCTGCTTCGACATCCCCAGTCGAAACCGATCATCCCCATGTTGATTTTTCAAGCTGCACACCGGGCGTCGCCGTCCGGTGGTGCTGCCGCCATCGTACGTGAACAACACGCACCGAGGCCAGCGTATTTCCGGCGGGCCGGACAGCGCGGCCGGACGGAGTGTCAGTCCGGCGTGCCGGGCAGGCGCGCCACGGCGGCGCGGTCAGCCCTCGCGCTGCCGGCGGCGCGCCGACGAGATCGCCCGGTCGGCCTCGCGGCGGTCCTGCTTCTCACGCAGGGTCTGCCGCTTGTCGTACTCCTTCTTGCCGCGGGCGAGCGCGATCTCGACCTTGGCCCGGCCGTCCTTGAAGTACAGGGCGAGCGGCACGATCGTGTGCCCGGTCTCCTGGGACTTCTGGACGAGCTTGTCGATCTCCGCCCGGTGCAGCAGCATCTTGCGCTTGCGCCGCGCCGTGTGGTTCGTCCACGTCCCCTGCGTGTACTCGGGGATGTGGACGTTGTGCAGCCACGCCTCGCCGCCGTCGAGCTGGCCGAAGCCGTCGACCAGGGAGGCACGCCCCTGACGCAGCGACTTCACCTCGGTGCCGGTCAGCACCAGGCCGGCCTCGTACGTGTCGAGGATGTGGTAGTCATGCCGCGCCTTCTTGTTCTGCGCGATCAGTTTGCGACCCGTTTCCTTTGCCATAGCGCGGCCATTCTCGCACTCTGGGGCCGCTCGGGGTACCGGATTCCGCGGCGGGCCGCCGGGGACGCGAGGTCAGCGCGCCGAGGCGCCGAGGCCGTCCAGGATCTCCAGGGCCTCGGCACCGGCATCGGTGCCGCCGGAGATCTTCAGGTCCGGCTCGACACCGCGTCCGTCGACGCTGCGCCCGGCGGGCAGCCGGTAGTGGCCGACGGTGAGTTCGGCGACGGAGCCGTCCGGGAGGCGGCTGGGCATCTGGATGGAGCCCTTGCCGAAGGTGCGCGAGCCGATCACCACGGCCCGGCCCCGGTCCTGCAGGGCACCGGCCAGCAGCTCCGCGGCGCTCATGGTGCCGCCGTCGACGAGGACGACCAGCGGCGTCTCGGTGTCGCCGCCGTCGGCGGCGTACAGCGCCTGCTGCCGCCCGTGGACGTCGTACGTGGCGACGAGGCCGCCGTCGAGAAAGGCCGAGGCCACGCCGACGGCCTCGGTGACCAGGCCGCCGGAGTTGCCGCGCAGGTCCAGGAGTATGCCCTCGCCCGCGGTGCGGGCGGCCAGCGCCCGGCGGACCTGCCCGGCCGCGCCCCTGGTGAAGGCGTCGACCTTGACGGCGGTGATGCGGTGGGGCAGGTGCCGCACCCGTACCGACTCGGTCGGCAGCAGGGCGCGCCGGGGCGCGACCTCCCAGGAGCGGGCGCCGCGTTCCAGTCCGAGGACGACGGTGGTGCCGGCGTCGCCCACGCCGCGCAGCCGGGAGACGGCCTCGGTGACGGGGCGGCCGGTGACATCGGTGCCGTCGATGGTGCGCAACCGGTCCCCGGCGCGGACGCCGGCCCGGGCGGCGGGGCTGCCGGACTGCACGCGGTCGATCTCGATACGGCCGTTCTCGACGCGGCGCACCCAGAGCCCGACCCCCACATACCGGCCGTCGAGGGAGTGCTGGAAGCCCTCGTACTCCTGGGCGGTGTAGAACGAGGACCAGCGGTCGCCGCTGCGGCTGACCAGAGCCTCCGCGGCCTGCGGGCCGACCTTGCCGTCGGCGATGGCCTCGGCGATCTCGTCGGTGTCGGCCACCGCACCCGCCGGGATGCGGGTGGAACTCCGCGCCTGCCGGTCCCCGCCGAGTGCGTCACCGAAGGAACCGGTGGCCGCCCCGGTGGCCAGAACCGCGCCGAACACCAAGGTCAGGGCGGCCGCGCGGCCGACGCGGCGCGGCTTCCCGGACAGACAGTGGCTCAGCACGTCGGGCAGTCTAGGCGAGAACCGGGCGCTGTACGGAAAGTTGGCCGTACGGCGCCCTTTGCGCGAATCAGACCTTGAGGTATTTGCGCAACGCGATCAGGGCGGCCACCGCGGGCATCAGCATGCCCACGACCAGCACCAGCGGCAGCACCTGCACGACCTCGCCCCAGCCGAGGAAGTTGATCAGCGGGACCTTGGTCTGCAGCGACAGGCCGTGGTCGATCAGGAAGTAGCGGCCCACGAGCAGCATCAGGCACGCCAGGCCGCCGCCGACCAGGCCGGCGAAGGCGGCCTCCATGATGAACGGCATCTGGATGTAGAAACTGGACGCGCCGACCAGGCGCATGATCCCGGTCTCGCGGCGGCGGCTGAACGCCGACACGCGCACGGTGTTGACGATCAGCATCATCGCCACCGCGAGCATGAACGCCAGGACCACCAGGGCGGCCAGCGTCATGCCGTTGAGGAGCCCGAACAGGTTGTCCAGCAGGGCCTTCTGGTCCTGCACCTCCTGGACGCCGGGGCGGCCCTGGAAGGCGCTGGCGACCACCTGGAACTTGGTCGGGTCCTTGAGCTTCACCCGGAACGACTCCTGCATCTGATCCGGCGTCAGGGAATCGGCCAGCGGGGAGTCGGAGAACTGCTCCTTGTAGTGCTTGTACGCGTCCTCCGCGCTCTCGTGGAAGTACTTCTCCACGAGCGGCAGCGCCTTGAGCTGCTTCTCGATGTCCTGCTTCTGCTCCTCGGTGACGGCGCCCTTGGTGCAGTTGGGGTCGGTCTTGGCGTCGTTCTTGTTGCAGAGGAAGATCGACACCTGGACCTTGTCGTACCAGTACCCCTTCATCGAGTCGACCTGCTCGCGGGCGAGCCACGAGCCGCCGGCGAGCGCGAGGGAGAGGGCGACGGAGACGATGACCGCGAAGGTCATGGTCAGGTTCCGGCGGAGGCCGACGCCGATCTCCGAGAGCACGAACTGGGCGCGCATGATGTCCTTTCAGCGGGCTTGCGATGTCCAGGGCCGGGGATCAGTGCTGATAGCCGTAGACGCCGCGCGACTGGTCGCGCACCAGCCGCCCCTTCTCGAGCTCGATGACGCGCTTGCGCATCTGGTCGACGATGTTCTGGTCGTGGGTGGCCATGACCACCGTGGTCCCGGTGCGGTTGATGCGGTCCAGAAGGCGCATGATGCCGACCGAGGTCTGGGGGTCGAGGTTTCCGGTCGGCTCGTCCGCGATGAGGAGCATCGGGCGGTTGACGAACGCGCGGGCGATCGCGACACGCTGCTGCTCACCACCGGAGAGCTCGCCCGGCATACGGTCCTCCTTGCCGCCGAGGCCGACCAGGTCGAGCACTTCGGGGACCGTCTTGCGGATGGTGCCGCGCGGCTTGCCGATCACCTCGAGGGCGAACGCCACGTTCTCCGCGACCGTCTTGTTGGGCAGCAGGCGGAAGTCCTGGAAGACGGTGCCGAGCTGGCGGCGCATGTGCGGCACCTTCCAGTTCGACAGCCGGGCCAGGTCCTTGCCGAGGACGTGCACCGTGCCGGTGTCCGTGCGCTCCTCGCGCAGCAGGAGCCGCAGGAAGGTGGACTTCCCGGAGCCCGAGGAGCCCACCAGGAAGACGAACTCGCCCTTCTCGATTTCCAGCGAAACGTCCCGAAGTGCAGGACGGTTCTGCTTGGGGTAGGTCTTGGAGACGTTGTCGAATCGGATCACGGTCGCACTCCGGATACAGGGGATCGGAGGCGACCTTACGCGAACGCCGAGGGGCCGCGCAGTTCGCGGTCCGGGTTGGTGCGTTTATTCACCGGCCAAAGCAGACAAAGTGGGCATTGGCCTCGCGGGTCACTCTTCGGAGTCGCGGGAATCGCGCGGGGCGCGCCTGCCGCCCCGGAAACTGGCACAGTGGTGGGGGGACCCGGGAACGGACCGTCCCCGACGCGCGTTGTTCATGGAGCGGCCGTAGGGCCGCATTGGGAGGAGGCGACCGCATGACAGTCGACCGACTGGTGTGCGCCAACTGCGCCGGCCCCGTCAGCGAAGGCCGCTGCGCGGTCTGCCGCGCCCACCGTGCACGCCTGCAGCAGGAGAACCCCTTCGCCGCCATCACGCCGGCGGCCCTGATCGCCCTGCTCGTGGCGCTGCTCGCCGTGGCATGGGTGGTTCACGAGGCCACCGCGTAGCGGCACCACCCGCAGCGGAAGGGGCCCGGGTCGTCGATGACGTCCCGGGCCCCTCGCCGTACGCAATCGCGTGATCACACGGTGGTATTGCGACCCGCCGGCCAGGCGCGGCATCAGGCGGAATCCGATGCCCCCCGCGATCATGGTGGCGGCGCCGATCAGCGGGAAACCGGTCTCCCCGGCACCGGTCCCGGCCAGACCCTCCTTGGTGTCACCCTGGGTGACGACCTCGCCGCTGCCCGCGTCGTCGGTGCCGGTGCCTTCCACGCAGCTCACGCTGTCACCGGAGACGGCGCGGGCGGTGTCGCCGCCGGAATCGCCGGTGGTGCTGCCGCCGTCGGTGCGGGTGCCGCCGTCGGAGCCCGTGGAGCCGCCGTCGGCCGAGGACCCGCCGTCCGTGGTGCTGCGACCGTCCGTCGCGGTCTCGCCGGTCGTGGCCCCGTCGGCGCCTTCCGTAGCGGTGCCGTCCGTGCTGGTACCGGTGGCGCCGTCCGGCCTGCGCGGCACGCGTCAAGGGAGCGGCGTGCACAGGGGAGCCTCAACGGGACGTACTCGGGATCCGGATCCGGGCCGGCCCGGGCTCGCCCCCGTTCGCTCACGCCCCGGTCATACGCATGCCGTGCACGACGATTCCCAGAATGCGCACCGTCGTCAAGGTCATTCCGGCCGCATTACCTGGAATGACCTGCGGTGGCGGCCGATTGCTTGCTCCGCCGTAATCCGAAACGCACAACTGCCGCCCATGAGGACGGCAGTTGTGCGAACGACGAAAAGATGTGAACGGTGAACGCTCGACGCCGGCGTCAGACCGCCGCGGCCTGCTCCTGCTGCTTCCGCCAGCGGATGCCCGCCTCCAGGAAGCCGTCGATGTCGCCGTCGAGGACGCCTTGCGGGTTGCCGACCTCGAAGTCGGTCCGCAGGTCCTTGACCATCTGGTACGGGTGCAGCACGTAGGAACGCATCTGGTTGCCCCACGAGTTGCCGCCGTCGCCCTTGAGGGCGTCCATCTTGGCCTGCTCCTCCTGGCGGCGCCGCTCCAGCAGTTTGGCCTGCAGCACGTTCATGGCGCTGGCCTTGTTCTGGATCTGGGAGCGCTCGTTCTGGCAGGAGACCACGATGCCGGTCGGGATGTGGGTGATCCGGACCGCGGAGTCGGTCGTGTTGACGCCCTGGCCGCCGGGGCCGGAGGCGCGGTACACGTCGATGCGCAGTTCCGTCTCGTCGATCTCGACGTGGTCGCTCTGCTCCACGACCGGCAGCACCTCGACGCCCGCGAAGGAGGTCTGGCGGCGGCCCTGGTTGTCGAAGGGCGAGATGCGCACCAGGCGGTGCGTGCCCTGCTCGACGGAGAGTGTGCCGTAGGCGTAGGGCGCCTTGACGACGAAGGTCGTGGACTTGATGCCGGCCTCTTCGGCGAACGAGGTCTCGTAGATCTCGGTCGCGTAGCCGTGCCGCTCGGACCAGCGCAGGTACATGCGCTGGAGCTGCTCCGCGAAGTCCGCGGCGTCGACGCCGCCCGCCTCGGCGCGGATGTTGACCAGCGCCTCACGCGCGTCGTACTCGCCGGACAGGAGGGTGCGGACCTCCATCTCGTCCAGCGCCTTGCGGACCGAGTCCAGTTCGGCCTCGGCCTCGGCGCGGGTGTCCGCGTCGTCCTCGGCCTCGGCGAGCTCGAAGAGCACCGCCAGGTCGTCGATCCGGCCGCGCAGCGCCTCGACCTTGCGGAGCTCGGCCTGCAGGTGCGACAGCTTGCTGGTGATCTTCTGGGCCGCCTCGGGGTCGTCCCACAGCGACGGCGCCGCCGCCTGCTCCTCGAGCACGGCGATGTCGGCCCTCAGTTTGTCGAGGTCCAGAACGGCCTCGATCGACCCCATGGTCGAGGAGAGGGACTTGAGCTCTTCGGATACATCCAGGACTGCCACGTCCCCCAGCGTACCGGGTGGGCGGCGAAGCTTCGGCGGTCCCGCCACCGCACCCCCGTTCCCGCACCCCGCGGGCCCGGGGATGCGGTGGCGGTCACCCCCGGGTCAGAGCAGCGGCGGCGCGGGATCCGCGGCCGCGGACTCCGCCGCCCGCTGCAGGGCACTGGCCAGAAGCGCGAGGTCGGTGGGGCCGTTGCCGAGCTCGCGGACCGGGCGGCGGGTCGGCGGGTCGCCCATGCGGTCCCATTCCAGGGGGACGACGGTGGGGCGCAGGGTGGCCGTCCGCGGGATGCGGCCGCTGACCCGGCCGGCCTGGAAGGCGGTGACGGCCCCGTCGGGGCGGCGCAGATAGCCGCGGCCGGGCAGCGTGTCGTCCAGGGCGGCCGGTTCCTCGACGGCGACCAGCAGGGCCGCGGACTCCGGCTCCTCCGTGCGCAGCGCGATACGCAGCCGCGCGGCGTCGTCCGCCTCGGTTCCGGCCGTGCGCTCGGGACGGCCGGTGGCGGCGATCAGGTGCACGCCCAGACGCTCGCCGTCGCGGGCCACGCTCTCCAGCGCCCGGACGACGGAGCCGGCGGCGGGCCGGCCGGGGCTGCCCAGGGCGGGCGCGACGAGCGCGTCGAAGTCGTCGACCACGACGACGAGACGGGGCAGCGGTGCCGCGGTGCGCGTCTGCACGCGGACCGCGCCCTGTGGCTGCGTCTCCCCCGCGGCGGCCGGCGCGCGGCCCGGCTCGGCCTGGCGCGGCACCACCGGCACGCGGTGGCGGTCGTGCCACTGCCGGAAGTCCAGCCCGTCCAGCAGCTCTTCGCGCCGCTTCAGTTCCGCGGCCAGGGCCTGCGCGAACTCGCGCATCCGCACCGGGTCGGAGGCGCACAGGTACGTGGACACGTGCGGCAGGTCGGTACAGACCCGCAGGCCCTCGCCGCGCTCCGTGCCCGCGCCGTCGACCAGCACAAGGGCGAGCCGGTCCGGGCGCTCGGCGGCGGCCAGGGCGGCGGCGACGGACCGCAGCAGTTCGGTCTTGCCCGAGCCGGGCGCGCCGCCGGCCAGCAGATGGGGGCCCTCGGCGACCAGGTCGACCAGGACGCGGCCGCCGGGGCCCGCGCCGAGGACGGCCGCGGCGGCACCGCCGGAGGGCGCGGGCTCGGCCCAGCGGGCGGCGATCTTGGCCGGGGTGGCCAGGCCGAGGTCCAGCTCGTCCAGGAGGCGGGCGGTGCGCGGCAGCGCGGTGCGGGTGACGCGGGGCGCGGCGGCGTCGCCCTCGCGCAGCGGTGCCAGGGCCCGGGCGAACCGCTCGGCCCAGGCGGTGGAGACCGCCTCGACCGTCATCCGTTCCGGGCCGTGCGGCTCGATGCGCAAGGTGGTGGCCACGTCGCCCTCCAGGACGGCGACGGCGCCGCACTGGGCGGCCAGCCGTTCCGCGCTCTCGGCCAGGCACAGCACATGGACGCCGACGGACGGCCCGGTGGCGGCGATCCGGTCGACGGCCTCGCCGAGGTAGGCCGAGCCGGGGTCTCCGTCCACGACCAGCAGGGTGTGCGGACCCTCGCGATCGGCGGCGGCCTTGGCGACCGCCTCCGCGGTCGCCGTCGCCCAGCCGTTCCCGAGCGGGCCCTCCTCGATGCGCCGGACCAGCTCGGCGACGCGGGCCTCGGCCTGCTCGCGGTCGGTCGCGGTGAGCAGCCGGCAGTCCTGGCCGTGGGCGGGGCGCAGATGCGGCAGCCAGTGCAGCCAGGCCCACTCCTCCGCGCGCTGTTCCGCGGGCCGGGAGCGGTCGGCCGCCAGGAGGGCCACCTCCAGCGCGCCGGGCGCGTGCAGGGCGCACAGCTGGGCGATCACGGCCCGGGCGAGCCCGGTGAGCCGCGGGCGCGGGCCGGCGAGGCCGAGCACCTGGGTGTGCGGGTCGCGCAGGTCGATGGTGAAGGGGACGGCGGGCAGCGTGCGGTAGCCGTCCTCGGCGGGGAGGTCGGCGGTGCCCAGGCGGACGGTCAGCGTGTCCGGGTGTCCGGGGGCGCGCTCCCACAGCCGCGGGCCCGGCCCGAGGGCGGTCAGCAGCACGGCGGCGGGGTCCGGCCACCGGTCGCGCAGCCCGGCGGCGTCGGTGACGTCGTGGCCCGGGCCGGCGGCCCCGTCCGGCCCCGTGCCGTCGGCGGGGCCACGCCCCGCGGCCAGCCGACGGGCCCAGCTTCCTATGGCCCCGGCCATCCGGCTCCCGGCCTCGGCGGCCCGGCCGGCGGTGCGCCGGGCCTGCGCCGGCGGGACCGCCCGGGTCTGCTCCGACAGGCCGCGCTGCGGCGTGTCGCGGCGGCCTCCTGAGGCGGCGACGGGGGCCGCGGGAGGTACCGCGGGTGCCGGGGACGCCTGCGCCGCGCCGGGAGCGGGCGCCGGGCGGGGATCCGGTGCGGCCCCGCCGGGGGAGGCGGGCCCGGCCGGGCGCTCCGCGGACCGCGCGGGCCGCCAGGCCGCCACCGCCTCGCCGTCGGGCCAGGAGGCCGGCGGGAGGGTGACGTGCAGATGGCCCTCGGCGTCCGGGATGGCGGGGACGGAAGCCGGAGGCGGCGGGACCGTGGACCCGGGCGGGGTGGGCTCCAGCTGGAGGACGGACTCGCCGATGCGCAGCAGGGCCCCGGGGGCGAACGGGACACCGCGGGGCCCGACCGGCTGCCCGTCGAGCGTGGTGCCGTTGGTGGAGCCGAGGTCGTGGACGGTGACCCGGCCCCCGGCGTCCACGGTGATGGCGCAGTGCAGCCGGGAGACGTCGGGGTCGTCCAGGGGGACGTCCGCGTCGGCGGACCGCCCGACCCGGATCTGCCCGCCCTGCAGCAGGTGGACCCCGCCGGCGTCGGGACCGCCTATGACATGGAGCCGGGCCGCGGCCGAGGGTCGTTCCTCGTGGTGGCCGTCGGCCGGGGCGTGCAGCGAGAGCACGGCGCCGTCGAGCAGCGGCGGCACACCCAGCACGGCGGTCGCCGGGTCCAGCCGCTCGGCACCGGCGTACAGCGGAGGCAGGGACCTCAGGGACGCCGTGGACCGCGCGGGCTGCCCGGAGCCGCCCGTGCCGGAGGTCAGGGCACCCGCCACGGCCCCCAGGAGGGTGCCCGCGGGCGCGGTGACGAGCACGTCGGAGGAGCGCGCCCCCCGGCCGCCGCGCGGCCCGAGAACGGTCAGCCGGATCTGCATCTCCGTCCACGGTCCCTTCTGCCCGGTCCGAAGGCGGGAAGGGGCCTCGCCCCACCCGCCGTGTCCGGGCACATCGACACGTACAAGAACGAACCGACCGGCTCCCGTTGCTCAGCGATCCGCGATCCGCACGCGCATCCTCCCACTCGCCACCGACAGGTTGCCGCCGGTGCCCACCTTCACGATCTTGAATGATCAGCATTGGGCGGAAAAAGCAACCAAACGACCGTACTCCGCGTCCTAATCCCACGCCCGCCCCGTGCGTGAACGAGCTCCGCTCCCATGACGCGGCACTACAGTGGGCGCACACAGGCCACGGACCAGGCCAAGATCCAGGGAGTGCGAGACGTGCGGCCGGTAGGCAGCAAATACGAACTGGTGGAGCCGCTGGGACGCGGTGCCACGGGCACCGTGTGGCGCTCCCAGGTGCGGGACACCGGCGAGACCGTCGCGATCAAGGTGCTCAAGGAAGAGCTCGCGAGCGACCCCGACGTCGTGATGCGCTTCCTGCGGGAGCGCTCGGTGCTGCTGCGGCTGCGCCACCCGCACATCGTCCGCGTGCGCGACCTGGTCGTCGAGGGCGACCTGCTGGCCCTGGTGATGGACCTGATCGACGGCCCGGACCTCTACCGCCACCTGCGCGAGAACGGTCCGTTCTCCCCCGTGGGCGGCGCCCTGCTGACCGCGGCCATCGCCGACGCCCTGGCCGCCAGCCACGCCGACGGCGTCGTGCACCGCGACCTGAAGCCCGCCAACGTGCTGCTCGCCACCGTCACCGGCCCGGACGGCAGCGCCCAGATGCACCCGATGCTGACCGACTTCGGCATCGCCCGGCTGGCCGACTCGCCCGGCCTCACCCGGACCCACGAATTCGTGGGGACCCCCGCCTACATAGCGCCGGAGTCCGCGCAGGGCCGCCCGCAGACCTCCGCGGTGGACATCTACGGCGCCGGCATCCTGCTGTACGAGCTGGTCACCGGCCGTCCGCCGTTCCACGGCGAGAGCGCGCTCGAAGTGCTGCAGCGGCACCTGAGCGCGGAACCGCGCCGCCCCACCACCGTCCCCGAACCGCTGTGGACGGTCATCGAGCGCTGCCTGCGCAAGGAGCCCGCCGAGCGCCCCAGCGCCGAGAACCTGGCCCGCGCCCTGCGCGTGGTGGCCGCGGGCGTGGGCGTCCACGCCTCCCCGGCGCAGGCCGAGGCCGCCATCGGCGTGGCCGCGCTGCTCGCCCCGGACCCCGCACCGGCGACCGTGCCGGACACCCCCCTGGTGCCGCCGGGCACCGCCGACCCCACCCAGGTGCTGCCCAACCGCTCGCCGATGGCCGGGTACGACCCGACGGCCGCCACCAGTGTGCTGTCCGCCGGCGGGGCCGAGAGCGGCGCCGACCCGACCCAGGTCATCCAGGGCGGTTCCCGCCCGGCCGGCGGCGCCGACGGCACCCGTGTGATGCCGCCGGTGCCCGGTGGCCCGCCGAACGAGCCGCCCCAGGGCCCGCACCCGTGGGAGTCGCAGCTCAACCGGGCCCGGGCGCGTGCCGAGCAGACCGAGATCCAGTACCTGGACCCCGACCAGGACCCCCTGCGGCGCCGCCCGCGCCGTCAGCCGGGCGGCCAGCCGCCGCAGCAGCCCCCGCAGTCCTACCAGCAGCGGCAGCAGCCCGGTGGGCAGGGGTACGCGCAGCAGCCCCAGCACCAGCAACCCCCGCGCCCGCCGCAGCACCGCCAGCCGCAACCGCAGCAGTACGCGCCGCAGCAGCAGCCGCAGCAGCAGTACGCGCCCCGGCCGCAGCAGCAGCCGGTGCCGCCGCGCTACGAGCAGCAGCAGCCCCGGCGGTACGAGCCGCAGCGGCCACCCGCCCCCGAGCCGCCCCCGGCCCGCGAACCGCGCCGGCGCAGCGCCAACCCGATGCGCATCCCCGGCCTGGGCTGCCTCAAGGGCTGCTTCACGATGATCGTCGTCGTGGTCGTCATCTTCCTGCTGGCCTGGTACTTCGGGCCGCTGCAGGGCTGGTTCGACACCGGCAAGGGACTCTGGGACACCCTGTCCACATGGGTGAGCGACATCTGGAACGGGATCAGCTCGCTGGGTGACTCCACCAGCGGCACTCCCAGCCAGTAGCGCGACAGGAAGCGCGGCAGCTCCTGCTCCCAAAGAGTGCGGCAGCTCCTGGCTTCAAGGAGTGACGGCGGGAAATTCTGAGAGCGTTTTCAAGCGCCACGTCTTGACGCCTCGTCAGCCCGGGCGGACAGTGAACTGCCCGGGCACCCCCCTTCACGCGCTCCCCCACCTCTCCCCACAGGAGGACTTGTCATGCGCGCGTCCAAACCTCTCGTCCGGGCCGGCGCGGCCGCACTGCTCGCGCTCGCCGCGGCCCTCGCGGGCCCGGCCTCGGCCAGCGTCCCCCCACCCGGCACCGGCTGGTCCCTGACCTGGAGCGACGACTTCACCGGCAGCGCCGGGTCGGCCCCCTCCGGCACGGACTGGATCACCGACACCGGCACCTCCTACCCCGGCGGCCCCGCGAACTGGGGCACCGGCGAGGTGCAGACGTACACCGCGAGCAGCACCAACCTCCAGCAGGACGGCAGCGGCAACCTCCGCATCACCCCGGTCCGCGACGGCTCCGGCCGCTGGACCTCCGCCCGGATCGAGACCCGCCGCACGGACTTCCAGGCGGCCGCGGGCGGCCGGGCCCGCATCGAGGCGCGCATCCAGATGCCGAACGTGACCGGCGCCGCCGCGGCCGGCTACTGGCCGGCGTTCTGGACGCTCGGCGCCGACTACCGCGGCAACTACCAGAACTGGCCCGGCATCGGCGAGTTCGACATCATGGAGAACGTCAACGGGATCAACCAGGTCTGGGGCACGCTGCACTGCGGCGGCAACCCCGGCGGCCCCTGCAACGAGACCAACGGCCTCGGCGCCGTCCACGCGTGCCCGGGCAGCGCCTGCCAGGGCGCCTTCCACACGTACACCTTCGAGTGGGACCGCAGCGTCAGCCCGGAGACACTGCGCTGGTACGTCGACGGTGTGCAGTACCACTCCGTCAACGCCTCGCAGATGGACGCGACGACCTGGGCCAACGCCACCCACCACGGCCACTTCGTGCTGCTGAACGTGGCGATGGGCGGCGCCTTCCCCAACGGGGTCGCGGGCAGCGGCACTCCGACCGGTTCGACCGCCTCGGGCGTGCCCATGCTGGTCGACTACGTGGCCGTCTGGAACTCCGCCGGCAGCGGCGGGGGCGGAGGCGGCGGAGGCGGCGGCACGGGTGCCTACGGCACGATCCAGGCCGAGTCGTACGCCGCCCAGTCCGGCACCGCCACCGAGACCACCACCGACACCGGGGGCGGCCAGGACGTCGGCTGGATCGGAGGCGGCGACTGGCTGCGCTACAACGGCGTCGCCTTCGGCTCCACCGCCGCCCACCAGTTCAAGGCCCGGGTCGCCTCGGGCGCCGCGGCGGGGGTGAGCGGGCTGGTCGAGGTGCGGCTGGACAGTCCCACCGCGACCCCCGTGGGCAGTTTCGCGGTCGGCAGCACCGGGGGCTGGCAGAACTGGACGACGGTTCCGGCCAACACCGCGGCGATCACCGGGACGCACGACGTCTATCTGACCTTCGCCAGCGGTCAGCCCGCCGACTTCGTCAATCTCAACTGGTTCACGTTCACCGGCTGAGACTGCCCATGGTGGTGATTTGTCGACTTCTGGAGGGTGATTTCTTCCGCAGAAGCCGCACTCACCCCGGACTGGTTCCCCCAACCGGCTCGCATCCGCGTAGCTTTGTCGCCAACACGACGGCACGTCGGAGGAGTCGGAGCAGCCTTGGGACGGAAGATCGGCAGCCGGTACACCGCGCACCAGGTGCTGGGGCGCGGGTCCGCCGGCACGGTGTGGCTGGGCGAGGGCCCCGAGGGCCCGGTCGCCATCAAGCTGCTGCGCGAGGACCTCGCCTCCGACCAGGACCTCGTCGGCCGCTTCGTCCAGGAGCGCACGGCCCTGCTGGCACTGCACCACCCGCACATCGTCGGCATCCGTGACCTGGTGGTCGACGGCTCCGACCTGGCGCTCGTGATGGACCTCGTGCGCGGCACCGACCTGCGCTCCCGCCTGGAGCGGGAGCGCAGGCTCGCGCCCGAGGCCGCCGTCTCGGTCACCGCCGACGTCGCCGACGGCCTGGCCGCCGCGCACGCGGCCGGCGTCGTCCACCGCGACGTGAAGCCCGAGAACGTGCTGCTGGACTCCGCCGCGCCGCCCGGACCGGGCGGGGCGCCCCCGGCGCTGCTCACGGACTTCGGCATCGCGCGACTGGTGGACTCCCCGCGCCGCACCCGCGCCACCCGCATCATCGGCACCCCGGACTACCTCGCGCCGGAGATCATCGAGGGCCTGCCGCCGCGCGCCTCGGTCGACATCTACGCGCTCGCCACCGTCCTGTACGAACTGCTGGCCGGCTTCACGCCGTTCGGCGGCGGCCACCCCGGGGCCGTGCTGCGCCGGCACGTCACCGAGTCGGTGGCGCCGCTGCCCGACCTCCCCGACGAGCTGTGGCAGTTGCTCTCCCAGTGCCTGGCCAAGGCGCCGGCCTCGCGGCTGACGGCCGCCGAAGTGGCCACGCGGCTGCGCGAGTTGCTGCCGGACCTGGCCGGGCTGCCGCCGCTGGAGGTGGACGCGCCCGGCGACCACCACCACGAGGACGCGGGCGGCTTCGGCGCCGAACCGGCGGGCGCCGGCGAGCCGTACGACCCGCCGGCCGGCCGCCGGCGCGGCGCGGTCCCGCTGGTCAGGGGCGCCGCCCCGGACTCCACCCGGGACACGCACACCAGCATCAAGCTGCCGACCGCCGAGGAACTCGCCGCCGGCCGCGCCGCGGGCGACGACCCCCGCGGCAGCCGGGCCCGGCACCGGCACCGTGCCGTCGCGGACTCGCCGCAGCGCCGCCGGGCCAAGATCGGGGCGGCCGCCGCAGCCGCCCTGGTGGCCGCCGGGCTCGGCGGCTGGGCCATCGCCGCCTCCGGCTCCGACGACGGCGGCTCCACCAGCCGTGAGGACCGGGAGCCGGGCGACTCCACGACGCACGCGCCCACCCCCACCGCGCCCACCGGCGCCGCGGCCTCCCCGCAGGGTGCCGTCAGTTCCCCCGCCGACGCCGCCGACACGGCCGGGGAGGCGTCGCTGCACTGGTCTGGCCTGACGGCGCTGCCGCCGCTCCCGGTCGCGGGGGTGGAGACCACCGGCAGGCCGCGGGCGGTCTCCGCCGCAGGGGCGACATACGTCTTCACCCGGGGCACCGACCGGAACCTGTGGTACCTGGTGGACGGCGGCTGGCACCGGCTCACCGGGATAAGCGTCGCCGACGACCCCTCGGCGGTCTCCTCGCGCGCCGGGCAGCTCGACGTGTTCGCGCTCGGCACCGACCACAAGGTCTACCGGCGCACCCTCAGCGACGGCGCCTGGGGCGGCTGGTACCAGGTGGACCAGCCCGCCACCTTCGACACCACCCCGGCCGCCGCGTCCTCCGCCCCCGGCCGGATCGACCTGGTCGCCCGCTCCGACGGCGACCTGGTCACCTCCTCCTGGGTCGACGGCCGGTGGAACGCCTGGGCGCTGGTGCCCACCGCCGGCCGCATCACCTCCGCGCCCGGCCTGGTGTCGCGCGCCCGCGGCACCCTGGACGCCTTCGTCGTGCGCAAGGCCGACGGGGCCGTGCTGCGCCTGCCGTACGTCAACGGCGCCTGGCGGCCCTCGGAACTGGTCCCCGGCCTGGACGCGACCGGCCGTCCGGAGGCCGCGGTGTCGGGGGGCCGGCTGTACGTCCTGGCCCCGTCCGGCGGCGGCGCCCTGGCCGCCGCCGTGGGCGCCGGGTCCGGCTGGGCGCCCGTCCCGGTGAGCGCCACCAGCCGCACCGGCGCCACGCTCACCGGTTCCGCGAAGTCGCTCACTCTCTACGTCCGCCGTGCCGACGGCGCCCTCGCCCGCTCGACCGGTTCGCCGGTCACATGAAGGTCACGATCCAACGGCCTTGTGCGTGGGCGGTATTGCGGCGGTTATCAGACCGGGCGTAACACTGAACGCGGAACAGCGGATGACGCGGGGACGGGACGCCCGGCGCAGCTGCCTCGGCCAACCGGCGGGCTGCCACCGCGGCGTGCTTCCGCGCTGAGGGGATGGGCAGGCAGATGCGGACATCCAGCAGGCGCACGCGAGGTACGCGCAGGGCCGTCGTCGCCGCGGTGGCGGCGGCCGCCCTGGCACTGACAGCGGCCGGTTGCGGCGGCAGCGACGACGACAACGGCGGCACCGGTGACAACGGAGCGGCGTCGCCCAGCGGTTCGGGCGGCGGGAACGGCGGCGTGGCGCTGCCGGACCTCAAGGGGCAGAGCCTCGAGGTCGCCGCGGTGTGGACCGGCCCCGAGCAGAAGAACTTCCAGAAGGTCATCGACGAGTTCGGCAAGCGCACCGGCGCCAAGGTCACGTTCGTGCCGACCGGCGACAACGTCTCCACCTTCCTCGGTACCAAGATCGAGGGCGGTCAGCCGCCGGACGTGGCGTTCCTGCCGCAGGTCGGCGTGTTGCGGCAGTTCGCGCAGAAGGGCTGGCTCAAGCCGCTCGGCCCCGAGGCGCAGGCCCAGCTGGACAAGAACTTCACGCAGGGCTGGAAGGACCTCGGCGCGTACGAGGGCAAGCAGTACGGCGTCTACGCCAAGGCCGCCAACAAGTCGCTGGTCTGGTACAACACCGCCGCCTTCGACAACGCCGGCATCTCCGCTCCTCCCGCCACCTGGGACGACTTCCTCAAGACCGCGGAGACGATCTTCGAGTCGGGCACGCCGCCGGTATCGGTGGGCGGGGCCGACGGCTGGACCCTCACCGACTGGTTCGAGAACATCTACCTCTCCCAGGCCGGGCCCGAGAAGTACGACCAGCTCGCCGAGCACAAGATCAAGTGGACGGACCCCTCGGTCAAGGAGGCGCTCACCACCCTCGGCGGGCTCTTCGGCAAGAAGGACCTCATCGCCGGCGGCCAGAGCGGCGCCCTGCAGACCGACTTCCCCAAGTCGGTGACGCAGACCTTCACCGGCAACCCGCCGAAGGCCGCGATGGTCTACGAGGGCGACTTCGTGGGCGCGTTCATCGGCGACAACACCAAGGCGAAGGTCGGCGAGGACGCCAAGGTCTTCCCCTTCCCGGCGGTCGGTTCCGGCAAGGCGCCGGTGGTCAGCGGCGGTGACGTGGGCGTCGTCCTGAAGGACTCCAAGGGCGCGCAGGCGCTGGTCACCTTCCTCGCCTCCACGGACGCGGCCGGGGTGTGGGCGTCCTCGGGCGGCTTCGTGTCGCCGAACAAGTCCCTGGACCTGTCGGTGTACCCGGACGAGGTCTCGCGCTCCATCGCCAAGGGCCTGGTGTCGGCGGGCGACGACTTCCGCTTCGACATGTCCGACCAGGCCCCGGCGGCCTTCGGCGGCACCGCGGGCAAGGGCGAGTGGAAGGACCTCCAGGACTTCCTGAAGAACCCCTCGGACGTGGCGGGCGCGCAGGCCAGGCTCGAAGCGGACGCCGCCAAGGCGTACGCCGGCTGAGGCGGCCGCGATAGCGACGGCGGCGACCGTGCAGGGTCCGGCCGCCCCGGGCGGCGTGCCCGCGGCGCGGCGCAAGGGCGTGACGGGCACCCGGCGCTGGGTGGCGGCAGTCTTCCTGCTGCCCGCGCTGGTGCTGCTGGGGGCGCTGGTGGTGTACCCGATCGCGTACACGCTCTGGCGCAGCCTCTTCGACAAGGCGGGATCGGGCTTCGTCGGGCTGGAGAACTACGGCTCGGTCTTCAGCGACGACAGCACCCTGACCGCGCTGCGCAACACCGCGGTCTGGGTGGTCGTGGCGCCGGTCCTGGCCACGGCGCTCGGCCTGGTCTTCGCGGTGCTGACCGAACGGGTGAGCTGGGGCACCGCCTTCAAGCTGGTCGTCTTCATGCCGATGGCGATCTCGATGCTGGCGGCCGGGATCATCTTCCGGCTGGTGTACGAGCAGGACCCGGCGCGCGGCGCGGCGAACGCGGTCGTCGTCGGCGTCCACGACACCTTCGCCGACTCCTCCGCCTACCCCGGGGCCAGACCCCGCCCGGGCGGGGAGCTGGCGGCCTCGGGCGGCGGCTCGTACACCACGCAGCAGGCGGCGCGGCAGGGCACGGCGGTCGCGCTGCCGCTGATCGGCATCCCGGCGGCCGAGCTCCCCGCGGGGACGGGCGCCGCCCGGCAGGCGGCCGCCGGGCCCGGGGTGACCGGCACGGTGTGGCTGGACTTCAAGCCGGGCGGCGGAGGCACGGCGGGCGCCGTCGACGCCGGGGAGAAGGCGCTGAAGGGCGTGCGGGTCGAGGCCGTGAAGGACGGCCGGGTGGTCGCTTCCGCGACGTCCGGCGCGGACGGCACCTTCGCGCTCCCGGCGTCCGCGGCCGGCGCCCGACTGCGGCTGCCCGCCTCGAACTTCGCGCAGCCGTACAACGGCATCGACTGGCTCGGCCCGACGCTGGTGACGCCCGCCATCATCGGTGCCTACCTGTGGATGTGGGCGGGCTTCGCGATGGTGCTGATCGCCGCGGGGCTCGCCGGGGTGCCGCGCGAGCTGATGGAGGCGGCGCGGATCGACGGCGCCAACGAGTGGCAGGTGTTCCGCCGGATCACCGTGCCGTTGCTGGCTCCGGTGCTGGTCGTGGTGGTCGTCACGCTGATGATCAACGTGATGAAGATCTTCGACCTGGTCTACATCATCGCGCCCAGCACCTCGCAGGACGACGCCAACGTCCTGGCGCTGCAACTGTTCCTGTCGTCCTTCGGGGGCGGCAACAACCAGGGCGTCGGCAGCGCGATCGGCGTCATCCTGCTGCTCCTGGTCGTCCCGGTCATGGTGTTCAACATCCGCCGTCTGCGCAGGGAGGCCCGCCGATGACGACCGTCGCAGGCACAGCGGAACCCGCCGGACCGGCCCGGCCCGCCGGCCCGGAGACCGCGGGCAGGGCCGCCAGGGCGCCGCTCGCCGCGCGCCTGGTGGAGCGGGCCGGCGCCGGCGTGCTGCGCGTGTTCCTCGTGCTGGTCGCGCTGTTCTGGCTGATGCCGACCGTGGGGCTGCTGATCTCCTCGTTCCGCGGACCGGTGGACATCGGCGCCACGGGCTGGTGGAAGGTGTTCACCGCGCCCTCGCAGCTGACCGCCGCCAACTACCGCGAGCTGCTGGGCAACGACGCCGTCACCTCGTCGCTGCTGAACACCGCGCTCATCACGGTGCCGGCCACCTTGCTGGTGGTGGTCATCGGCTCGCTGGCGGGCTACGCCTTCGCCTGGATGGAGTTCCCGGGCAGGGACTGGCTGTTCCTGCTGGTGGTCGGGCTGCTGGTGGTGCCGGTGCAGATCGCGCTGGTCCCGGTGGCCAAACTCTTCGGTGACATCGGGATCTTCGGCGACATCATCGGCGTCGTCCTGTTCCACACCGGCTTCGGCCTGCCGTTCGCGATCTTCCTGCTGCGCAACTTCTTCGCGGAGATCCCGCGGGAGCTGCTGGAGGCCGCGCGGCTGGACGGGGCGGGCGAGCTGCGGCTGTTCGCGCGGGTGATCATGCCGCTGGGCGGTCCGGCGATCGCCTCGCTCGGCATCTTCCAGTTCCTGTGGGTGTGGAACGACATGCTGGTGGCGCTGATCTTCTCCAACGCCGACTCGCAGCCCATCACCGTCGCACTGCAGCAGCAGGTCAGGCAGTTCGGCAACAACATCGACATCCTGGCGCCGGGCGCCTTCGTGTCGATGGTGGTCCCGCTGGTCGTCTTCTTCGCCTTCCAGCGGCAGTTCGTCTCCGGCGTCATGGCGGGCGCCGTGAAGTAGGCGCGCGGGGCAGGGCCGGGGCCGGGCAACACTCCGTGGCCGGAACGGTCGCCGGACGCGGCACGCCCGTCAGGATATAACGGGCATAAGCCGCGTACGTCGATCCTACGGATGTGCTGCCTTGCCCCGGTTCAGCGTCATCGTGCCCGTCCACAAGGTGCAGGCCTATCTGCACGAGTGCCTGGAGTCGGTGCTCGGGCAGAGCTTCACCGACGTCGAGCTGATCGCCGTCGACGACCGCTCCCCCGACGGCTGCGGCGCGGTCGTCGAGTCCTACGCGGCCCGCGACCACCGGGTCACCGCCGTGCACCTGGCCGAGAACGTGGGCCCCGGGCGGGCCCGCAACGCCGGCATCGCCCACGCCACCGGCGACTACCTGCTCTTCCTCGACGGCGACGACACCCTCACACCCGGCACGCTGCGGGCCGTGGCCGACCGGCTGGCCGAGACCGCCGAACCCGACGTGCTGGTCTTCGACCACGCCCGCACGTACTGGGACGGCCGCGTCGTCCGCGGCCGCCACGCCGGCCCGCTCTCCCACGCCGGGCCGCCGCCCGGTCCCCTCGCCGACCGGCCCGGTCTGCTGCGCCTGCTGCCGGTGGCGTGGAACAAGGCCTACCGGCGGGAGTTCGTCCAGCGGCGCGGCCTGTCCTTCCCGCCCGGCTGGTACGAGGACGTGCCCTTCACGTACCCCGCGCTGCTCGGCGCCGGCAGCGTCGCCGTGCTGGACCGGGTCTGCGTGCACGACCGGCAGCGCCGCCACGGCAGCGTCCCGCGCACCACCAGCACCCGCCACTTCGACGTCTTCGAGCAGTACGAGCGGCTCTTCGCCTTCCTCGACCGCCACCCCGCGCACGACCCGTGGCGGCCCGCGCTCTTCCGGCGGATGGCCGACCACCTGCTGCTGATCTACAACAGCGCCGACCGGCTGCCCCGTTCGTCGCGCGCCGCCTATTTCAAGCGCTGCGGTCTGCTCCTGCGCCGGCTGCGGCCCCCGGAGGCCGGCCGCCCCGGGCGCGGCGGCGAGCCCCGGCGGCTGCTGGTGCGGCTCGGCGCCCGCCACGTCTTCGACGCGGTGCGGGCCGCGGGCGCGCTGCGCGGGCGGCTGCGCGCGCTGGCCGGGGCCGCCCGTCTCACCGTCCGCACGGCGGCCCTGCGGGCGCACTACCGCCTGCAGCGGCGGCGGCCCCTCGACCCGCGGTCGGCCGTCTTCGCCGCCGACCGGTACGGCGGCTACGCCTGCAACCCCGCCGCCCTGGAGACCGCCGTCCGCGGCCTCGCCCCGCACCTGCGCACGGCCTGGATCACCACCGAGGAGCACGCCGGAACGCTGCCGCCCGGGGTGCGCCGCCTCCAGCCGGACTCGCCCGCGTACTGGACGGCGCTGGCCCGGGCCACGTACCTGGTCAACAACGTCAACTTCCCGCACGCGTACGTCAAGCGCCCCGGCCAGGTGAACCTGCACACCCACCAGGGCACCCCGCTCGGCCACATGGGACTGGACGTGCACGGCGACCCCGCCGCCTCGGCCGGCCGGGACTTCGCGCGCATGCTCGCCCACACCGACCGCTGGGACTACTGCCTGTCCGCCAACCCGCACTCCTCGGTGGTCTGGGAGCGCGCCTACCCGGCCGGCTACGTCACCCTGGAGTACGGCCAGCCCCGCAACGACGTGCTGCTCCGGGCCTCCGCGGACGACGTGCTGCGGCTGCGCGCCGCCCTCGGGCTGCCCGAGGGCGTCACGGCCCTGCTGTACGCCCCGGCCCACCGCGACCACCGGCACGGCTTCCGCCCGCCCGCCGACCCGGCCCGGCTGGGCCGGGAACTCGGCCCGGGATTCATGATCCTGTACCGGGCACCGCGCGAGCACCCGGACCGCGGATGCGCGGCCGGCCTCCCCGAGGACCTGCCGGGCAACGTGCTCGACGTCTCCGCGCATCGGAGCGTGCAGGAGCTGTGCCTGGCATCCGACGGGCTGATCACCGACTACGCGTCCCTGATGTTCGACTACGCCGTCCTGGACCGGCCGGTGGTCGTGCACGCCGAGGACTGGACGGCGTACCGGATCGCGCGCGGCGCCTATCTCGACATCACCGCGGAGCCGCCGGGGCTGGTCGCCGGGTCCGGGGACGAACTTCTCGACATCCTGCGCACCGGCGCCTGGCGCGGCCCGCTGTCCACCCGGCTGCGCGCCGCCTTCCGGGAGCGCTACTGCCCGTGGGACGACGGGCAGGCCGCCGAGCGGGTCGTGCGCCGGGTCTTCCTGGGCGAGCCGGGCGGCCTGCCCCCGATTGCTCCCGCGCGGGGCCGCCGCCCGGCCCCCGCCCCGGACCGGGCCCATGAGCAGGTCCGGGCGCAGGCCCGGGCGCAGGCCTGCGCGCAGGAGCCCGGCGGGGTGTACGACCAGACCCGCGACCCGGCGCCCGGCGCCTGACGTCCCCAGCGGTTCACCCGTTCGGCTCAGAGGAGGTGACCGACGCGGCCGGGGCGAGTTGAACTCCTCGTCCCCGCACACCGCCCGTACCCGGAAAGGGTGACGTCAGCCGATGGCCCCGCGCACGCCCCGCCTCACCGTCGTCGTCCCGGTCCACAACGTCGAGGCGCACGTGGCGGAGTGCCTTGCCTCGGTGGCCGCGCAGACCCTCGACGCGCTCGACGTGGTGGTCGTGGACGACGGTTCCACGGACGCCGGCGCCGAGATCGCGCGCTCCTTCGCCGACCGCGACCCCCGCTTCCGGCTGGTCCGCCAGGAAGCCGCGGGCCTGGGCCACGCCCGCAACACCGGTGTCCGGCACGCCGATCCGGCCACCTCCTACCTCGCCTTCCTCGACGGCGACGACGTCCTGCCGCCGCGCGCGTACGAGACGCTGGTGCGGATGCTGGACGCCTCCAGCTCGGACTTCGCCACCGGCAACGCCTGGCGGCTCACCGAGGACGGCCGCGAAGAGGCCTGGCCGCGGCGCGACACGAGCCGCACCGTGCCGCGCACCCATGTCACCCGGGACCCGGCGCTGCTCTCCGACCGGGCCGCCTGGAACAAGGTCTTCCGGCGTGACTTCTGGGAGCGGCACCACCTCGCCTTCCCCGAGGACCTGCAGTACGAGGACGCCCCGCTCACCCTTCGCGCGCACTTCCTCGCCGAGGCCGTGGACGTCCTGCACGACCACGTCCACTACCGGCGGGTCCACGAGGGTTCGGCCGCCGGGCGGCGCACCGAGGTGCGAGGCGTGCGGGGCGCGCGCGGCGCGGCGGACCGCGTCGCGGCCGTCGACTCGGTCAGCCGCTTCCTCGCCGACCCGGCGCACCCCGCCCGGGGCGCGTACAAGCGCGCCTACGACCGCTCGGTGCTCACCGACGACCTGCAGGACCTCGTCGAGGCGCTGCCGATCGCGGGACCGGAGTACCGGCGGGTGTTCATGGAGCGCTGCCGGGACTTCCTCAGCCGTGCCGACCCCGGCGTCTTCCCCGAACTCCCCGTCGCGCAGCGGATCATCTGGCACCTGGTCGCCAAGGACCGGCTCGACGACCTCGTCGCGTTCCTGGACCACCAGCGCGCCAATCCGTCCGGGTTCACGGTCGCCGGGCCGCCGCTGCGCAAGCGCGCGGTGGTCGCCGCCGCGGACGGCACCCCGATGGCACTGCCCCCCTCCGTGGTGCGGCTGCGCCGCGCCGACCTGTCCGTGCACGCCGAGGTCGCCGAAGTGTCCCGGGAGAACGGCCGGCTGGTGCTGCGCGGCCACGCCTACCTGCGCAACATCGACGCCGGGCAGCCCGGCGACGCCCACATCACCGCCGTCGCGCTCAGCGGGCGGCGGCGCCGGGTCAAGGTCCTGCTGCTGCCGGTGCGCATCCACCAGGAACCGGCCGCGACCGTCGGCTCCCGCCAGGAGGAACACTGCTACGACTGGTCGGGCTTCGAGATCACCGTCGACCCGGCACGGCTGCGGCCCGGCAGGTGGCGGATCGCGGTGGTCGTCGCCGCGCGAGGTGTCATCCGCACGGCGGGACTGCGCGCCGCGGACCTCGGTTCCGGTGCCTCCCCGCAGTCGTACCCGGCGGGCGACGGGACCCGGGTGGTGCCGTACCACCGGGCGGGACGGCTGCACCTGTCGGTGGACCCGGTGACCCGGACAGTGGTGGACCACCGGGCGGGCCCCGACCAGACGGTGGAGCTGGACGTCACCGGCGCGCCGGACGCCACCGCGCTGCGCCTGACGCTCGCCTCGACGCGGGCGGTCCTCACGTATCCGGTCCAGGACGCGGACCACGGCGTCCGCCGGGTCCGCGTGCGCCTCGCCGACCTCGGGGACGCCCGGCCCGCGCTGGAACCCGGCCCCCGGCAGATCGCCCCGGAGACCACCGAGACGTGGGAGGCCGTCCTGATGCGGCCGGGCCGCACCGACCCGGTCCATCTCGACGGGGACCTGCCGGCCGGCCACTACCCGCTCGGCACGGACGCCCGGTTCGCCGGTGTCCACCGCGAGCTGCTGGTCGAGGCCGACGCCGCAGGCCGGCTGGTGCTGCGCGACCGCACACCCCAGCCGGTCGTGGACGCCGTCGGCTGGACCGCCGAGGGCGCGCTCGTCCTCACCGGCCGGCTGGCGCCGGACACCCCGCCCGGCCGGGCCGAACTGGTCCTGCGGCACGGCACGTTCAGCGCCGAGCACGCCTTCCCCGTACGCCTGGACAGCGCGGCCGCGTCGCCGGCCCCGGCGGGCCGGGCCCGGCACCGCGACGGGCGCCGCTTCACCGTGACCGTGCGCCCCGGCCGCATCGAGACCCTCGCCGGGACCGTGCCGCTGGCCGAGGGCCGCTGGGACCTGTGGCTGCGGGCCGGCGGGCACGACGCGCCCGTGCGGGTGGCCCCCGCGGCGTTCGACGCGCTGCCGATGGCGGCGGGCTCCGGCGGCAAGGCGTTCACCGTGGACCGGCACCGGCACG
The DNA here is from genome assembly GCF_044753585.1 of Streptomyces sp. NPDC088354. Taxonomy (NCBI): domain Bacteria; kingdom Bacillati; phylum Actinomycetota; class Actinomycetes; order Kitasatosporales; family Streptomycetaceae; genus Streptomyces; species Streptomyces sp. NPDC088354. The sequence continues at coordinate 31,904 of NZ_JBIVNJ010000034.1, read as the reverse complement.
ACCGGCTGTTCGTGGAGGCCGGAGCGACCGTGCCGGAGCCGCAGCGCGGCCCCTACCGGCAGCGCGTGCTGCGCGAGACGCACTACCCGCGCACCCGGGGCCTGCCGCGCCGCGACACCGTGCTCTACAGCTCCTTCGACGGCCGCAGCAGCGGCGACTCCCCGCGCGCGGTCCACGAGGAACTGCTGCGCCGCCGCGAGGCCGACCAACTGGAGCACCTGTGGGTGGTGCGGGACGGCCAGGCGGTGCCGCCCGGTACCGCGCGGCCCGTGGTCCTGCACAGCGCCGCCTGGTACGAGGCGCTGGCGCGCAGCCGCTACGTGGTCACCAACACGCACCTGCCGCCGTGGTTCGTCCGCCGCCCCGACCAGCGGGTGCTGCAGACCTGGCACGGCGCTCCGGTCAAGCGCACCGGCCGCGACCTGGCCGGCACCCTGTGCGCGGAGCTCGCCCACCTGCCGCGCCCGCCGCGCGACACGGGCCGGCAGTGGAGCGTGCTGCTGTCGCCGAACGCGCACAGCACGGGCGCGCTGCGCACGGCGCTCGCCTTCGACGGGGAGGTCGCCGAGACCGGACTGCCGCGCACCGACGTGCTGTTCGCCGACGACCGCGACAAGATCGCCGCCTCGCTGCGGGACCGGCTGGGCATCCCGCGGGGCCGCACCGTGGTGCTCTACGCCCCGACGCGCCGCGACGACCGGGCGTACGACGCCGGCCACTACCGCCGCTCCCCCCACCTGGACCTGGCGGGCGCCGAGGCCGCCCTCGGCAGGGACCACGTGCTGCTGTACCGCTCGCACCCGATGGTCGCCGACCGGCTGCGGCCGGGCCGCTCCGGCTTCGTCCGCGACGTGTCCGCGCACCCCGACGCGGCCGAACTGCTGCTGCTCGCCGACGTGCTGGTCACCGACTACGCCTCGCTCGCCGCGGACTTCGCCAACACCGGCCGCCCGATGCTCTTCCTCGTGCCCGACCTGGAGCACGTCCGCGACACCCTGCGCGGCTTCTACCCCGACTTCGAGGCCCAGGCGCCCGGTCCGCTGCTGCACTCCACCGCCGAGGTCGCCGGCGCGCTGCGCGACCTGGACACCGTGGCACGGCACAGCGCCGACGCGTACGCCCACTTCCGCGCGACCTTCTGCCACCTCGACGACGGCGGGGCCGCCGCCCGCGCCACCGACCGCCTGCTCGGCCTCGGCGGCACCGCACGCCGCTGAACGGTCCGTCCGCCGGTCCCCGCGCTCCCCCCGCGCCTGCCGTGGACCCGGTGCCGCCCCAGCCCGTCGCCGGCCCCGGGAACCGCGGGTCGTCGCGGTGCACCACGAGCGCGACCCGGGCGCCGGGCGGTCCCGCGGCACCGACGCCGAACGGGCCACCGGGGAGCCCCTGTTCCTCCTCGACGGCGACGACACCCTGCCCCGGGTCGCCGGCGGCGGCCGCACGGCGGCCGCGCCAGGACGGCGCCCCTGACCTCCTCACCTCGACCATGCGCGCACCTACCGGTGGGACACCGCCGGGAAGAGCCGTGTGCGGGACCTGCCGTCCTCCGCCGGCACCGAGGCCTTCCGGTCACCGAACGCCCGGAGTTCCTGGGGCTGTTCGCGATCGCCTCCCACCGGGTCCACCGCAGGGGCTTGCGCCGGGGGCACGGCTTCGCCTTCGGCGACGGCGTCCGCGAGCGCCCCGGTCCCGTACACGACGGTGCCCACCGCGGAGCGGATCTCCCGCCCGGACCACGTGCTGCCGGAGTACCGGCGGCGCCGCAGCGGGCGGGCACCCGCGCCCCGGCCGCCGCACGGGGAGGCCGCCAGTCGGCCGTAGCCCCTCCCACGAACGGGTGGCCGCACGCGGACACGTCCCCGTACGGACCCGCCGGGGATGCAGCACCGCGTGCCACGATCGAACATCGTGGTGACGAGCTGACGACGGCCGGGAGGGCTGCGTGACCGGCGTTCTGACGACCCAGCGGGACTGGCGCATCCAGACCTACGAGCTGCGCCGGGTGCGGCGCCCCTCGCCGTACCTGATTCTGGGCACCCTGTTCTGGCTGGTGGTGGCCCTGAAGACCTGGGACGCCGTACCGGCCGCCGACTTCGGGCAGCACGCCGCCGCGATCGAGCGGATCGCGGCGGACTGGCGGCACCCGTCCAACCCGCTGCTCGACATGCCCGGCACCGGCAGCCCTTACTTCACCCCGTACACGGTGCTGCTGGGGCTGCTGAGCAAGCTCACCGGCGTGCCGGGCTGGCAGTTGCTGAAGGCCTGCGGCCCGCTCAACCTCGCCCTGGTCGTCACCGGCATCGGCGCCTTCACCCGCACCCTCAGCACCCGCCGCTGGGCGCCGGTCCTGGCACTGGCGGCGTTCGTGCTGCTGTGGGGGCCGGAGCACAAGGAGTGGAGCGGCTTCCTCTCACTGCAGTCGATGACCCGCGGGCTGACCTACCCGAGCGCGTTCGCGATCGGCCTGACCTTCTGGGCGTGGGCGATCACCGCGCGCACCGCGCGGCGCGGCGTCGGCGGCCCGTGGCTGCACACCGGGCTCGGACTGCTGCTCGGCGTCATCCTGCTCGTCCACCCGTTCACCGCGATGGGCGCCGTCATCGGCGTGGCCGCCCTGGTGCTCGGCCTGCAGCAGACCCCGATCGTCGCCGGGATCCTGGGCCGCTGGGCGCTGACCGCCGCCGTCGCCTTCGCGGTGGCCGGGTGGTGGCCGTACTTCAGTGTCTCCGCGCTGCTCGGCGACCCGACGGTGGACGGGATCCACCGGCAGCTCTACGGCGACCTGTGGCAGTGGTACGGGCTCGCCCTGGCGGGCCTGCCGGCGCTGCTGTACCGGCTGCGGCTGAACCCGCTGGACCCGCTGGTGCTGATGTTCGCCGGGGACTGCGCGGTGGCCGCGTACGGCTGGTTCAGCGGCGAGTACTCCTACGGGCGGATCTTCGGCCTGCTGCTGGTGCCGCTGCAGTTCGCGCTGGCGGTCGAGCTCGCCGAGGCCCCGCCGTGGACGCTGCTGCGCACGGTGCTGGCACCGCTCGCCGCCGTGGCGGCCTGCGTCGGCCTGGTGGCGCAGGCCGGTGCGATCGTCCCGAAGCGCTACGTGCCGCCTGCGGTGCACCTGCAGCGGCTGAACCACTGGCCGAGCTACCAGTGGGCGCAGCGGCACGTGGCGGTCGGCGACGTCGTCCTGACCGACGCCTACGGTCCCTCCCACGTGATGCCGGCCTACGGCGCGTTCCTGGTCGCCCCCACCTGGCCCGACCCGTCGACCACGGCGGCTGAGCGGGGGCGCCGCGCCGCCGACGTCCGCACCTTCCTGGCCCCTACGACCGCGCCGGACCTGCGGCAGGCCATCGCCCGCCGCTACCACGTCCGCTGGATCATGACGGCTCCCAAGGCCCCGGTCCCGCCGGGCACCTCCCTGGTCGCCACCGGCCCGCGCACGCACGAACGGCTGTACCGGATCGGGTGACCGGGCGCCGACCGCACGGGAGGGGCCGGGGGATCTCCCCCGGCCCCTCCCGTTGTGCCGCGGCCCTCGCGGGGACCGTCAGTGGTGCGTGCGCAGCAGCGTGCGGAAGGTCCGCATCGCCACCGAAAGGTTCGCCAGGTCGAACGCCTCCGACCCCTGGATCTCGTCCAGGGTGGTGCGGGCCCGGGCGACCAGGGCGCCCCTGGCCTCCTCCCACTTCTTGAACCGCTGCTCCGGGGTGGAGGAGCCGTTGCCCACCGACAGCACGTCCGCCGTCAGCGCGGCGTGCGCGGCGAACAGGTCCTCACGGATGGAGGCACGGGCCATCGACTGCCAGCGGTCGGCGCGCGGCAGCTCGATGATGCGGTCCAGCAGCTGGGTGATCTGCAGGCGGTCGGCCAGGTCGTAGTAGACCTCGGCCACCGCCAGCGGGTCCTTGCCGCTGCGGTCGGCGACGTCCACGATGTCCAGCGCCGGGAAGGCGGAGGAGAACCCGGCCACCTTGGTGGCCAGTTCCTCCGGCACGCCCGCGCCGGTCAGCTCGTCGTGGATCGACTGGTACCACTCCAGGTCCGCGCCGCGCAGCAGCTTGGGCAGCTCGGCCCAGACCCGGGTGACCCCGTCGTGGAAGAACTCGATGGTCTCGGCGATCCGCAGCGGCTGCGGCCGGTTGTTGAGCAGCCAGCGCGAGGCCCGCTCCACCAGCCGCCGCGAGTGGAGCCGCACGCGGGTCTGGACATCGGCCGGCACGACGTTGTCGAGCGCCTCGACGTCGTCCCAGATCCGGCTCAGCCCGAAGATCGCGCGGGCCGCGGTGTGCGCCCGGACGATCTCCTCGCTGGTGGCGCCGGTCTCCTCCTTGAAGCGGTGGAGGAAGGTGCTGCCACCGGTGTTGACGGTGTCGTTGACCAGCACCGTCGTGATGATCTCGCGGCGCAGCGCGTGGGCGTCGATCTGCGCGGAGAAGCGCTCGCCCAGCGCCTTCGGGAAGTACGCGTCCAGCAGCCGCCGCAGGTACGGGTCGTCCGGCAGGTCGGTGGCGAGCAGTTCCTCCGCGGCGGTGATCTTGGTGTAGGCCAGCAGGACGGCGAGCTCCGGCTGGGTCAGCCCCTGGCCGGCGGCCAGCCGCTCGCGGATCTGCCGGTCCGTGGGCAGGAACTCCAGCGCCCGGTCCAGCATGCCGTCGCGCACCAGCCGGCGGATGAAGCGCTGGTGGGCGTGGAGCAGACTGGGGGCCTGCGCCATGCTGTTGGCCAGCGCGACGTTCTGCGCGTAGTTGTTGCGCAGCACCAGGGAACCGACCTCGTCGGTCATCTCGGCCAGCAGGGTGTTGCGCTGCTTGACCGTCATGTCGCCCTCGGCGACGACCGCGTTGAGCAGGATCTTGATGTTGACCTCGTGGTCGGAGGCGTCCACCCCGGCGCTGTTGTCGATGGCGTCGGTGTTGACCCGGCCCCCGGCCAGGGCGAACTCGATGCGGCCGAGCTGGGTCAGGCCCAGGTTGCCGCCCTCGCCGATGACCTTGGCGCGCACCTCGGCGCCGTTCACGCGGATGGCGTCGTTGGCCTTGTCGCCGACGTCCAGGTGCGACTCGGCGGACGACTTGACGTAGGTGCCGATACCGCCGTTCCACAGCAGGTCCACCGGGGCCTTGAGGATCGCCTTCATCAGGTCGGCCGGGGTCATCTTCGCCACCGGCTGCTCGATGCCGAGCGCCTTGCGGATCTGCGGGGTGATCGTGATCGCCTTGGCGCTGCGCGGGAAGATCCCGCCGCCGTGCGAGATCAGCTTCGCGTCGTACTCCGCCCACGAGGAGCGCGGCAGCTCGAACATCCGGCGGCGCTCGGCGTAGGAGGTCACCGCGTCGGGCTGAGGGTCGATGAAGATGTGCCGGTGGTCGAAGGCGGCGACCAGCCGGATGTGCTCGCTGAGCAGCATGCCGTTGCCGAAGACGTCACCGGACATGTCGCCGACGCCGACGACCGTGAAGTCCTCGTTCTGGGTGTCGTGGCCCATCTCGCGGAAGTGCCGCTCGACGGACTCCCACGCGCCGCGGGCGGTGATGCCCATCTTCTTGTGGTCGTAGCCGACCGAGCCGCCGGAGGCGAACGCGTCGCCGAGCCAGAAGCCGTAGGAGTCGGCGACCTCGTTGGCGATGTCGGAAAACGACGCGGTGCCCTTGTCGGCCGCGACCACCAGGTAGGTGTCGTCGCCGTCGTGGCGCACCACGTCGGCGGGCGGCACGACCTGGCCGCCCACCAGGTTGTCGGTGATGTCGAGCAGGCCGGAGATGAAGGTCTTGTACGAGGCGATGCCCTCGGCCAGCCACGCGTCGCGGTCGGCCGCGGGGTCGGGCAGCCGCTTGCCGACGAAGCCGCCCTTGGCGCCGACCGGCACGATGACGGTGTTCTTCACCATCTGCGCCTTGACCAGGCCGAGCACCTCGGTGCGGAAGTCCTCGCGCCGGTCGGACCAGCGCAGGCCGCCGCGGGCGACCTTGCCGAAGCGCAGGTGCACGCCCTCCACCCGCGGGGAGTAGACCCAGATCTCGTACGCCGGGCGCGGCGCGGGCAGGTCCGGGATCGCCTGCGGGTCGAACTTCATCGACAGGTAGGCGTGCGGCCTGCCGCCCTCGGCGCGCTGGAAGTAGTTGGTGCGCAGCGTCGCCTTGATCAGGGTGAGGAAGGAACGCAGGATGCGGTCCTCGTCCAGGCTCGCGACCTGCTCCAGGGCGGCGTCCACCTCCTCCAGCAGGGCGTCGGTCAGCTCGCTGCCGGCCCGCTGGTGGTCCGGGGAGAGCCGCGCCTGGAAGAGGTTGACCAGCAGCCGGGTGGTGTGGACGTTGTTGCGGAGGGTGTCCTCCATGTAGTCCTGCGAGAAGGCCGTGCCGGCCTGCCGCAGGTACTTGGCGTAGGCGCGCAGCATCATCGCCTGCCGCCAGCTGAGACCGGCGCTCAGCACCAGCGAGTTGAAGCCGTCGTTCTCGGCCTGACCGGTCCAGGTCGCGGTGAAGGCGTCCTGGAAGCGCTCGCGGGCGTCGTACCCGAGGTCGCCGAGCTTGGGGTCGATCCGCAGCCCGAAGTCGTAGATCCAGGCGCGTCCCGCGCCCTCCTCGCCGGCCTGCGACGAGGAGGACGTGCGGCGCAGCTCGTAGGGGCGCTCGTCGGTGACCTCGACGCCCAGCCGCTGCAGCGCCGGCAGCACGGCGGACAGCGAGACCGGCGCACCGGTGCGGTAGATCTTGAAGCGGCGCTCGCCGGGGGCGGCACCGACCGGCTCGTACAGGCTGAGGCAGAAGTCCTCGCCGTTGAGCCGCTCCAGGTGCTGCAGGTCGGCGACGGCGGCACGCGGGGTGAAGTCGGCGCGGTAGCCGTCGGGGAAGGCGTGCGCGTAGCGGCGGTTCATCTCGGCGGCGCGTTCCTCGCCGCACTCGGCGTTCAGCGCCTCGGCGAAGCCGTCGGCCCAGGAACGCACGGCCTCGGTCAGCCGGGCCTCGATCCGCTCGACGTCGCCGTCGCTCAGCTGCGGCAGCCGCGTGCCGGGGGCGACCCGGACCACGAAGTGCAGCCGGGAGAGCACCGATTCGGTGCTCCAGGCGGTGAAGTCGACCGTGACGCCGTTCAGTTCCTCCTTGAGGATGTCCGTCAGCCGCAGCCGGACCGCCGTGGTGAAGCGGTCGCGCGGCATGTAGACCAGCGCGGACAGGTAGCGCCCGTACTCGTCCTGCCGCAGGAACAGCCGCAGCCGGCGGCGCTCCTGCAGGTACAGCACGCTGGTGACGGTCTCGCGCAGTTCGTCCGGCGAGGTCTGGAACAGCTCGTCGCGCGGGTAGGTCTCCAGGATCTGCAGCAGGTCGCGGCCGTCGTGGCTGTCCGGCGAGACGCCGGCGCCCTCCAGCACCTCGGCGACCTTGCGGCGGATCACCGGGACCCGGCGCACCGACTCGGTGTACGCGGCCGAGGAGAACAGGCCGAGGAAGCGGCGCTCGCCGATGACGTTGCCGTCGGCGTCGAACTTCTTCACGCCGATGTAGTCCAGGTACGACGGCCGGTGCACGGTGGCCCGGCTGTTCGCCTTGGTGATGATCAGCAGCCGCTGCTCACGGGCCTTCTTGCGGGCGTCGACGGGGAGCCGGTTGAACGACGGCGACACCGGGTGGGCGTTGTGGCGGCCCTCGGCGTCGTGGTGGTGCGGGTCGGAGCGCAGGATGCCGAGCCCGGTGCCGGGCACCGCGGTGAGCACGTCCTCCTGGCCCTCGGGGGTGCTCTCCGTGGTGAGCGCGTACTCCCGGTAGCCGATGAAGGTGAAGTGGTCGTCCGACAGCCAGCGCAGCAGCTCCCAGGCCTCGCCGACCTCCTGCTCGGGCAGCGGCGGCGGGGTCGCGGCCAGCTCGTCGGCGATGCGCAGCGCGCCGTCGCGCATCTTCTGCCAGTCCTCGACGGCCTCACGGACGTCGGACAGCACGCGGCGCAGGTCGGCGCCGATCTGCTTGAGGTCCTCGCGGTCGGTCTCGCGGTCGATCTCGACGTGGATCCAGGACTCGGTCAGCACGTCGTGCGGCAGCTGGGCGCCGTCGCCGGGGACGGCCTCCAGCACCTCCAGCAGGTTGCCGGTCAGGTCGCGGCGGACCAGCATCTGCGGGTGGACGACCACGTGGATCGCGCGGTCCTGCCGGGACAGCTCATTGGTGACGGAGTCGACGAGGAAGGGCATGTCGTCGGTGACCACCTCGACGACGGTGTGGCTGCACGTCCACCCGTTCTCCTCGACCGAGGGCGTGTGCACGCGGACGTTCGCGGTGCCCTGCGGGCGGACCTCGGCGAGGCGGTAGTGGGACAGCGCGGCGCCGTAGACGTCCACCGGGTCGCGGTGGAGGAGGTCCTCGGGGGCGCTGTGCAGGTAGTAGCGCTGCAGGAAGGAGTCCAGCGCCTCCTTCACCGGGCCCTGGCCGTCGCCCGCCCCTGCCGTGCCGGGAGCCGGCGTTCCCCCCGCCGAAGGTCCGGGGCCCACGCGGGCCGCCCGTTCCAGCAGCTCGGCCTTGGCTTCGTCCAGCTTGGTCTGCATGTCCTCATGCTCCCTGTCGCGCGCCGTTGCGTGACGTAGGTCGTGGTGATCGATGGATCAGCGCTGATCACGCTGTAAGGCTATCGCTACGGCCGGGGGGGCTGTCAGGGGCTCTTTGTGTACAAAACCACGAACCAATCTTTGACGAACTGGACAGTCCGGCCGCACGGGTGCAGGTTGAGGAGGTGACCGTACGGAGGTCGTAGCGAGACGTTTACACACGCGACGGGAAGGGACGGGAAACCCGGTCATGGCCACCAAGATCCTGATCGTCACCGGCGACGCTGCCGAGTCGCTCGAAGTCATGTACCCGTACCAGCGACTCCTCGAAGAGGGTTACGAGGTGCACATCGCGGCACCCACCCGCAAGAAGCTCCGGTTCGTCGTGCACGACTTCGAGGAGGGCTTCGACACCTACACCGAGAAGCCGGGCTACACCTGGCAGGCGGACCTGTCCTTCGCCGACGTCGACCCCGGCGCGTACGCGGCCGTCGTCGTCCCCGGCGGGCGCGCCCCCGAGTACCTGCGCAACGACCCCGAGCTGCGCAAGGTGCTCAAGGCCTTCTTCGACGCCGACAAGCCGGTCGCCCAGATCTGCCACGGACCGCTGCTGACGGCCGCGGTGGGCGCCCTCAGCGGCCGCCGGGTCACCGCCTACCCGGCGCTGGAGATGGACATGGAGGCGGCGGGCGCCGGCTTCCAGGACACCGCCGTCGTCGTGGACGGCATGGTGGTCTCCTCGCGGGCCTGGCCGGACCACCCCTCGTGGATGCGGGAGTTCCTGACCGTGCTGCGGTCCAAGGCGCCGGTGACCTGAGGCGGGCGCCGGGTCCGCCCCGGCGGCCGGGGCCCTCAGGCGACCAGGGCCTCGGCCGTCTCCACGGCCTCGACCAGGGTGTCCACGACCGGGACGCCGGCCTTCTCCAGGCTGGCCCGGCTGTGCGAGCCGCCTGTGTACAGCACCGCCAGGGCGCCCACGTGCTGGGCGGCCACCGCGTCGTCGACCGCGTCGCCGATGACCACGACCCGGCCGGCGACTATGCCGTCCATGGCCGCCAGGTGCCGGGCCATCTGCTCGGACTTGCCGGTGTGGCTGCCCTCGGTGCGGCCGTCCACGCGCAGGAAGTGGTTCTCGATGCCGTGCGTGCGCAGGATCGGTATCAGCTGCTCGTGCGGGGCCAGCGAGCACAGGGACTGGGTGAGCCCCTCGTACCGCCGGCGGGCCAGGATCTCCGCGGCGCCCTCCGCGAGGCAGCAGGTGCCGGCCAGGGCCCAGTAGTGGCGATGGAAGATCTCGTCCATCACCTCCCACTCGTCCTCGGTGGGCAGGCGTCCCATCAGCCGCTCGTAGAACCTCGGCACGGGCACGCAGTACAGCTCGCGGTAGCGCTCCAGCGTGATCCGCGGAAGGCCGATCTCGGCGAAGGAGGCATTCGTCGCCTCGATCACCGCGTCGATGTCGTGGAGCAGCGTGCCGTTCCAGTCCCACACCAGATGCGCGTTCACATCCGAAACCGTACCCAGACCCTCCCGGCCCAAGGCAAGTGCCGAGGTCACATACGAAGCCGCATCGTAGACATCGGGTCCCCGGGACACCCCTCCGCGCGGTACGCGTCACGCGTCACGCGTCACGCGATCAGCGCGGGGATCTCCTGGGTGGCGAACCAGAGCAGTTCGTGGTCCTCGGCTCCGTCGACCGTGAAGCGCGCGTCGTCGTCGCCGGCGTCGGCCGCGCCCAGGGCGTCCGCGGCCGCGGCGATGTCCCGCTCGGCGTCGTCGGCGTCCGCGTGCACGGCGGCGGCGCGCGCCATCGGCACGGGCGCGGACAGGCGGACCGAGCCGAGGGCGGAGGGGTCCAGGGCGCGGTCGGGGTCGAAGGAGACGGCGGCGTCGGCGACGTCCACGGCGAGCACGACACGGCGGCGCGGCGCGTCCGGGGCGAGCGCCAGCTGCCGCAGCGAGCTCTGGGCGGCCCGGGTCAGGGCGGCGTACTCCAGCTCCTCGATGTCGTCGGAGACGTACCACTCGCGCAGGCTCGGGGTGACCGCGAAGGCGTCCAGCGGGGCGGGGCCCAGCTCACCGGCCTTGTGCGCCTCGGCCAGGCCGGGAAGGGTCGTGGGGATGTAGACGCGCATGGCGTCAGCATACGTGCGCGGCACCCCGGATAGGTGAATCCCGGCCCGCCTCCCGCGCCGCCCCCGCCCGGCTTTCCCGTCCGGCGGCGCCCCCCGTACAACCCGGTTACCAATCGGTAGACCACGGGGGTCCGCACATGCCTGTCACCACACCATCACGCAGCGCGATCATTCGCGCACACAACGTCACCGCCCTGCCGCCCCACATCTGGTTCGCCGGACGGCTGCTGGACGTCCTCACCGGACGGCGGCCCGTGGCCGGCCTGGCGGGACGCGTGCGCCCGGAGGCGTACGACCACCTGTGGAACCTGGTGAACACCCGCACCGACTGGGCCTACGTCGCCCGCGGGCACACGCCGCGGCTGCTCAGGAGGCCGCACGTGTCCCCCTCCTCCGACGGCAGGGCCGTCGAGGTCGCCGCCGCCGTCGTCCTCGCCCCGGACATCGTGCGGGCGCTCGCCTTCCGCCTGGAGCGCGACGGAACTCGGCCGGGCGGCGGCCCCGGCTGCTGGCGCTGCACCGCCGTGGAGGCCCGCTGAACGCCGCCGGGGCCGGCCTCCCGAAGGAGACCGGCCCCGGCCGCGCGCGACACCGCGGATGTGCTCCGCCGTCGCCGCCTACTTCTTGCGGCGCCGGCCGCCCTTGGCCGCGCGGCGGCGCTCCGCCCGGGTCAGGCCGTCCGACTCGGGGACGTCGCCGTCGCCGTTGTCGAACTCGCCCTGCACGACGCCGCCCTCGCCGTCGACGGTCGGGGCGGAGAAGTGCAGCCGGTCCGCCCGCTTCGGGGCCTCCAGGCCCTTGGCGCGGATCTCCGGACGGGCGTCCTGCTTGACCAGCGTCGGCACCGCGTCCTCGGCACCGGCGTCCACCGGCACCTCCTCGACCTGCTGCTCGACCTGGACCTCCAGGTTGAACAGGTAGCCGACGGACTCCTCCTTGATGCCGTCCATCATGGCCTTGAACATGTCGTAGCCCTCGCGCTGGTACTCCACCAGCGGGTCGCGCTGCGCCATCGCCCGCAGGCCGATGCCCTCCTGCAGGTAGTCCATCTCGTACAGGTGCTCACGCCACTTGCGGTCCAGCACCGACAGCACCACGCGCCGCTCCAGCTCGCGCATGATCTCCGAGCCGAGCTGCTTCTCCCGCGCGTCGTACTGCTCGTGGATGTCGTCCTTGACCATCTCCGCGATGAAGTCCGCGGTGATGCCCGCCCGGTCCCCGGCGGCGTCCTCGAGGTCCTCGACGGTCACCGTGATCGGGTAGAGCTGCTTGAAGGCGCCCCACAGCCGGTCCAGGTCCCAGTCCTCGGCGAAGCCCTCGGCGGTCTCGATCGCGATGTAGTCGTCGATCGTGTCGTCCATGAAGTGACGCACCTGCTCGTGCAGGTCCTCGCCCTCCAGGACGCGGCGGCGCTCGCCGTAGATGACCTCGCGCTGCCGGTTGAGCACCTCGTCGTACTTCAGGACGTTCTTGCGGATCTCGAAGTTCTGCTGCTCGACCTGCGACTGGGCGGAGGCGATGGCACGGGTGACCATCTTGTTCTCGATCGGCACGTCGTCCGGCACGTTCGCCATCGCCATGACGCGCTCCACCATCTGTGCCTTGAACAGGCGCATCAGGTCGTCACCGAGCGAGAGGTAGAAGCGGGACTCGCCCGGGTCGCCCTGACGGCCGCTGCGACCGCGCAGCTGGTTGTCGATGCGCCGCGACTCGTGGCGCTCGGTGCCCAGCACATAGAGGCCGCCGAGCTCCTTGACCTCCTCGAACTCGGCCTTGACCGCCGCCTCGGCGCGCTCCAGCGCCTCCGGCAGCGCCTGCGCCCACTCCTCGACGTGCTCCACCGGGTCCAGGCCGCGCTGGCGCAGCTCCGCCTCGGCCAGGTCGTCGGGGTTGCCGCCGAGCTTGATGTCGGTACCGCGGCCGGCCATGTTGGTGGCCACCGTGACGGCGCCCTTGCGGCCCGCCTGCGCGACGATCGACGCCTCACGCTCGTGCTGCTTGGCGTTGAGCACCTCGTGCGGGACGCCGCGCTTGTTCAGCTGCTGCGACAGGTACTCGGACTTCTCCACCGAGGTCGTGCCGACCAGGACCGGCTGGCCCTTCTCGTGCTTCTCGACGATGTCCTCGACGACCGCCGCGAACTTCGCCTCCTCCGTGCGGTAGATCAGGTCCGCGCGGTCCTGACGGCTCACGGGGCGGTTCGTCGGGATCGGGACCACGCCGAGCTTGTAGATCTGGTGGAACTCGGCGGCCTCGGTCATCGCCGTACCGGTCATGCCGGAGAGCTTGTCGTAGAGGCGGAAGAAGTTCTGGAGGGTGATCGTGGCGAGCGTCTGGTTCTCGTCCTTGATCTCCACCCCCTCCTTCGCCTCGATCGCCTGGTGCATGCCCTCGTTGTAGCGGCGGCCGGCGAGGATACGGCCGGTGTGCTCGTCGACGATCATGACTTCGCCGTCCATGACGACGTAGTCCTTGTCCTTCTTGTAGAGCTCCTTGGCCTTGATGGCGTTGTTCAGGTAGCCCACCAGCGGGGTGTTCACCGACTCGTAGAGGTTGTCGATGCCCAGCCAGTCCTCGACCTTCGAGACGCCGCTCTCGTGGATCGCGACGGTGCGCTTCTTCTCGTCGAAGTCGTAGTCACCGGTCTCCGCCTTGCCCATGCTGCCGGCCTCGCCCGGCTTCAGGCGGGTGACCAGGCGCGCGAAGTCCGAGTACCACTTGGTGGCCTGGTCCGCCGGGCCCGAGATGATCAGCGGGGTACGGGCCTCGTCGATGAGGATCGAGTCCACCTCGTCCACCACCGCGAAGTAATGGCCGCGTTGCACCAGTTCGTCCTTCGACCACGCCATGTTGTCGCGCAGGTAGTCGAAACCGAACTCGTTGTTGGTGCCGTACGTGATGTCGCAGGCGTACTGCTCCCGGCGCTGCCCCGGGTTCATGTTCGCCAGGATGCAGCCGACCTTCAGGCCCAGGAAGCGGTGCACCCGGCCCATCCACTCCGAGTCGCGCTCGGCGAGGTAGTCGTTGGTGGTGATCAGGTGCACGCCCTTGCCGGACAGCGCGTTCAGATACGTCGGCAGCGTGCCGACCAGGGTCTTTCCTTCGCCGGTGCGCATCTCGGCGACGTAGCCGAGGTGCAGGGCGGCGCCGCCCATCAGCTGGACGTCGTAGTGGCGCTGCCCCAGGACGCGCTTGGCGGCCTCGCGGACGGTGGCGAACGCCTCGGGGAGCAGGTCGTCCAGGCTCTCGCCGTCGGCGTAGCGCTGCTTGTACTCGTCCGTGAGGGCCCGCAGCTCGGCGTCCGTCAGGTTGACGAAGTCCTCTTCAATGGAATTGACCTGGTCCGCGATGCGGTGCAGCTTGCGCAGGATCTTGCCTTCGCCTGCACGCAGGATCTTGTTGAGGACGGACACGTAGGCTGGCTCCTTGCCGGTCGGGCCTGGCACGGGTTCTCGCGCTGGGCACAGCAGGTCACACCCCGCTGCAACGGCCATCGTAAGCGAGGACCCCAGCAGGCCGGGAGGTCCGTCATCAAGCCGGGCGGTTCTCACCCGCGAACCACCACGCCCAAGAGGCGATATCCGGTCGTGACCGACCGCCCGTTCCTGGATACTCCCGCACATGGAGGCCGCATGGAACCGATAACCCTCACCACCGAGCACCTGCTGCTCCGCCCCTTCGGGCCGGACGACGCGGACGCCGTCCTCGCCGCCTGCCAGGACCCCGAGATCCCGCGCTGGACCTCGGTGCCGTCCCCGTACACCCGCGAGCACGCCGAGGACTTCGTCGGCCGCATCTGCACCGAGGGCTGGCGCGACGACCTGGTCTACAACTTCGCCGTGGTCACCCGGGGCGAGGGGCGCCTCGTGGGAGCCATGGGGCTGGTGCGCCTGGAGCGACTGCACAGCGCGGAACGCCAGGCCGAGCTCGGCTACTGGACCGCCAAGGAGCACCGCGGCCGCGGCCTGACCGCCGAGGCCGCCGCCGCCGTGGTCCGCTGGGCCCTGACCGACCTGGGCGTCGAGCGACTGGAGTGGTACGCCGAGGCCGGCAACCACGGCTCCCGGGCGGTCGCCCTCAAGGCGGGCTTCCGGATGGAGGGCACCCTGCGCGCCCGGATCGTCCACCAAGGGACCCGGCGGGACGCCTGGACCGGCTCACTGCTCCCCTCCGACCTCGGGAGGGGCGGCGCGACGGCGTACCTGCCGTACCCGGGCGAGTGACCCCGCGCCCCACGGTGCGGCGCCGAGAGCCGGGGCGGACCGGGGCCGCCGGGAAGGACTGTCGGACCCTGCTTCTACGCTGGGGCGCATGAACAAGCCCGCGCCCCTCTCCGCCGACGAGGCCCGCCGCATGGCACTGCGCGCCCAAGGATTCCTCGGCGCCCCGGAGCGCCGCGGCGGCGTGCGCGGCATATTGCGGCGGCTCGGCGCGGTGCAGCTCGACACGATCTCCGTCCTCGCGCGCTCGCACGAACTCATCCCGTACGCACGGCTGGGCGCGGTCGGCAGGAGCGCGGTCGAGACCGCGTACTGGACCGAGAACCACGCTTTCGAGTACTGGTCGCATGCCGCGTGCATCCTGCCCGTCGAGGAATGGCCGCACTTCGCCTTCCGGCGCCGGGCCCGCCGCGCCCGCGGCCACCGCTGGCACGTGCTGCAGGACGCCGAACGCTCCGTCGCCGCGGTGCTGGACCGGCTCAAGGCCGACGGGCCGCTCACCTCGACCGAACTCGGCGGCGCCAAGAACGGCGGCCCCTGGTGGGACTGGTCCGAGACGAAGATCGCGGTGGAGTGGCTGCTCGACACCGGTGATGTGGTCTGCGCCCAGCGGCGCGGCTGGAAGCGGGTCTACGACCTTGCCGAACGCGCCGTCCCCGACGCCCTGTTCCACGACGACATCGACGACGCCGAGTGCCTGCGCCGGCTGGTCGCCCAGGCCGGCGCGGCCATGGGCGTCGCCACCCGCGCCGACCTCGCCGACTACCACCGCGTCAAGGGCGAGCAGGTGGACGCCGTGATCGCCGACACCGGTCTGGTCCCGGTCGAGGTCGAGGGCTGGGGGAAGCCCGCGTGGGCCGACCCCGCGGCCCTGGCGGAGCTCTCGCGCGGCGGCCGGCACCGCACGACCCTGCTGTCGCCCTTCGACTCCCTGATCTGGGACCGGCCGCGCACCGAGCGCATCTTCGGCTTCACGCACCGCCTGGAGGCCTACGTCCCCAAACCGCAGCGCATCCACGGCTACTTCGCGATGCCGCTGCTGACCGGCGGCCGGCTCGTCGGGCGCGCCGACCCGGCACGCGAGGGGAGCACCCTGATCGCCCGTCAGGTCACCCTGGATTCCGCGCGCGCCGTGGAACCCATGGCACAAGCACTGCGCGAAGCCGCGGAATGGGTCGGCTGCGACAGTGTCCGCGTCGAGCGGTTGGACGACCCCGCGCTGGCCGCCGCACTGCGGGCCGCGGTGGCGTGACCCCGGGGGCCGCGGCGCGCGCCGGCGGTCTTTGCCCTGTCGACCGCCGACCGGTCGGGCGGTCGGCCCGTCGGCCGGTCGGCCCGTCGGCCCGTCGGCCCGTCGCTAGCGGATCTCCAGGATCTTCTCCCGCATCGCGTACACCACGGCCTCCATGCGCGAGTGCAGTTGGAGCTTCTCCAGGATGTTGCGCACGTGGTTCTTCACCGTGTTCTCGCTGATAAAGAGTTCCTTCGCGATGTCCCGGTTGTTCATCCCCGTCGCGACGAGCTTCAGCACCTCCAGCTCACGGTCGGTCAGCCGGGGTGCCGGGACGAGCCGGCGCTCGTCGGTGCGCTGGATCATCGACTTGAACTCGGTGAGCAGCTTGGACGCCATCGACGGGCTGATCTGCGACTGCCCGTCGGCGACCGCGCGGATCGCGGTGGCGACCTCGTCCGTGGAGATCTCCTTCAGGAGGTAGCCGGTGGCGCCGGCCTTGATCGCCTCGTAGAGGTCGGCCTCCTCGTCGCTCATCGTCAACATGATGATCTTCGCGCTGGGCGCCACCTCCTTGATGGAGGTGCACGCCTCGATCCCGCCCCGCTTCGGCATCCGCACATCCATCAGCACGATGTCCGGGAGCAGGTCGGCGGCCTTCTCCGTCGCCTCCGCACCGTCCCCGGCCTCACCGATGACCTGGATGTCCTCCTCCTGCGCGAGCACGATCTCCAGGCCCCGCCGGAAGAGCGCGTGGTCGTCCACCACGAGGACCCTGATGGGCTCCCTTCGCGGCGCACCACCTGTGCCGTGCGCGTCGTTCGCGCCCGCGTCCCGCGCGGCCCCGCCGGCGGGTTCCGCCACACCGGACGGCGCGGGCTCGAAGCTGTCGGCCATCGGTTCCTCCCCCTCGGGCCGGCAGCCCGTGGTCGTTGCACGCTTTTGTGCACGTTCGTGCCAGGCCAACCGGGCGATGCGGCCCGAAAGTCGGCTGCCCGGCCATGATTCCATGCCGCAGCACGGCAACGCCCCCGGGCGGAGGTCGTTTCCCGCCCAGGGGCGCCACCCGAGACCGTCACATCACCGGCGCAGCGCTCCTCCCGCGCCGGACGGCGCCACCATGACGGACGGGTCCGCCTTCAGGTGGATGACGCCGTAGTCGTAGCCGTGCCGCCGGTAGACGACACTCGGTTGTTCCGTGTCGGAGTCGATGAACAGATAGAAGTCGTGCCCGATCAGTTCCATCTCATAGAGCGCCTGGTCGAGCGTCATCGGTGCTGCCGCGTGCGTCTTCTCGCGCACCACCAGGGGGCCTTCGCCCTGGACCTCCAGGGAACCCATCTTGGTGGTGGGCACGCCGGCGGCGGACTCGTCCGCGGGCCGGGTGCCGTTGGGCTCCTCGGCGGCCAGGACGGCCGTCGCCTCCGCGACGCTCAGGGTTGCGCGGCTCCCGCCGCGGTGGTGCACCCTGCGTTTGTCGGCGGCCTTGCGCAGTCGCGCCTCGAGCTTGCTCACCGCGAGGTCGAGCGCCGCATACGGATCCGTAGCGGCGGCCTCGGCCCGGACCACCGGTCCACGCGAGAGCAAAGTGATCTCCACCCGGTCGGAGCGGTCCGCCTGCCGGGGGTTCGGTTCCTTGGACACCTCGACTTCGAGGCTGATCACTTTGCCGTCGAGCTTCTGGATCTTGTCCAGTTTCTCGCTCACGTGCTTCCGGAACCGCTCGGGCACCTCGGTCTTGCGGCCCTTGACGACGATGTCCACGCAGAACTCCGTTCCCGGATCGCCCCGTTCGCACAGGACGGATCCCTTGCGCTGAGGCCGGCGGGCACCAGGTCCCGCCCGGCGTCGACGTTCGTTGCCGCTCCACGCACCTCCGGAGGCCTTCCGGGGCGGCGAAGCCGCGACTCTCACCTCCTCCTCCCCCGGGAGAAAGATCAACATCCACTGAACGGTGGGTGAACCACAACCCGCGGTCCGCGGAACGGCGGGCCACCGCGGGCGGCTCCGTCCCTCACAACCGAACATAGACCCGGAGCACCACGGTCGGCACCCCCAGCGGGGCTATACCTCCGTTCGGGTGAAAGAGCGGTTGCGCAACCTGCAACATCGCCGGTGCCCGGGGGGTTCCGTTTGCCGGCGCGCGGAGGTGACCACCCGCGCGCGAGGGGTACGCGGGCCCTCTCCCGAACACCGGAGCGCGCTGTCCGCGGCGCTCGTCCGTGCCGTGCCGCGGCCCGCCGCGCGACACCCCCGTGCGATGGCCCGCTACTCCGTTCGGCGGCGCAGCGGGGCCGGGCCGCCGATCACGGCGGCGCCCAGGACGTGGCCGCCGGCCGACTCGACGGCCCGCGCGGCGGCCACCAGGGAGGCACCGGTGGTCATCAGGTCGTCCACAAGGACGGCGGCACTGCGTGCGAGCAGTCCGGCGGCGCCCGGTACGGCTTCCAGTGCGCCGGAGAGGTTGGCGAGGCGGTCAGCGGCGGCGAGGCCGGCCTGGTCGGCGACGGCGCGGCGCTGCCGCAGGACCGCGGCGACCCGCACGGGGAGCCCGTCCCGGCGCAGTTCCGCGGCGGCGGCGCGGGCCATGCGGCGGGTAGCGTCGTGACCGCGGGCGGCGACGGCGCGGCGGGAGGAGGGGACGGGGACGAGGAGCAGCGGCCCGCTTTCGGGGGCCCCACCCCCACCCCCTCCCCTGACCGCCGCGTAGACGGCGCCCGCCAGCGCCGCGCCCAGCGGGCGCGCCAGCCCGAGGGCACCGCGCTCCTTGTGCGCGAGCAGCACGGCGCGCGGCTGGTCGGCGTAGACGGCCGCGGCCCACACCTCCGGGAGCCCGGCGGGCGGCGGGTCCGGCCACACGCGCCGCGCCCCCGGCTCGTACAGCGTCGCCCCGCACTCCTCACACAGTCCGGTGCGCGGCGCACCGCACCCCGCGCACTCCCCCGGCAGCACCAGCCCGGCGATCTCGCGCCACCATCCCCGTAGGCCTCGCATGACTCAACGATGCCGGGTGGGGGCGACATTCACCAGGGTCTTCCACAGGCCTGTGGATAACTCCTGTGGGTAAAGCTTCGCAGGAGGCCGGGACAGCCCGGAAAAGGCCTCGTGGGAGCGGCGCCCGACGGCCCGACGTCCGGTGTCCGGCACCGGGCACCGGGCAGACTCAGCCCGGATAGACCGGCGCGGTGCCCTTGGGGGTGACTTCCTTCCAGTTCGCGTCCGGGGGCAGCCGGAAGATGCCGCCGTCCAGTTCCGCGAGCAGCGGCTTGTCCTGGTTCTCGGACGCGGCCACCGACTTCACGCCGCTGATGCCGGGCAGGCTCGGGGTGAAGGAGGCCGAGCCGTCCGCGTCGACGTACTGGATCTGGGGCACGCCCCCGGTCTCCCGGCCCACGACCACGAGGCGGCTCACCCCGGCCCAGGAGGCCGCTATGACGTCCTCCAGCTGCGGGGTCACCCGGCGCAGGTCGGCGACGGCGATCTGCGGGTCGTCGGAGGGCCCGGTGCGCTCGATGCGGCCGAGCCGCAGCGTGGTGTGCTTGTCCTCGCTCACCAGCAGGGCGATACGGACACCGTCGGCGGCCACGCGCAGCGACTCGATGCGCCCGTTGCCGAGTTCCGGCACCGTGACGTCGACGGCCGTGCCGGCGCCGTTGCGGAACATGAGCAGCCGGGGACGGTTCGGGTCCCGGTCGGCGACCCACAGGCCGCCGTAGCCGTCCCAGCTGGGGGCGCTGAGCCGGTTCTTCTTGTCGGCGGCCTGGCTGTGGGCCACGACCGGCCCGAGTTCGCCGCCGGCGTCGAGCGGGGCCACGTAGAGGTTGGCGCCGTCCTCGGTGACCCCGGCGGCGGACTGCTCGTCGCGCCGCACCGCGACGGTGCCCAGCTTGAGCGCCCCCGATCCGAAGGGTCCGGACACGGTCATGGGCTGGGTTCCGTCGCCGCTGAGGCTGACGAGGTGGTGGTCGGCGTCGACGAAGTACTGCTCGTTGCCCTGCCCGGCCAGCCCCTCCGGGGCGTAGTCCCGGGCGGCCT
Source organism: Streptomyces sp. NPDC088354 (assembly GCF_044753585.1). Taxonomy (NCBI): domain Bacteria; kingdom Bacillati; phylum Actinomycetota; class Actinomycetes; order Kitasatosporales; family Streptomycetaceae; genus Streptomyces; species Streptomyces sp. NPDC088354. The sequence goes on along the minus strand of NZ_JBIVNJ010000034.1, from coordinate 11,750 downwards.
GCTCGCGCTGCAGGGAGCAGGCGGTGCGGTTGCCCGGGCCCTGCACGTCCACGGACGGCAGGGGGCTGGAGGACATGCCCTGCACGGTCTGGATGAGCTGGGCGGCCATCCGCCGGCAGCGGAGGCTGTCGCCGGGCGCGCGGTTGAGCCGGACAGTGAGGCGCTGGGTGTCGTCGAGGGTGACCCTGGTGGCGCGGATGCCGCTGGCGAAGGCCGATTCCACGACGGGTTCGAGCCATTCGGTGGGCCCGGCCAGCAGGGCGTCGACGGTGGCGCCCAGTGGGTTGATGCGCTTGCGCAGGTACAGCGGGTCGGCGACCAGGGCCTCGCGGCGCTTTCCCTCGGCGAGTGCATCAGGACCCAGGGAGGCGAAGTAGTAGGTGTCCACCGAGCGGTAGAAGCGGGTGAAGTCGGCCTCGCTCAGCACGAGCCCGTCGGCGACGCCGGCGATGCGCCATTCGCCGTTCTCCTTGGTCAGCCTGATGCCGGTGCTGAAGGTGCCCTCGTCCGCGCGGTACGCGTGCCGGGCGTCGACGGCGGCGACCTTCTCACCGGTGAGGCTGATCTGGGTACCGTCGTCGGCCTTGCCGTCGCCCGCGGATCCCGGCTCCTGCACCTGGGTAGGGCCGTCGGCGAGGATGGTGATGCCGGAGTCCGGCTTCCACCGCTGGGCCTGCTCCTTGGTCATGTAGAGCTTGGCGGTGTCGTACTTCGCCTCGTCGCTGGTGGTCGCCTCCAGGAATCCGCTGACGATCTCCCGGGGCGTCTCGCCCTTCTGCGGTTTCACCCCGTAGACGCGTACCTGGGGGTCGCTGTCGGCGTGCTGCTCGCCGCCGACCCGGTGCACCTCGCCGCTGTCGGGCATGGAGGCGCAGCCCGTGAGCAGCACGAGGAGGCAGCCCAGGAGCATGCCCGCCTTGACCGGCCGCGGTCGGCCGCCCCCCTTCGCGCGCATCAGCTCTCGTCCTCCCGCGCCTGGTCCGTGGTGGTGTGGGTGGCCGTGCCGCTGCCGGCGCGGTGGCCGACGACGCGGGCGCCGTTGCCGGGCAGCGCGGCGGGGTCGGCGGCAGGGGGCCGGGGAGGGCTGAGCGGCATGTTGGGGATGGCGGGCGCGGCGAACCGCGACACCGGCACGCCGTGCAGGGCCGGGGTGTGCGGCTGGACCGCCGCGCCTTCGAGGGCCGCGCCGAGCGCGGTGGCGCCGGCGGGCATGGTGCGGTGGGCCGTGCCCGCGTTCAGCTCGCGGTTGCGGCGGGAGTCCTCGGGTTCCAGGGCGATCGGGGAGCCGCGCAAGCTGTCGGCGCCGGTGCGGGGCAGGGTCAGCCGGAACTGCGAGCCGCCGCCCGGTTCTCCCCAGGCCTGCAGCCAGCCGCCGTGCAGCCGGGCGTCCTCGAGCGCGATGGACAGGCCGAGGCCGGTGCCGCCGGTGGTGCGGGCGCGCGCGGGGTCGGCGCGCCAGAAGCGGTTGAAGACGCGGGTGGCCTCGCCGGGCTTGAGGCCGACGCCGTAGTCGCGGACGGCCACGGCGACGGCGCCGCCGGCGGACGCCATGCGGACGTGGACGTCGCGGCCCTCGCCGTGCTCGACGGCGTTGACGACGAGGTTGCGCAGGACGCGCTCGACGCGCCGGGCGTCGGCCTCGACGGTCACTGGCTGCTCGTCGCCGTGGACGACGATGCGGCTGCCCTTGCGCTCGGCGAGCGGCTCGGCGCCGTCGACGACCCGGCGCACGACGTCGCGCAGGTCTATCGGCTCGGCCTCCAGGGCCGCGGCACCGGCGTCGAAGCGGCTGATCTCCAGCAGGTCGGAGAGCATCGACTCGAACCGGTCCAGCTGGTTCTGCAGCAGTTCGGCGGAGCGGGACGTCGCCGGGTCGAAGTCCTCGCGGGCCTCGTGGATGACGTCGGCGGCCATGCGGACCGTGGTCAACGGGGTGCGCAGTTCGTGGGAGACGTCCGAGACGAAGCGGCGCTGCATCCGCGACAGGTCCTCCAGCTGCTGGATCTTGACCTGGAGCGTCTGTGCCATCTTGTTGAACGACTCGCCGAGGCGGGCGATGTCGTCCTCGCCGGTGACCTTCATGCGTTCCTGCAGGTGGCCGGCGGCCAGCCGTTCGGAGATCTGGGCGGCCATGCGCACGGGGGTGACGACCTGGCGCACGACGAGCCAGGCGATGGCGCCGAGCAGCACGACGACGAAGATGCCGGCCGTGGCGAGGGTGCCCTTGACCAGGCCGAGGGTCTTCTCCTCCTGGTCGAAGGGGAAGAGGTAGTACAGCTGGTAGGGCTTGCCGTTGGGGTCGTTGAGGCGCTGTCCGACGATCAGGGCGGGCTCCCCCTGGGGGACGCTGTCGCTCTTCATCGAGGTGTAGCGCTCGTAGACCTCCAGCGTGCCGTCGAGGGACTGCCGCAGGTCGGCGGGCACGCTCTCCTCGGGCCACACCCCGCCGGAGCCGCGGGGACCGTGGGTGCCGGGGCTGTCGGCCTGGGTGCTGTAGGTCATCTGCTGCTCGGCGTTGGAGCTGAGGGCGACGACGGAGTAGACGCCCTGGCCGCCGCTGGCGAGCTGTTCGACGAGGTTGTTGAGCCAGGTCGCGGTGTCGGTCTGGCTGCGCCCGTCGGTGCCGGTGTCGCCGCTGTCGGTGACGTTGCGGGCCTTCTCCTTGGCCACGGCGAAGCCGCCGACGGCCTGGCTCTGCGCGGTCTGCCGCTTGGCGTCGAGCAGCCCGTTCTTGACCTGGCCGATGACGACCACGCCGAGGAGCAGCACCACGCCCAGCGACATCAGGAGGGTGGTGGCGACGACGCGCAGCTGGATGTTGCGGCGCCACAGCCGGGTGGCGGGCTGGAGCGGCCGCCGGGCCCAGCGCACGCACGAGCGGAGCACCGGCAGCAGGCCCGTGAGCGGGTCCGCGTGCCGGCTCTCCTGCCGCTCACGCTCGTACGAGGTCGCCATATCAGCCCGGTCCGGCCTTGTAGCCGACGCCGCGGACGGTCACCACGATCTCCGGGCGCTCGGGGTCGCGTTCGACCTTGGAGCGCAGCCGCTGGACGTGGACGTTGACCAGCCGGGTGTCGGCCGCGTGCCGGTAGCCCCAGACCTGCTCGAGGAGGACCTCGCGGGTGAAGACCTGCCACGGCTTGCGGGCGAGCGCGACCAGGAGGTCGAACTCCAGGGGGGTCAGCGCGATCGGCTGCCCGTCCCGCTTGACCGAGTGCCCGGCGACGTCGATGACGAGGTCACCGATGGTGAGCTGTTCGGGCGTCGGCTCCTCCGCCCTGCGCAGCCGGGCTCGCACGCGGGCGACGAGCTCCTTGGGCTTGAACGGCTTGATCACGTAGTCGTCGGCGCCGGACTCCAGTCCCACCACCACGTCGACGGTGTCGCTCTTCGCGGTGAGCATGACGATGGGCACCCCGGACTCGGCCCGGATCTGACGGCACACGTCGATGCCGTCGCGCCCGGGGAGCATGAGGTCGAGGAGAACCAGATCCGGCTTGGTCTCACGGAAAGCGGCAAGGGCCTTGTCACCGTCGGCCACGAACGACGGCTCAAAACCTTCGCCGCGCAGCACGATGCCAAGCATCTCTGCCAGTGCGGTGTCGTCGTCGACGACCAGGACGCGTCCCTTCATAGCGACCATCATCCCATTTTCGCATCGATAGCTTTGACCATGGTGTTCGTCGTCACTCCGCCGTGATCTCCATCCACTGACATCTGCCGTTGACCTGGCATGTCGGGGGCCGTCGAGGTCATTCCCGCGTACCGGCTCCGGACACCTGGTTCCGGACAGTGAACACCCTGCCAGGTTCATGGCGAGCTGCGCGACGGGTCGTATGACCCTGTTCTCTGACGAAGGTCACTTCGGGGCGGTTCAGGCCGGTTCGGGCCGGTGTCACAGGCTCTGGCCGCCGGAGATCTCGATGCGCTGTGCCGTGACCCACCGGTTCGCGTCCGAGAGCAGCGCGGCGAGTGCCGCGCCGATGTCGTCGGGCTCGCCCATGCGGCCGAGGGCGACCTGCGAGCTGACGCGCGCCCGTACCTGCTCGTTGTGCTTCATGCCACCGCCGCCGAAGTCGGTGGCGGTCGCTCCGGGGGCGATCGTGTTGACGCGGATACCGCGTCCGCCGAGCTCCTTGGCCAGGTAGCGGGTGAGGACCTCGACCGCACCCTTGATCGCGCCGTAGGCGGCGTGGCCGGGGGCGATGATGCGGGTCAGTCCGGTGGAGACGTTCACGACGGCGCCGCCGTCGGCGAGCTGCGGCAGCAGGGTCTGGGTGAGGAAGAAGGCGCCCTTGAGATGGACGTCGACCAGGGCGTCGAAGTCCATCTCGGTGGTCTCCGCGAAGGACGCCGTCAGGTCGTGGCCGGCGTTGTTGACCAGGTAGTCGAAGGTCGTCCGGTCCCAGCGGGACGTGAGCTCGCCGGCCAGCTGCCCGGCGAAGTCCGCGAAGGAGCTCACGGCGCCGGTGTCCAGACGCAGGGCGGCCGCGGACCGGCCCAGACCCTCGACGGCCGCCACGACGTCCTCCGCCTCGGCCCGGTTGTTCCGGTACGTGATCACGACGTCGACGCCGCTCGCGGCCAGGTGCAGGGCACTGGCGCGTCCCAGGCCGCGGTTGGCCCCGGTGATGACGGCGATCTTCTGGTCGGTGCTCATGGTGACTCCTTCACGGGTGCTCGACGACGGGGATCGAGCCGGTGGCCGGCCTCCTCACCCCAGACCAGTGGACGGGCCGGCGGCCGTGGCAGCCAGTGCCTTCGTTTTCCACGGACTGCCAGTACCAGCCTGCGCGGGAGAGCCGGCCGACGGACGCGGTCGCAGGTCAATGGCACGGCCCCCTGACCCGTGCGTCCGCACGGGTCAGGGGGCCGTCACCTTGCTTCAGGCCGGGATCATCCCCGCGCCTGGTCGTGACCTGGAGCACGAGGCGAGCACAGTGCCGCCAGGGCATCCGCGGTGACCGGCGAGATCACCCCGTTCTCGGTGACCATCGCCGTGATCAGGCCCGGTGGCGTGATGTCGAACGCGGGGTTGTACGCCTGGGTGCCCAGCGGAGCCATGGCGACTCCGGCCGCGTCGGTGACCTCGTGGCCGGGGCGCTGCTCGATCTCGACGGACGCCCCGTCCGGGGTGTCCAGATCGACGGTGGTGGTGGGGGCCACAACGACGAAGGGCACGTTGTGGTAGCGGGCCAGGACGGCGAGCGGGTAGGTGCCGACCTTGTTGGCGACGGACCCGTCGGCAGCGATGCGGTCCGCGCCGACGAGGACGGCGTGCACCTCCCCGGCGGCGAAGAGGGAACCGGCGGCGTTGTCGGTGAGCAGTGTGTACGCCATGCCGGTGCGGGCGGCCTCGTAGGCGGTGAGCCGGGCGCCCTGGAGCAGCGGGCGGGTCTCGTCGACCCACAGCCGGCGCAGTTGGCCGCGGCGGTGGGCGGCGAGGGCGACGGCGAAGGCCGTGCCCTCGCCGCCGGAGACGAGGGCTCCGGAGTTGCAGTGCGTGAGGATCTGGTACCCACCGCCGGGCAGGAGCTCGGAGAGCAGTTGGAGGCCGTTGCGGCCCATGGCGGTGCTGGCCTCGGCGTCCTCGGCGTGCAGACGGCGGGCTTCGGCGAGGGCGGCGGCCGCGGCGCGGTCGGGGTCGCCGTGCGCCTCGCCGGTGAGGGCGGCGCGGTAGGCGGCCACGGCGCGCTTGACGCCGTAGGCCAGGTTGACGGCGGTGGGTCGGGCGTGCGCGAGCGTTTCAGCGGCGTCGTCGACGTCGTAGCCGCGTACGGCTGCGAGCGCCACACCGTAGGCGCCTGCTATGCCGAGCAGCGGCGCCCCGCGCACGGCGAGGCCGCGGATCGCCTCGACGAGTGCGGGCACATCGGTGCAGACCAGTTCAACTTCCTCCGCCGGGAGGCGTGTCTGGTCGAGCAGGACGAGGACGGGCCCTTCCGGCGGCTCCTCCCAGCGCAGCGCCGGGAGCGGTTCGTCGGGGTTCCCCTTGGTTTCGTTGGCCAGAGATACCACGTACTGATCACCCATCTGCCCAGTCTGCCGTGAACGGCAGCACGTTTTGAACGGTTGCGGTGCACCGCATCCGCGGGTACAAGGCCACTTACCCCATGGCACGATTGCCACCGTCCCGGCGTTGAACGATCGGGTAGCGCAGTAACGAAGGAGCGATGATGAACGACTCTCCGGGCTGGGCCTCGCCCGGATCCTCCCCCTCCGACGAGCCGGGGCACACGAACGGCCCCGACACGCCGCAGGATTCTGCGCCCCCGAACTGGACCCAGCAGCAGCCTCCGGCCGGCCAGTGGCAGGCCGCCGGAAGCGGAGGGTGGGGCAACCCGCCCCCGCCCCCCACCTGGGGCGGCACCGCACAGTCCGGCTGGAAGCCGCCCCAGTGGGGTCTCCCGCCCTCCCCCAAGCCCGGCGTCATCCCGCTGCGGCCGCTGGGCGTGGGCGAGATCCTGGACGGGGCGGTCTCCACCATGCGCGCGCACTGGCGGACGGTGCTCGGCATCGCCCTGGTGGTCTCCTTGGTGACCCAGGGCGCCTCGGTGCTCCTGCAGGGTCTGGCCCTCAACGACAACAGCAGCCTCAACGCCTTGGAGAACAACCCCGAACCAAGCCTCAACGACGTCGCGGACGCCGTCGGCGGCAGCCTCGCGGGCGCCGGGCTCACCCTGATCATCACGCTGCTCGGCGTGGTGATCGCCACCGCGATGCTCACCATGGTGATCAGCAGGGCCGTGCTGGGGCGCCAGGTCACCACAGGCGAGGCCTGGTCCGACGCCCGGCCCCAGTTCGCCCGGCTGCTCGGGTTGACCCTCCTGATCGCCCTCATAGCGGTGGGCATCCTGACCGTCGGCATCGGCCCCGGGGTGGCACTGGCGGTCGGCGGCTCCGTCGGAGCCGGACTCAGCCTCGCCCTGTTCGGCGGTCTGGCGGCGCTGGTCGTCGTCGTGTGGCTGATGATCCGGTTCAGCCTCGCCTCTCCCGCGCTGATGCTGGAGAAGCAGGGCGTGGTCAAGTCGATGGCGCGCTCCGCCAAGTTGGTGCGCGGCTCGTGGTGGCGGGTCCTGGGGATCCAGTTGCTCTCCTCGCTGCTCGTCTACCTCATCACGTCGATCATCCAGATCCCCTTCCTGCTCGTGGGCCTGGCCGTCAGCGGCGACGGTCTGTCCGCCTTCACCTCGGGCAACTCCGCCGGCCTCGGCTGGTCCTACCTGATCGTCGTCGGCATCGGCGCCGTCATCGGATCCACCATCACCTTCCCGATCAGCGCGGGCGTGACCGCCCTGCTCTACATGGACCAGCGCATCCGGCGCGAGGCCCTCGACATCGACCTGGCCCGCGCCGCAGGCGTCACCGGATACGGAGAGCCGACCGGTACGCCCGGCGCGAGTCCGGCCACCGGGGCCTGACGCCGGTGTCGGGGGACGTACCGGTCACGATCCCGCGCGTTCCGGCTCGTGAGGCGGCCGAGGACGAACTGTCCAAGGCCGTCTACCACCAGAACGACCCCAGCCTCCTCCAGCGCGCCCTGGAGTGGCTGTGGCGGAAGTTCTCCGACCTGATGGACAGTGCCTCCGGGGCCGCCCCCGGAGGCACCGTCGGCCTGGTCACGGTGATCGTGCTCGTCATCGTGCTGGCCGTCGTCCTCCGACTGCGGCTCGGCGCACTGCGCTCCCAGCCGGCCCCGGGCGGCGGCCTGTTCACCAAGGGCCCGCGCACCGCCGCGGAACACCGGGCCGCGGCCGAGGAGCACGCCCGCAACGGCGTCTGGACCGAGGCCGTCCAGGAACGGATGCGGGCGATCGTGCGCTCCCTGGAGGAACGCGCAGTCATCGATCCACGCCCTGGCCGCACCGCCGACGAGGCCGTGGCCGACGCCGGCCGCCACCTGCCCGCCCACGCCGCGGCGCTGCGCGACGCCGCCCGCAGCTTCGACGACGTCACCTACGGCAACCGGCAGGGCAGCCCCGAGGCCTACACGGCCCTCCGCGACCTGGACACCCAAGTGGGGCGCACCAAGCCCGACTTCGCCGCGACCCCAGCCGGGGCGTCCGGGGGCGCCCGCCCGTGACCACCGCCCCGGCCGCGACGCCGGCTCCCGCCACGACTTCCGTGTCCCCTACGGCACATCAGCTCTGGACCGGCTGGCGCGCCCTACTGGCCGCGGGCCTCGCCCTGGTGTTCTTCGGCGTCCTCTACGCCCTTCTGCAATCCGGTCAGAACCACCAAGCACTGGACCCCCGTTCTCCCGACCCGGCAGGAAGCCGGGCCTTGGCGCAACTCCTCGAACACCGAGGCGTCACGACCAAGGTCGTCACCACCACCGACGATGCCGCTGCCGCCGTCACCCCCGACACCACCCTCCTCGTCACCGTCCCCGACCTACTGACGCCACATCAGCAGCTTCGCCTGCACCGGGCCACGGTGCAGTCCGGCGGTGGCCGCACCGTCCTGCTCGACCCGAGTGACTCCTCCCTCGGCGTACTCGCCCCCAGGGTCCACTACGCGGGCCCCACCGCCGTCCAGACCCGCAGGGCCGGATGCGACCTGCCCGCCGCGGTCCGCGCGGGCGACGCCGATCTCGGCGGCACCACCTACACGACCACCGCCGAAGGAGCCGACGGGTGCTACCGCACCGGCGCGGGCAACCCCACCCTCCTGCGCCTTCCGACGGCGGACGGTGACGTCGTCGTCCTCGGAACCCACACACTCCTGCAGAACGAGAACCTCGACGACCAGGGCAATGCCTCGCTCGCCCTGCAGCTCCTCGGTGCCCACCCGCGACTCGTCTGGTACCTCCCCTCTCTCGACGACGCGGCCGCTTTCGACGGCGGCCAACAAAGCTTCCTCGACCTCATCCCCGACGGCTGGAACTGGGCTTTCCTCCAGCTCCTCATCGCCGCAGGGCTCGCCGCGCTCTGGCGCGCCCGCCGGCTCGGCCCGATCGTCGCCGAGCGCCTGCCCGCGACCGTGAGGGCCGCGGAGGCCACCGAGGGGAGGGCGCGTCTCTACCGCCGCGGCAACGCCCGCGCGCGCGCCGCCGAAGCACTGCGCACCGCGACCCGGGACCGGCTGGCTCCCCTCCTCGGTATCCCGCCGTCCCAGGCCCACGACCCGGGTACCCTCGCCTCCGCGGTCGCCGCACGCCTCGACGATCCCTCCACGGATCCGCACATCACGCTGCACGGCCCTCCCCCGGCCGACGACGCCGCCCTGCTGCGCCTCGCCGACGACCTCGACGCACTCGAACGCCGCATCCTGCGCAACGAGAGGAAAGCAATCCCGTGAGCGCCGCTCCCACCGCCGACAGCGCCCGCGCCTCCCTGGAGGCACTGCGCACCGAAATCGCCAAGGCCGTCGTCGGCCAGGACCCGGCAGTCACCGGCCTGGTGGTGGCCCTGCTGTGCCGCGGGCACGTCCTGCTCGAAGGTGTGCCCGGCGTCGCCAAGACGCTGCTGGTTCGGACACTGGCCGCGTCGCTGCAGCTGGAGACCAAACGCGTCCAGTTCACCCCAGACCTGATGCCCGGAGACATCACCGGCTCCCTCATCTACGACGCCCGGACGGCCGAGTTCTCCTTCCAAGCGGGCCCCGTCTTCACCAACCTCCTCCTCGCCGACGAAATCAACCGCACGCCTCCCAAGACCCAGGCCTCCCTCCTGGAGGCGATGGAGGAGCGCCAAGTGACGGTCGACGGCACCCCACGTCCCCTCCCGGAACCCTTTCTGGTCGCGGCGACGCAGAACCCGGTCGAGTACGAGGGCACCTATCCGCTTCCGGAAGCCCAGCTGGACCGCTTCCTGCTCAAGCTCGTGCTGCCCCTCCCCTCCCGCGAGACGGAGATCGACGTCCTCACCCGGCATGCCGAGGGCTTCAACCCCCGCGACCTGGACTCCGCCGGCATCCGGCCCGTCGCCGGTCCCGCCGACCTCGACGCCGCCCGCGCCGCGGTCGCCAAGACGACGGTCTCCCCCGACATCACCGCCTACATCGTCGATATCTGCCGCGCCACCCGTGAATCCCCCTCACTCGCTCTCGGTGTCTCCCCCCGCGGAGCCACCGCTCTCCTCGCCACCGCCAGGGCCTGGGCCTGGCTCACCGGCCGCGACTACGTCACACCCGACGACGTGAAGGCCCTGGCACTGCCCACCCTCCGGCACCGGATCCAACTGCGGCCCGAGGCCGAGATGGAGGGCACGACCCCCGACTCGGTCATCACCTCGGTCCTCGCCCACGTCCCCGTGCCCCGCTGAGCCGACAGGCCGATCGATGTCATTGACCGGACGCACCGCCCTCCTCGCCGCGATCGGCGCCCTCGTCGTGGGGGTGCTCCTCCCTGGCTGGAACGGCATCCTGCTCGTCGAAGGCGTCCTTCTCTTCGGAATTCTGTGCGACCTCGCCCTCGCCGCGCCAGTACGAAAGCTCCATTTCACCCGAACCGGTGATACATCAGTTCGACTCGACGAGGTCGCGGAGGTCACGCTCACCGTGACCAATCCGGGTCGTCGACCGCTCCGTGCCGCGTTGCGCGACGCCTGGCCGCCGAGCAGCTGGCGCCCCGGAACCGAGGTCACGTACTCACGGCACGAACTGACGATCCCCGCCGGCGAGCGTCGCCGCCTCACCACCGTCCTCCACCCCACCCGTCGTGGTGACCGGCACGCGGAACGCGTCACCGTCCGCTCCTCCGGCCCCCTCGGTCTGGCGGCCCGCCAGGGCTCGCACCACGTGCCCTGGACCGTCCGTGTGCTGCCGCCTTTCCACAGCCGCAAACACCTACCGTCCCGCCTCGCACGGCTGCGGGAGCTCGACGGCCGCACGTCCGTCCTCATCCGGGGACAGGGAACAGAGTTCGACTCGCTGCGCGAGTACATCCCGGGCGACGACACCCGCTCCATCGACTGGCGGGCCACCGCCCGCCGGTCGACCGTCGCCGTCCGCACCTGGCGACCCGAACGCGACCGCCACATCCTCGTCGTCCTCGACACCGGACGCACCTCCGCGGGCCGCGTGGGCGACGCGCCCCGCCTGGACGCCGCGATGGACGCGGCTCTGCTCCTCGCAGTGCTGGCGAGCCGCGCGGGCGACCGCGTGGACCTCCTCGCCTACGACCGTCGCGTACGTGCCTCCGTGCACGGCCGCGCGGCCCGCGACATGCTCCCCGCCTTCGTCAACGCCATGGCCCCGCTGGATGCCGAACTCGTCGAATCCGATGCGCGGGGGCTCGTCTCGACCGTGCTTCAACGGACCTCGCACCGCTCCCTGGTGGTGATCCTCACCGGCCTGGACGCCGCCCCCATGGAAGAAGGCCTCCTGCCGGTCCTCCCGCAGCTCACGCACCGCCACGAGGTCCTCATCGCCTCTGTCGCCGACCCACGGGTCGACGACATGGCCGCGGGCCGCGGCACCATCGACGCGGTCTACGCGGCAGCCGCCGCCGAACAGGCCCGCGCGGAACGCCGGCGCGTCGCCGAGCGCCTTGTCCGTCACGGCATCACCGTCGTGGACGCCCCTCCGGCCGACATCGCACCCGCCCTGGCAGACGCGTACCTCGCGCTCAAGGCCGCCGGGCGCCTGTAAAGGCTGTTCGAGATGGGCCGCCGGCACAACGCAAAAAACCTCAACCCCCGAACCGGAGTTCGAGGGTTGAGGCTGAAGAATTGTTCGGCGGCGTCCTACTCTCCCACAGGGTCCCCCCTGCAGTACCATCGGCGCTGAAAGGCTTAGCTTCCGGGTTC
>NZ_JBIVNJ010000033.1:0-100526 GCF_044753585.1 Streptomyces sp. NPDC088354 | reverse complement strand
GCCGCTCGATCGACGCCTCCAATCGGCTCACCGCCGCCAGCACCGCCAGCGGATCGGTCACCGCCACATCGACCAGCAACACCTCCAACCGGTCCCGCTGTCGCTGTCCTCGGTGGGCGGCGCTTCCAGGGAGGCAGCGGAATAGGCGTTGGCGGCCGGCCCGCTCCCACTCTGGTCCTCCCCAGCGGCTATCGCGCGCGGGGGGAGGAGGAGGTGTCGGCCTGCCCGACCGGCTTGCCCACCCCACCCGACCAGCGCGACGACCGCAAGGACCGGCGTTCCTACCTTCGGTACATCGGCCGAGACCCCAGTGGGCGCTACCTTCAGCCACCGTCGGAGCTACCCGCCAACGCCGGCCACGACCCCGCAGTACGCCTCGTTCGCTTCACCAGCAGCCCTCGCCCGACGCAGTACCAGGTCGCGCCCTCAGTCGCAGCCCGGGTCGCGTCCCTCGTACGGCGTGTGCGTAGCGCAGCGGCGGGCGGGCCATCCCGTCCGGACCGGTGAGTGCCGGGGCTGTTCCTCGAGGGCGGTGAGTTCCGGCGGGAGGGGGACTGTGAGTGCGGGGATTCCCTGTTCGGCAGAGGCGCAGACCCCAGGTTCCCGAACTCGTCCAGTGGCCATAACACAGGCTGGTGGTGAGCAAAAAATTTTCGTAGTAAATCAAATTTTCACCCAGTCGGCAAGGTGGGCGAGATCACACGCAAGACCCATTGAACCTTAGCGCCAGATTTCGGAACACGGAAGTCATTTTCGCGGTCGGCGACTACAAATCATTCACACCCCTCCCGGAGTACGGGGTGCCTTGATCGACGGGAGTCATCACCCAATGCCCTGAAATGCATCCTGACCTGCATTTATCTCACAAGAGCGGAAGCTTGGCAGTCCCGGATTGGATGCACTTCGAATGGACGGAGACCGCGTGCAAAGATGGTGAAGGCTATCTTCATCCTGCAACATCCCGACATCATTGAGCCGAAGAGCCGAACACGAATATCCTTCTGCCACGGTTTTCCGTGAGTCGAAAGACGTGGCACCGAAACGTCGGGACCACTCGTCTCGGGAAATTTTCTCTGGCAAGGGAGATTCATTCGATGAAGCGCACTAAGCGAATCGGCCTGGCTTTCGCTACTGCCGTCTGCGCAGCCGGCATTCTCGGGGTCGGCTCGGGATCTGCGTCAGCGACCAGCACCGGCCCGTACCTTGTCGCCAAGGAGCCGAACGTAGACGTGTGCAGCCAGTTTGCCACGTTCTACAACAACCGGTACAACACGGATGCGTTCTACTGCATCGGCACCGAACTGTGGCACGAAGCGATCTAACTGAGCGTTGACCCCGAGGTCCTGGTGTGTACGCGTCGTGCGTACACACCAGGCCCGGCTTCATTCCGAGCTTTCACCAGCCCAATGCACGTCCGCGCTGTCCAGTCCCGCGCCACTCGCTTCCCCGGTCGTTCCGCTATCCCCCTGTCACCCCTGGGGCCTGCGGAAAGAGTTCGACGGACGAGAATCTCGCGTGCCAACGGCTTCCCTACGCGCCACCCGTCGCCCATCATTCGGGCCGATGCGCTTCAGGCGCGGCATGCTGCTGGGGGTTCGACGGTTTCTCTTGTGGCGCGGCTTGGTTTTCTATAGGGACATGCCGCAGTACAGGCGTCGTGGTGGCCCGGCGTCGCGGGCGAGTTCGGCGAGGCGTTCCAGGAAGTCGGCCATGAGCCCTGGGTCCTGCCCGCCACCGTCCTGCGTGCGGGTCCACGCGGTGGCGGCATCCAGCAGGCGCTCCGGGGAGGCCGCTGCAAGGGCGTCGCGGAGGGTGTCGTTGAGCAAGACGGGCCAGGGCCCTTCGTGCTCGGCGTTGTTGAGCAGTGTGCAGAAGCGGGGGTCGGCTTCTGCTTGTTCCTCGGACCCTCCTGTCAGGTGGGCTTCGACGGTCCGAGGATCAGGTAGGGGTCTGTCCCTTTGAGGCCGAGGGTGCCGAAGGGGTCCGCTATGCAGCCGTCTTCGAACAGCGCGAGGGCTTGCGTGTCGTCGGTGGCCGCGTAGTAGTCGTAGAGGTTTCCCATGGCTGGATTATGGCAGTCCGGAGGCGTCGTTCAGGAGTGCTGTCGGACCGGAACAGGTGATCCTGGCCCTTCAATGGGAACTACGGGCATGACGGTCGCTGAGGAGCGCCGGGGGGCTGAACGGACCCGCTTCCGCATGGCTGCCGGTCGCCTCGTGCAGGCTGAACGGGCGAGCCAGCTTCGCAGGAGTCGGGTGAGGTCGAGAACCCTGACGAGCTGCCCGGCCCACCGGTCCGGGCGGCGGTGGCGATGACCGCGCCATCGGGGCGTTCCGGGGTGGGCAGGGCGGTGTGGCGGGAGCACGGGCGCCGTCCGGGGCTTGGGACGGCTCTTCGTCGTTGAGGGCGGTCAGGTCCTCGAGGAGCTTCGCACGACGACTGGGGTGTGGAAGCCGGCCGGTGCTGTCGGCTCACGGTCTGTCAGGTCCAGAAGGCGTCGGTGATGGTGATCTGGGGTTCGGCGTGGCGGCGGATGAAGGTGTAGATGAGCCATCCGCGGCCGCCGGCGAGGTCGGCGATGTGGGGTCCGCCGGGGCTGGTGGAGGCGAGGGGGCGGATGGTGATCCAGTGCGGCAGGGACGCGTCGGCGTCGATCCCTCGGTAGTAGGGGTCCGGGGCGGTGATCAGTTCGGCGCGGGCGGCCAGGACGAGTTGCCGGCCGTCGGCGGGCATCGCGTCGAATTCCTGTCGTGCCTCTGCGGTCCAGTCCATCTGCCAGGGCGGCTGCGGGAGGTCGCCGGTCACTGGCCCGGCTGCACAGTGGCTGCTTCACGCCGCAGGCGGCTGTACTCGGCCAGGAGAGCGGCCGACTCCTGGCGGTCCTCGCACGTCGCGGCGCGCGACTGGAGATCGTCCAGGTGTGCCGCAAGGCGGGGATCGCGAGCGATGGCGTACTGGGTCCACCACAGACGCATGAACGCGGGCACGGGTGTGAGGTTGAAAGCGTCTCCGATCGCCCGACGCCAATGGGACTCGAAGTCCGGCAGGAGGTGCGGGGCGTGCTCCTGGATGGCCAGACGCAGAGCCTGCGGAGTGCGTTCGGGCATCAACGGGACCGGGGGCTTGTCTCCCCCGGGTCCATCGAAATGCACTGTCTGAGCAGTCATGAGGCCAGGGCTCCCGATCTTCCGGCCTGGCGGTTCAGGCCGCGTCCCGGCCGGCGTCGGAGGCCGGCTGCTGTGCGGTCGGCTGCTGGTGCTGCTCGAACCACTCGGCGGGCACCAGATAGGCGACCGTCCTGCCCTTGCGCGTGATCGCGGCCGCCTCACCCGCAATCCGGGTGCGATCGAGGATCTCCCCCATGGCCTTACGGAGGTCGATCGTCGTGTATGTCCTCGTCTCCATGTACGTCACAGTACCCAAACTATCATAGTTGCGATACTTACCCTCGCCTGCCCACTCAGCGCCCCTCCCGCCCAGCAGCGCCCCGGCGCCGTTTCCTCTCCCCTTCCCCGGCTTTCGGTGTTCCCGGGTACGCGGGCCCGGCCGGACGCCATCATGGGCCCTTGACCGCGCACAGCCCGGTGCAGCGCCTGGCCGCCCACGTGCGGGCCGCCCTCGGCGACGGCCCGTTCCTCCCGCCCCGGGGCTGGACGCACATGGGCGCCGTGATTTGCGACGCCAGCTTCCACGTCCGCCGCAGGTACGAGTCGACGATCCGGCCGCGGCTGATCCGGCTCCAGGCCGCATGGCCCGACGCCGCCACGGTCCAGGGTTTCCAGGCACGTCTGGCCACCGAAGACCTCGCCACCGCCATGGACTTCAACAGCCCCCGCCGGGTCGCTACCGCCCACGCCATCACCGACCTCCTGGTCACGCAACGCGTCGACACCCGGGAGGAGCTCCACGCGTGGCTCGGCCGGCAGGCCAACCGTGACGCCCTGCGGAAGACAAGGGGCGTGGGGCCGAAGAGCGTGGACTATCTCGGGAACCTCGTCGGTCGGTCCCAGGTCGCCGTCGACGTGCACCTGCGCGCCTTCGCCGCCCAGGCCGGGGTCACGGGCCCGGGCTATGGGGAGCTGCGGGCGGTGTACGAAGGGACCGCCGATCTCCTCGGACATGACCGCGCCGGCTTGGAGCACGCCGTGTGGCGGTACATGTCGCGATCCCCATAACAGATCGTGCCGAAGGAACCCCTTCTGCGCAGCACGGCAATCGTGGACACCCTTCCTCCCGGAGCACAGATACCGCGGTGCTTCCGTTCGTCGAGGAGCAGCGTGCGCCGGATCACCGATGATCCCAGGCAGTGCCTCAGAACGGAGGATCGTCGTGTCAGGACCCGACCGTCAGCTTGGGCAGCCGGGGGTTGCGCCGTTGGAGAAGGGCCAGGGCGTCCTCGACGCGGCCGAGGTCGATGAGGTAGCCGGCCAGGTCATGGCTGTTCCTGCGGTCCTGCTGCTGGAGGACGGTAACGGCTTCCTCGGGTGCGCCCGGCACCGGCGAGGAGGCCGGCGATGTGCTCCGCCGCGTACCAGGTGTTGCCTTCGGGGTGAGCTCGAGCCCGTTCAACCGCCTCGTCGACCCCACTGCAGGCAGCGATCAACGGAACCACATCACGCTCCGCATGCTGACCGCCGATCAACCGGGCGTTGACCCAAGGCCGGGTAGTTAACGTATTTGCGCTGGTGGCAAGCGAGCTGGTGACGGTCCGGAACATGAGCGACGGAGCCCCGTTGGAGCAGGTAGTCCGCCAAGACTGTCTGCCACTTTCGGAGCTCCGTTGCTTGCACGTCATTGTGCCCTGCCCTCCGGTCTGACGACCGTGTTCCGCGAGTTCACGGTCGCCGGCGGGCGGTTCGCTCCCGGCCACTTGGGCGAGCTGACCCAGGTACTGCCGTTCGATCTCATTGACGCCGTCCTGGAAGAGACGCTGACCGTGCAGCGCCGGCTGCGGGACCTGCCCTCTCGGGTGGGCGTCTATTTCGTGCTTGCGATGTGCCTGTTCCCGGAGGTCGGGTACCGGCTGGTGTGGCAGAAACTGACCGCGGCCCTGGCAGGGGCTGGGCTGGAGACCGTGTGGCCGACCGCGAAGGCCCTGCGGGACCTGCGCCGCCGGGTCGGTACCGTCCCGATGCGGCGTCTTTTTGACATCCTGGCGGGGCCGCTGGCCCGGCCGAAGACGCGCGGTGTGCGGTTCGGGCCCTTCCGCACGGTCTCCTTCGACGGCTGCAGTTCTATCAAGGTCCCCGAGAGCGACCGGAATGTGGACCGGTTCGGACCGCAGAGCCGCGGCGGCTACCCGATGGTGGAGCTGATGACTTTGGTGGAGACCGGCACTCGGGCCCTGATCGGTGCGGTCTTCGGCCCCACCAGCGTCGGTGAAACCGACTACGCCCGTCGGCTGCTGCACCACCTCCGCCCTGACATGCTGGTCTTATGGGACAAAGGCTTCGACGCCAACGCCTTCCTGGCTAACGTGGCCGACACTGGCGCCCAGTTCCTGGGCCGGCTCCGCGCCAACCGCCGCACTCCAGTTCTGGCCCGTCTCGGCGACGGCTCCTACCTGTCCGTCCTGGGCACCGTCCCGGTCCGCATCGTCGAAGCCAAAATCACCGTGACCTGCAAGGACGGCACCTCGTTCACCGGCTCCTACCGACTCGCCACCACCTTGACCGACGCCCGCCGCTACCCCGCCTCGGCCCTGGTCACCCTCTACCACCAGCGGTGGGAGCACGAGTCCGCGTATTTCGCGTTGCGGCACACCCTCTGGCAGGGCCGGGTACTGCGCTCGGGCGACCCGGTCGGCGTCGAGCAGGAGATGTGGGCCATGCTCACGCTCTACCAAGCCCTGCGAACGGTCATGGTGGAGGCCGCCGAGTCCCGGCCCGGCACAGACCCGGACCGCTGCGGCTTCGCCATCGCCCTTCACACCGCCCGGGACCTGGTGCTCCAGGCCGAAGGCATCACCGGCCGCGGGACGCCCGGCGTCATCGGCCGGCGGATCTTGGCCGCGCTTCTCCCGCCCAGGCGGCCCCGCGTCAGCACCCGCAAGGTCAAGTCGCCGATCTCCCGCTACCACGACCGCAAAGACGACGGCCGTCCGGATACCAGCCGCACCGTCACCGGCCTGGCCATCGCCATCCTCGCACCCGAGCCTGAACTGCCCGCCACCTCACACGACGACCGCCACACCCGGCCGAACGACCGCCGCCGACAGCGCGTCCTGGACATCCTCGACACCGAACCCGACCGCCACTGGCACCCACGAGACCTCGCCCGCCACCTCGACGACATCACCCTGGGCACCATGCGCCGACAACTCGACCGATGGGCCAGTCAGGGACTCATCCACAAGGCCGGACCCGCCACCTACACCAGCCAGAATGACCCCTTGCCACCAGCGCAAATACGTTAACTACCCGGCCTTGGGTCAAGGCCCCTACGCTGGTCAAAGCCGCATAACCCGTGTTCAGGATCCGGGGTCAAGGCCCGTCGGCGCGGGTGAACTTCCAGTCGAATGGTCCGGCCACGGCGTTGTAGTGATTTTCGAAGGCGAGGACCTAGGTGGCGAGTTCGTCCAGGTCCTCGAAGTCGTCCGGGGTGAGCAGTTTGCGCTGGATGACGGAGAAGTAGACCTCGACCTGGTTCAGCCAGGAGGCGTGGACGGGCAGGTGGACCATCTGCGCGTTCGGGTAGGCATCGCTGAGGCGGGCTGCCGCTGCCCAGTTGCGGTGCGAGGCCCCGTTGTCCACGACCCAGAACACCCGCTTCGCCGACGCGTACGGCTCGGCCGTCACGACTTGGTCGACGAGCGCGGTGAACGGCTTGATCCCGGTGGACGACTCGCACCGGCCCATCACCTTCGCGCGGTGGACGTCGTAAGCGTCCAGGTAAGCGAGGGCGCCGTAGCGGCGGTACTCGCTTTCGGTGCGCATGGCCCGCCCCGGCCCGGCCGGGAGTGGAAGGTGGATCCGCATCCGCGCCTGGACGCCGGGCTTCTCGTCGGCGCTGATCACGTACTCCTCGCAGCCGAGAGGCTTGCCGTCCCATTCCCGCTGGTATAGGTCCAGGACACGGGAAGCCTTCAGGGCGAAGTGCTGGTCTCGTGGGAAGATCCACGACCGGTGCTGCCAGGGCCTGATCGCGTCGCCGGCCAGCCATCGACGCACCGTGGACGGCGAGGGCGTGGGGGCGATGCCATCCGCGGCAGCCTTCCGGGCCAGTTCCGGGCAGGTCCAGCGGGCCAGCGGCGTCCCGTTGGCGGCGGGCATCTCGCACGCCAGGGCCTTAACCTGGGCCGCCACCGCAGTGGGGAACACGCGGGGCCGCCCGGGTCGCGGAGCGTCGCAAAGCCCTCCCAGGCCTTTGGCCCCAATACCGGCGCCGCCACTTGCGAGCCGTGTCCTCACAGATGCTCAGACGCCCCGCGATCTCGCTGTTCCCGGCGCCGGCGGCCGCGAGCAGCACGATCCGTGCCCGCAGCACCATCCGGTGCGGCGCGGTCGCCCGGCGGGACAGCGACTCCAGCTCAGCGCGCTCAGCATCGCCAAGGCATATGACATAAGGACTGGAAGGCACGCCCTTGATGATGCTGGCAACCGGGTAGGGCACGATGGCCATATGGCCAAGCCGCCGGAATCGACCAAGACCTCGCTGCGCCAGCGGCTGGCCGCCAGGGCACGCGAGCGTTGGCCCCAGCTCGACGGCATCACCGTCCGCTACCACGGCGAGTTCGCCTACGTCGCCGGACAGCTCTCCGACGGCACCCCCCTGCCCCTGATGCGCCTGCGCTACACCGGATCGGCTACCACCTGGGGCTTTGCCATCTACCGCGCCAGCCACGACGATTACGAGAAATCGATCCTGCCCAGCGGCTACCCCACCGGAACCCCCCAGGAAGCCCTCGACTGCGCCTGCGGCCTCTACCTCGGCAACACCACAGCCTGGATCGACCCGCCATCCCCGACGAATCAACGGGCGCAACCACTAGCACTCCAGCAGCGTTCGCTATCTGGCCAGGTGAGAGACGTCGTTCACCACTGGTAGAGGGATGCGGCTTGATGGACAGCTGGGTTGACGGGTAGTCGTTTACTCGCAGAAGGACGGGTGTTGGTCGAATCGCTGATGCCGGTTGAGGAGATGGGCCGTACGATCTCCGGCGGCCCGCTGCAGGCAGCTCGACGGGGGTGGTGTGGCGTCTCAAGACTGGTAGTCCATAGCATGACCCGTCCGAGAAGGGCCAACGGGTGGGCCAGGCCGACGCTCGCTTCCGACAGACATGTCCGGGGGAACGTCAGCCCCTGACTGGGGCCAGCTATTCGCGGGTCATGCCGGATCACGAGCGCCGAGCCTGGCAGCAACCCATCTCGGGCCGCAGAAGAACTCGCAGGGTAATCTCCTGCGCGGTCCTGCAAGGGAGCCGCTGGGCTCCGGGCCCAGAGCATGGCCCGGTCCCCCTATCGAAAGCTCGGCCTGGGGGCACCGGGCCTGCAGAGTGCGGAGACGTTCAACCTGTGAGGTTCCTCTTGCGACGGTAACGCTCTTATGACCCCGCAGTCAGAACGGCGCGGACTGCCGGACCGGCGGCGTCCGAACCATGGCCGCCGCCCTCTACCATCGCCGCAACGGCGACATCACCGTGGTAGCCGACGAACCAGCTGTCGTTGGCTGAACCCACCTCTGCAGTGCCCGTTTTGGCACCTCCACTTAGACCTGCCATGACTCCGGCAGCGGTGCCACGGACGGCAGTGGTGCGCATCAGGTCCCGCAGCTGCGCGACGACGGCTGGTGAAAGTGAACGAGCGGCCTTTTGCTGGGGGATGTCTGTCCTGATGACGGGCTGTCGGAACTCACCTGAACTCACAGTCGCGGCGACGGAGGCCATAGCGAGTGGATTCATCTGAATGGATCCCTGCCCGATCATGGACGCCGCCTTTTCGATCTCACTTGAAGGAACGGGCACCTTGCCATCGGCGTTGGCCAGTCCCGTGTGCCATTCCAGACCAATCCCGAATACGTCTCGGGCCTCGTCGGTCAGGTCGTTTTTATCGAGGCTGGCACGGAGCCCTATGAAACCGGTGTTACACGAGGCTGAAAAATCATCCCGGAGTGTTGCCGCCAAGTTCGAACTGTTTTCCACGTTGTGGAACTCCTTGCCGTCGACATAGAGGCGGGCAGGGCAAGGGGCTGCAGTGTCTGGTGTGGCGCCGTGTTCCATCAGTGCGGCAGCCGTGATGATTTTCATGGTGGAGCCAGGTGCGGTGAGTCCGCTGAAGGCCGCGTTGAACTGCTTGGTGTTAGCAATCGCAAGGATGTGTCCAGTGCTGGGCTGGATGGCGACCAGAGAGGCGATGCGCTTTCCACCTCTGCCCTGTTTGGCTATGGCCTTTTCGGCCGCTTTCTGGTATGGGCCGTCAATGGTGAGCTTAAGTGGCGCGGCAGGCTTAGATGGAGTGGAGGTGTGTACGATATCCAGCACCTTTCCGCTTGCAATTTCTTTGATCATTACTCCGGTCCCCGGTTTTCCGAGGAAGCGAGGATCTTCAGGATTGGCGATGGCGCCGACGAGTGGCTTGATTGAGGCATATTGTGTGACTCGTGTGCCCGCGCTGTCGGTGATTACGGCAGGGGCTGGTGGGAGTTCTCCCAGGTCCAGTTCCGTCTGCTCCGTCAGCCGGGGATGCAGCACCGAGCTGTCCCAGTGGACCACTGTGCTGCCGTTGGTTGCCTTGATGGCGCGCACCAAGCCTGCGTATGACCAGGTGCCGTGTCCCCGTAGATGGACCGTTGCGTGATAGCCGAAAGGCAGGGACGCGATTGGCGATTTTCCGTGAGGGGTTACGGTGACTTCGGGGGTCATGGTGACGTCGATCTTGGATATCGCAAGTTGGTCCCGATACCGTATCATGGCCCGAAAGGTCGAATCTGGATCGTCGGTTTCCAGGGCCGCCGTTTCAAGGTCGCCATTGCTCCAAGCCGAGAAGAAAGTTGAGGACGCTTGAGCGGCAGCTTCGGATTCAGGAGCCTCTTCTGATATGGCGAGCTTAGAATGCCGATGGTCATTCCACGGATCTTCACCGAGAGCGACGACGATAGTATAGATACCGTATCCCAGCACCCCAACCGTGACGCAGAGCATTGACGCCAAGGCGATTTTGATCTTTTTGTTCATTTCGGTCATCCCCAGTATCCGGGTAGCTTGCTAGGCGTGTACCCGCCCGGCCAGGCCCCACATCCGAAAAGGGCAACGACTTCCGAAAGATTTCTGCCGTTTGGGGCGGGATCTATGGCTGGTTGGCACGACGTTACCATGCCGATATTGTGGGATGTTCCGGTGTCGCCTTACGCAGAAGGGTTTGGCGTATTGGTCCCAGTTCCCGGCGCCACAATTCCACCCTCAAGGTCGGAGGTGGCCTCGACGGGCGCTTGGCCGCCGAGGCCCGCCCGATGTCGAGTAACAGTCAGCAGTCGCGGGACACCTACGACCGGATCTCCATTGTCGTCGACGGCAACCTGACGCGATGCGCGCTTTGAGCGCGGCGCTGTCACTCAGGTGTTGGACGACACCGAACCGCGCGACTCGGACTGGGGGCTGCGGTAGGGCCGCGCTCATGACAAGAGGCTAACTTCCCGCCGTCAGGGACAAGTTGCTACCCCGCATGGCGCATGGCGTCGAGGAGGGCGGTCGGTTGACAGCCTCGCCGCCTGCTAAGGGCTCGTAACACGATCATGTGAATCGTCTCTGGTGGGCGTGTCCGGTGCGACGATTCCGCCGTTCGTGGGGTGTGAGCAGGAAGCCGTGGATCGTGAATGATGAGTTGTGGACGTTGGTTGGGCCGCTGCTGCCGAGGTCGCCGGGGCCGCGCCCGGTGGACGACCGGAAGTGCCTGCAGGGCGTCTTGTTCGTGCTGTACACCGGCATCACGTGGCAGCAACTGCCGATGGAGCTGGGCTTCGGCTCGGGGCAGACCTGCTGGCGGCGCCTGGTCCGGTGGCACGAGGCCGGCGTCTTCCAGGCCCTGCACCGGAGACTGCTGGCCGAGCTGAACGCGGCCGGACAGATCGACTGGTCACGCGCCTGCGTGGACGCTTCCCACGTGAAGGCGAAAAGGGGGGCGAGGCGACTGGCCCGTCACCGGTCGACCGGGGCAAGACCGGCAGCAAACACCACGTGATCTGCGACGGCAAGGGCCCCCGTTCACGGTCATTACCACCGCGGCCATCGTCAACGACGTCACCCAGACCGTCGCCCTGGTCGACGGCATCCCGCTCGTCGCCGGCCGCCCAGACCGCCCCTGCAGACGTCCCGACGCGCTCCTCGGTGACAAGGGCTACGACAGCAACCCCCTCCGTCGGGAACTACGCAACCGCCGGATCATGCCGGTGATCTCCCGCAAGGGCAGTCCGAACATTCAGGGCCTGGGCAAGCTCCGCTATGTCGTTGAGCAGACCTTCGCTCTGCTGCACCAGTTCAAGCGCTTCGCAGTGCGCTGGGGACGATGCCTCGACCTTCACGACGGCCTGGTCTCCCTGGCCTGTGCCCTGATCTGTTGGCGGCGGCTGAGGCATCGATAACTCCCGGGCAACCGTGTGCACGGCAGCACGTGCTAGAGATCAGCGGTGACTTTCTACGAAGAGTTGAGCCCCTACGCTGAGGAGCCGGAGGACACCATCTGGGAGGGCGAGGGCACCCGAGTGGTGAGCTTCACCCCCCGCTACACGCGGATCAACGTCGGTTGGCTCGCGGCAGACCACCCCTTCGCCGTCGGCTCACCCCCTCCCGGCTTCGTGGAACAACTCGACCGCAACCTGCACGGTCAGTACGTCAACCCCGCCCTGGGGACGCACCCGTGCGAACTGTGCGACACCGCAGACGACGCCACGCCTCGTGCGCCCCGCGGCAGCGGCGAGATCCGTGTCCCGGCCTCACCCACCGAGGTTTTCGCCGCCCCCTTCCTCATCAGCCACTACGTGCAGGCACACCGCTACCTCCCGCCGAGACCCTTCATCGACGCGGTGCTGGCCTCCCACGACACCTCGCGCAACGGACCCCCGGCCCCCTGACGACGCCCAGCGACTCGACTTCGAAGCCAGCGACTGAGCAAGATCGTGTTACGAGTTCTAAGGGTGATTCCCTTCGACTGCGTTATCGGTAGTAGTGGGACTGGGGAAAAGCCCCGCTCCACTCGGATACCAGCCGGTGTAGCGGCGGACCCCGTACTGGGCCAGGCGCATTCGTTCTTCGCGGCCTGGAAGCTATTCTCGATAGCCGATCGTCGCCCTGTGACCGTCACGAGTTGGTCGATATCAGTGGCCGCCGTGGCATATAGGCGAGGTAGTAGGCGATCTCACGCCCGCAATCCACCTTACTGCCGCTATGAATGCCGTGGTTGGTGTAAGCGTGAGATGGGCGACTGTGGTGAAACAGTGCAAGGCCCACGCATTCGCAACTCGTTGGGTCAGTTAATCACTGGCGCTCCACTTTTGGTTGCGTGCGCCGGTACAGGTCCATAGCCGAAGCGTTGTGCCGTTACTTCCGCTTGCGTCCGTGGCTTCGACGCACTTGTGAGCTTGAAGGTTGACTAGATCATGGGACGTATTGAGTCGAAAGCTCTGCGAGTCACTGCCATTGCAGTTGAGCAACTGAATGACCGCGCCGTCTTCTGTCGATCCGCCGACGACATCCATGCACTTGCTTGCGGCACGGATGATCCTGTCCTCCGCCAGAATCTCCCAGAGTTGACTTGCGCTGGGTGAGCAGCCTCTGATCTGCAACGGGGCGATTCCCATCGAGCCGCCGTCGATGCACCTGTTGGAGACGTGATTACGTATCGAGACACCTGAACCGGCCTCGGAAGAAGGGGAGGCGGCATCATGGAGACCTGTGTCCGCCTGACCCCCGGAGGTGTCCTTGCTCGCCTCGGAATCCTGAGGAGGAACAGAAACGTCGGTATCGGAGTCGCGTGTAGATGATGGGGACGTCCTCGGCGCTGACTGGCTTGGAGTTCGTCCGGGCGAGGGGCGTTGAATTTTGGAGGCGTTCTTTGTAGAGTGCGTGATGCTCGGGGTGGTGACAGTGAGGGGAGTTGCTGTCGAGCCACTGCCATCGGAGTCTGAGTCCTCGGCGAAGATGGGCAGGGACAGAAGCAGACTGATCGCCAGACCGGCACTGAACAACAGCGCCCATCGAAAGCGACGGGCGTGGACAATTGAACCGGGCGTCTGCTTTCCAGCCGTGTTCGCGTGCTGGTCCATCTCTGGTGTCGGGGTCCCGGCGGAGGCGGCCGTTTCTGGGTACGAAGCGAAAGCGAATCCCGCGGCGAATCCGTCCGCGTAGACCGAGTCGGCCTTCTCCTGTGGCTCGTTGGTATCCATAGTGAGGACGTCAGCCTGTTGCGCGGGCACTGTCGCTGCCTTGTCGGCGGCCCAGTCTGTCGGGGTCGTGCTCTGGGTGGCGCTGGCGTGAGCGATCGCATTCGCTCTCCTTGTGCGCTTGGGCAACTGGGCGCGAGGGGCGCCCGCAGCCCGCACGTCGTCTGCCGCCGTCGGCTTGTCAGGAGAGGCTGCCATTGATTCCTTCCAATACCAGATCTGACAGGGCCGCCGGACAAGGCTTCGATTACGGCACGCCACAGCATGCGGAAGCCACCTGTCCCTTGGCGTCCCACGGTGTGACTCTTCGTCGGCCTCAGCGGCCGTGGCCCATCCAACCAATCCGCATCGCAGACCGCACTCGCTGCCTACGCGGCCTGGTCACACCTCGCAGGATCACTATTCACGTCTACACCGCGCTCACATAGAACGGACGCGCCATGTTGCTCGGCTAGTGTCCTGCGCCGCAGATTCGTCGGCAGAAGCGGGCGAGGGAGTCGAGGATTTCTTCAACAGTTTTGGTCCAGATGAACGGCTTGGGGTCTTGGTTCCAGTTCTTGACCCAGGCTCGGATGTCGGCTTCGAGGGCGCGCACGTTTTTGTGTGCTCCGCGGCGGATCATCTGGTCGGCCAGGAAGCCGAACCACCGCTCGACCTGGTTGATCCAGGAAGAGCTGGTGGGGGTGAAGTGCATGTGAAACCGGGGGTGTCTGGCCAGCCACGCCTTGATCGCGGGGGTCTTGTGGGTGCCGTAGTTGTCGCAGATCAGGTGGACCTCGAGGTGTGCGGGAACCTCCTTCTCGATCTTGATCAGGAACTTCTTGAACTCCGCGGCCCGGTGGCGGCGATGCAGCGAGGTGATGACTTCGCCGGTGGCGACGTCGAAAGCGGCAAACAAGGTGGTCAGACCGTTGCGGATGTAGTCGTGGGTGCGCCGCTCGGGCATGCCCGGCATTATCGGCAGGACCGGCTGGGACCGGTCCAGGGCCTGGATCTGTGACTTCTCGTCCACCGACAGCACCACCGCGCCGTCTGGTGGGTTGAAGTACAGGCCCACGACGTCGTAGACCTTCTCCACGAACAGTGGGTCCGTAGAGAGTTTGAACGTGTCGGTCAGGTGCGGCTTGAGCTGGAACTTCCGCCAGATCCGGCCGACGGTGGACTTCGACAGCCCACTGCGGTCCGCCATCGACGTGCGTGACCAGTGCGTGGCGTTCTTCGGGATCTCCTCCAGCGTGGCCACCACGACCGCCTCGACCTCCTCGACGGTAATCGTGGGCGGACGGCCCGGCCGCGGTTCGTCGACCAGGCCGTCCAACCGGTCAGCGAGGAACCTTCGCCGCCACTTGCGAACCGTGTCCGCGCTCACCCGCAGATCCCGGGCAACCGCAACGATCGCCGGCACCTCCGGCCCAGCACACGCCAGCACAATGCGCGCCCGTAACGCCAGAGCCTGCGCCGAGTTCGCCCTCCGGAGCCACCGATCCAACACCGCACGCTCGTCATCAGCCAACAGCAACGGCTCCAACTTCGGACCCCGCCGCGGCACCGACACACCACCAGAAATACTCATCAAACATCTAACGACGGACTACCGGCGCAGGACACTAGCGGATCCTATGCCGGGGGGCGTGCCGCTCTTGGATGAGGGGGACGGTATGGCTCCGTGTCACCGGCTTGGAAGGCTGAGGACGCGGGTTGCCTCTGCGTTGCCAGACGCCCTAGCGTCCGGCCTTGGCCATGAAGCGCGTCCGTCCGGGAGGAGCCCCGTGAGCAGAGCGACGGCGATCGTCAACGCGAGGGTCTTTGACGGCACCCGGCTGCGGGACTGGACGTCCGTCCGGTTCGCCGACGGCATCATCACCGACGGCGCCACCGTTCCCACCACCCGGGACGGCGACGAGGTGATCGACGCCGAGGGCGGCACCCTGCTCCCCGGGCTGATCGACTCGCACATCCACCTCGTGCCCGGCGCGCTGGCGCAGGGGCTCGTGTTCGGTGTGACCACCGCACTGGACATGTTCAGCCAGGCCGACGTGATGGCCGCGGCCAAGCGGCAGGCCGGCGGGCGGGCGGACGTGGCCGACGTGCGTTCCGCGGGGATCGGTGCCACCGCGCCGGGCGGGCATCCCTCGATGATGTACGACCCGTTCCCGACCGTGAACGGACCGGAGCAGGCCGAGCAGTTCGTCGCGGACCGCGTCGCCGAGGGCTCGGACTATCTGAAGATCTTCGGCCCCTCAGGTGCGAGGGGTCGGTGGGCGACGCCGGGTTTGGACCTGGAAACGATCACCGCGTTGACCGAGGCGGCGCACAGGCGCGGACTCGTGGTGGTCGGGCACATCAACTCCGTGGCCGGGGTGGACGAGGTCCTGTCCGCGGGCGTCGACGTCATCGCGCACGTGCCCGTGGACGGTGAACTGGACAGAGTCCTGGCCGAGCGGATCGCCGAGGCCGGAATCGCGGTCGGCCCGACGCTGGCCACTCTCGAGAACGTCCTGGGTGAGCCGGGCGCGGCCGCCGTGGTCGCGGACCCGCGCCTCGCCGCGAGACTCGGGGACGCGCAGGTACGGCGGCTGGCCTCTGGCGCGTCAGGCCAGGAGGGGCGGAAAATGCCGCCCTACTCGCGCGCCGAGGAGAACGTCGGCCGCCTGGTCGCCGCCGGCGTCACGATCCTGGCCGGCACCGACGCCCCGAACCCGGGGACCGTGTTCGGGGCGAGTCTGCACCGTGAACTCGAACTGCTCCACCGATGCGGCATGACGCCCGCGCAGGCGCTGAGCTCCGCGACCGCCGCTCCGGCGCGCGTGTTCGCCCTCGCCGACCGCGGGCACGTCGCACCCGGTCGGCGCGCGGACCTCGTGCTCGTGTCCGGCGACCCGCTGACCGACATCACCGCGAGCCGAGGCCTCGAACGGATCTGGCGGGCAGGCGTCCTGTGCGACCGACGGCCGTTCGTCGCCAACGCGGCCGAGACGGCGGAACTCGACGCCTTCGACGCCCGGGTCGCGAAGGTCGTGGCGGCCGTCCGCGCACGCCGGTACGGCTTCGGCCCGCCCAAGGCCGGCTGAAAGGTAAAGCCACCTCCGGCGAGACCTGAGCCTCACGTCGGCGGCCGGGTGAGTCTGGCGGCCACGGCGTCGAGGACCCACTCCAGACCCGTCGCGAAGGACGTCTCGGCGTCCACGTCCGTGCCGTCGTGCACGGCCTTGGTCAGCGCCGGGAAGCGACCCGTGGCCAGCATTCTCGTCACGTGCGGGCCGGAGGCGCGCTGCCAGTCGCGCTTGGACAGACCCGTGGCGCGCTCGGCCCGCAGGTTCGCGATCTCGCGCCTGATCGCGCCGGTGGAGTAGGCGCTGACGGTCTCCACGGCGCGCATGACGGTGTCGATGTCGGCGAGGCCGTCGAGGGCGGCCAGCGTGGCCTCGGCCACGGCGAGGCCGTTCGGGCCCAGGGTCGGGCGGCCGCCGAGCAGGTCGGCCAGCCATTCGTGGCGGAGAGCGGCCCGCCTGGTGCGGTGGGCGAGCGTGTGCAGCGCGTCCCGCCAGTCCTCGGGCCGCTCCTCGGGGAGGATCTCGGCCTGGACCTCGTCCACCATGAGGTCGAAGATCTCCTCCTTGGTGGAGATGTATCCGTAGAGCCGCATCGGGCCGGCGTTCAGCCGGGCCGCGACCTTGCGCAACGACACCGCTTCCAGCCCGCCTTCGTCGGCCAGCGCGATGGCGGCGGCGACGATCCGCTCGCGGTCGAGGGGCACGGGGCGAGTCGGCGGCTCCGGCCGGTCCCACACAGTCATGCTCACACCGTACCGTTGCGATACATCGCAGCGAGCCAATACAGTGTATCGACATGAGACATCGCATCGCCGTGGTCGGGAGCGGCCCGGCCGGCCTCACCTTCGCCCGTGTCCTGCATCGCCACGATTACCCCGTCACCGTTCTGGAACGCGATCCCGCCCCCGACGCCCGCCCCCCGGGCGGCACGCTGGACCTGCACAAGGGACTGGGCCAACTCGCCCTGCACAAGGCGGGACTGCTGGCGGAGTTCGAGGCGCTGTCCCGTCCCGAGGGTCAGGCCATGCGGATCCTGGACACGGCCGGGACCGTCCTGCGCGACTGGCGGCCCCGTCCGGACGACCGGGCCAATCCGGAGATCGACCGGGGGCACCTCCGCGACCTGCTGCTCGGCCCCCTCCACGTCCGGTGGGGCCAGGACGTGACACGCGTGGTCCCGGGGAGCAGGGACGGCGCCGTGGTCCACTTCGCGGACGGGCGGCAGGAGACGTTCGACCTCGTGGTCGGCGCGGACGGCGCCTGGTCCCGGATCCGCCGGGCCGTCTCGCCGGTGACGCCGCACTACACCGGCGTCACCGCGGTCGAGACCTTCCTGGACGACGTCGACACCCGCCACACCGATCTCGCCAGGTTGATCGGCGACGGTTCCATGGCTGTGTACGGCGTGAACCGGGCCCTCGTCGCGCAGCGCAACAGCG
Source organism: Streptomyces sp. NPDC088354 (assembly GCF_044753585.1). Classification (NCBI taxonomy): domain Bacteria; kingdom Bacillati; phylum Actinomycetota; class Actinomycetes; order Kitasatosporales; family Streptomycetaceae; genus Streptomyces; species Streptomyces sp. NPDC088354. The sequence continues at coordinate 82,663 of NZ_JBIVNJ010000033.1, read as the reverse complement.
GTGGCCACGTCAAGGTGTACGCCCAGTTCCGCGCGCCGCTGGACTGGCACACGGACCTGGACCTGACGGACGTCGAGGCCGTGCGATCGGGTCTGCTGGCTCTGTTCGACGGCTGGGCCGCCCCCGTCCTCGACCTCCTGCGTCAGGGCACCGCTTTCGTCCACCGCCCCCTCTACGTCCTGCCCGTGTCCCACACCTGGACCCACGTCTCCGGGGTGACGCTCCTGGGCGACGCCGCCCATCTGATGCCCCCACTGGGCGCGGGCGCGAACCTCGCGATGCTCGAAGGCGCCGAACTCGCCGAGTCCATCGCCACCGGTCCAGTGGATCTCGACGAGGCCGTCAGCGCCTTCGAGGAACGGATGTGGGAGCGGGCCGCCAGGTGGGCGAAGATGACGACAGCCGGCCTGGAACGCCTGGTCAGCCCGGACCCCGCCGAAGCGCTCGCCCTCTTCGACCAGGTACAGCCGTCCTGACCACCGAGCGCCGACACCCGATCCGGTGCGCACGCCCTCCGGTTCGCACCGGAGGACGACGCCTGGTGAGGCGACCCCCGGACAACCACTCCGATCCCGCCGCCCCACGGGCAACCGCCAGTGCACGACGCGGGAGTTCTGGGCGCGGTCGCCGGCCGGGCAGCCCGATCGGGAGCCGGATCCACAGCCGACCGCAAGTCCGTCGGTCCCACGGGCGGCCGCTGCCCCGTGCTCGGCCTGAGCGACCAACAGCAGGGTGAGCGCGGAGGACGGGGAGGGCGGGGAGGGCGGGAAGGCCGCATGCGGATGCTGACGCAGGATAGGAGCCGCCTCGTCCGGCGAGGGATGCCCTGTCGGCTCCATCGACGCATCCACGATCCGCATCGCCACGGACCGGGGCGGACACCGAAGCACGCGGGCCTGTCGTACAACTCGGTGAGCCGGCCGGTCAGATGCACAGCCACGTGCGTCATGGGCCCCCTGAGCACCACGAGGCTTTCGCCGCTTCCAGGCCCTTCGCGCCACGGCGGCGCTCCGCCCTCGGGCTCCGCGATTCCGCTGAGCGCCGGCGCGGACACCGTCGTGGCTCCTCTCGGCCGCGCCACGCACGGGGCGCGGCCGGGAGGAGCCCATGCCGAGCGGGTGGTGGGTCACCAGCTGGACTTGCGCACTCCGGGCAGGAAGCCGGCGTGGGCCTGGGCCCGGACGCTGACGCGGGAAAGACCGAAGGTGCGCAGGTAGCCGCGGGGCCGGCCGTCGGTGGAGTCGCGGTTGCGAAGGCGCGTGGGGCTGGCGTCGCGGGGCTGGCGGCGAAGCTCGCGCTGGGCCGCGGCCCGATCGTCGGGTGAGGTACGGGGGTTGCGGATGATCTCCTTCAGTTCGGCGCGGCGGGCGGCGTAGCGGGCGACGACGGCACGCCGCTGGTCATTCTTGGCGATCTTGCTGCTCTTGGCCATCAGACCGTCTCCCCGCGCGCACGGATACGGGCGACGGCGGCTTCGATACCGATGACGTCGACGGTCTTGACGCCCTTCGCGCTGAGGGTGAGGCGGACGTGACGGCCCTCGCTGGGCAGCCAGTACCGCTTGCGCTGGATGTTCGGATCGAAGCGGCGGCGGGTGCGGCGGTGGGAGTGGGAGATGGCGTTGCCGAAACCGGGTTTGCGGCCGGTGAGTTGGCAGTGGGCGGACATGACTCTCCAGGGTCGAGGGGGTGGAACGGGAACCACCTTATCGAAAACGAAAACCATTTCTGTATAGTCTGCGGCATGGCACGCAACGAACTGCGGCCGGTGGTCAAGCTCCGTTCGACCGCCGGGACCGGCTACACCTACGTCACCCGCAAGAACCGCAGGAACGACCCCGACCGGCTCGTCCTGCGCAAGTACGACCCCGTCGCGGGTCGCCACGTCGAGTTCCGAGAGGAGCGCTGACCTCCCGTGAAGCCCGGCATCCACCCCGTGTACCGGCACGTCGTCTTCCGTGATCGCGCTGCCGGATTCGCCTTCCTGACCCGCTCGACAGCCACCGGTGACCGGACCGTCGAATGGGAGGACGGCCGCACCTACCCGGTGATCGATGTGGAGGTCTCCTCCGCGAGTCACCCCTTCTACACCGGTACCGCTCGCGTCCTGGACACCGCGGGCCGCGTGCAGCGGTTCGAACGACGCTACGGAAAGGGACAACCGTGAACCCCCGCCGGCCTCGGCTGCCCGTCGTGCTGGTCGCCGGGCTGCACGAGCAGGCCCGCAAGGCGGTGGTGGACGAACTGCTCGACTCCCCGGGCGTGGTGGCACTGCACCACGACCTGAGTTCCGCCGAGGGCGGCACGGTCCTGGCGAGCACCCGCGACCGGGCCGGCACGGTGGAGACCCACGAGACACCGCTGGTGAACGACTGCGCGTGCTGTGCCCTGCGCGAGGATCTCGTCCCGCGACTGCTCCGCCTCGCCGATGGCGGTGAGTACCGGATGGCGGTCGTCGAACTCTGGGATTCCGTCGAACCGCAGGCGATGGCCGAGGTCATCGCGGGAACGCAGCTCGGGGAACGTCACTCGGCGGAAGTCCTCGACCTGCGGGGAGTCGTCACCGCGATCGACCCCCAGCTGGTGCTGCCCTACCTCAGCTGCGGCGACGACCTGTCCGAGCAGCAACTGGCCGCGGCACCGACCGACCGGCGGACGATCGCGGACACCTTCGCCCGCCAGCTGGAATACGCTCCCGTGCTCGCCCTCGCCCCTGGCGACGAGGACGCCGACCCCGTGGACCTGGCGCTGCTCGCACAACTTCACCCCACCGCGCACAAGGTGGCGTACGGCTCCGGTCTGCTGCTGTCCTTCGCCACTTCCGGATTCGACGTATGCGCGGCCGCCGAACGTCAGCACCCGGCGTGCGCGCTGCTGCCCCAGGAAGCAGACGAACACGGCGTCGCCACACTGGTCTGGCATCGCACCCGGCCCTTCCATCCGGCCCGGCTGTACGCCGCGCTGGAGGACCTGACCTGCGCGGCCGCCCGCAGCCGGGGACGCTTCTGGCTGGCCGACCGCCCCGACACCCTGCTGTCGTGGGAGGCGGCGGGCGGTGCGCTGTGCGTGGAGGAGGCCGGGCCCTGGCTCGCCGCCCTGCCGGACGCCGCCTGGGACATGGTGCCGGCCACCCGCCGGGTGGCCGCCGCCCTGGACTGGCACCCCGAACACGGCGACCGGGCCCAGCACATCAAGTTCACCGCCCCCGGCCTGGACCGGGACGGGCTGCTGGAACTCCTGGAGTCCTGCCTCCTCACCGACGCCGAGTACACGGCGGGACCCGACGCCTGGCGACGCCTCCCGCATGCCTTCGACGATCTCTTCGCCCCTACCGCCTGAACCGCACAGGAGCCCTGCCCATGCCGTCCCGCCGCGACCCTCACAAGAAGCCCGCGAACCGCCCCAACCCGCTGGACACCGCGGGAATCACCTACATCGACTACAAGGACACCACTCTGCTGCGGAAGTTCATCTCCGACCGCGGCAAGATCCGCAGCCGCCGCGTCACCCGCGTCACGGCCCAGCAGCAGCGTGCCCTGGCCCGCGCCGTCAAGAACGCCCGCGAGATGGCACTGCTGCCCTACCGAACACGCTGACGCCGGCCGCTTGATACGCCGACCCTCCCCAAAAACCGGGTCCGCCGCGCCCACGGCCCACCTGAGCGGTCCGTGGGTGCGGCGGCCGCGATCGGCGCCGCTGCACGCCCTTCGGACGATGAACCGTCGTCACGACCGCAGGTCGAGATTTCCCACGGCCCGCTTGGGCGCCCGGTCGGCATCCGCCACGCCGTGCCGCGGCCACGCCGTGCCGCGGCCACGCCGCCTGCCGCGACGGCGCCCGGGTCCCGGGGCGGCAACGCCGCGGGCGACACCGCCCTGCGTGATTGCCGCGGCCAAGGCTCAGTGCCTCGTCCTGGCGCCGGCGGCGCCACCCGGAGCGGAGGGGAATCAAACGCGGCCTCCGGACGCTGGCCACTGGGTGAAGAAGATCGGATTCCTCTCCTTCGGTCACTGGTCGGCCAGCGAGCATTCCCAGGCCCGGTCGGCCGCGGATGTCCTGCACCAGTCGATCGACCTCGCGGTCGCCGCCGAGGAGCTCGGCGTGGACGGTGCGTACTTCCGGGTGCACCACTTCGCCCGGCAGGCGGCCAGCCCGTTCCCGCTGCTGGCGGCGATCGGCGCGCGGACCTCGAAGATCGAGATCGGCACCGGCGTGATCGACATGCGCTACGAGAACCCGCTGTACATGGCCGAGGACGCGGGCGCCGCCGACCTCATTTCGTCCGGTCGGCTGCAACTGGGGATCAGCCGCGGCTCACCGGAGCAGGTGATCGAGGGGTGGCGCCTGTTCGGCTACAACCCCGCGCCGGGCGAGTCGGACGCCGACATGGCCCGCCGCCACACCGAGGCGTTCCTCACGGTCCTCGGCGGCGAGGGTTTCGCCACGCCCAACCCGCGGCCGATGTTCCCCAATCCCCCGGGCCTGCTGCGGATCGAACCGCACTCCAAGGGGCTGCGCGACAGGATCTGGTGGGGCTCCGCGTCCAACGCGACCGCCGTCTGGGCCGCCGAGCTGGGGATGAACCTGCAGAGCTCGACGCTGAAGAACGACGAGACGGGCGAACCGCTGCACGTCCAGCAGCGCAAGCAGATCGAGGCCTACCGCGACGCGTACAAGAAGGCGGGCCACACCCGTGAGCCTCGGGTGTCGGTCAGCCGCAGTATCTTCGCCCTGACCAACGACCTCGACCGGGCCTACTTCGGTCGCGACCGCGGCTCCCGGGACCAGGTCGGCATGATCGACGACACGACCCGGGCCGTCTTCGGGCGCTCCTACGCCGCGGAACCGGAGGAACTGGTGAAGCTGCTGCGGGACGACGAGGCGATCCAGGCCGCGGACACCCTGCTGCTGACCATCCCGAACCAGCTCGGCGTCGACTACAACGCGCATGTGCTGGAGAGCATCCTCACCCACGTGGCACCCGAACTCGGCTGGCGCTGAACCCCGGTCAACGGACGGGCGGCCCGGATCGACGGGCCGCCCGTCCGGGCGGCACAGCCGGCGGCCGGCGCTCGCGAAGCTGCCTCACCGGCGCCGCGATCCCTGGCATCGGAGTCCGCTCTGCGGCGCGCGGCCTGGTCGGCCGCCGGCGAACGTCGCTGCCGGGCCCGTCTGTGAGCCGTTGCCGAGGTCATCCAGAACCGTCGCTCACCGCCGTGCCCCGGCTGCCCACACCCCGGGCGTCCGCGTATGCGGCGGTCGGCGCCGCCCGCGCGGCGGGCCCCTGTCCGGACGGTGGTGGAGCCAACGATGACCGCGCCGGCTCCTCGGAAGGTGGCGCCCATCAGCCTCGGTCAGTCGGGACAGAAGCGCACGACCATCGGGCGATACTTGTCACGTCAATGATACGCTTGACACTCGTCAAGCACCTCCGTCATTGCTTGCACCCCGCGTGCGGCTCGGACGAAAGCGGCACAAGCCGGAAACCGCCCTGCCGCGAACGTCGTCGCGCCGCCCCACCACCTTCTTCCTATGACTGGGACCCCTCGTGTACATAGCCGCCGTCATCCTCAGCGTTCTGCTCGCCCTCGTCTTCCTCGCCGCCGGCGCACCCAAGATGCAACTCAAGGGCGCCGTGCCGGACGGCCTCATCGAGAAAGGGCTCAGCTCCGGTCTGGTCCGATTCGTCGGCGTCGCGGAGGCGGCCGCGGCAGTCGGACTGATCGTCGGCATCTGGTGGCAGCCGCTGGGCATCGCGGCCGCGGCCGGCATGGTGGTGGTGCTCATCGGCGCGATCAACTTCCACGCCAAGAGGGGCGAGTACGGCGACAGCGCGACGCGCAATGCCGCCATCACGCCCATCGTGCTGCTGCTCGTGGCCGTGGCCACCGCCGTCACGCTGGCCGTGTCACTGTAGGGGCGCGCCGCTTCGCCGGAACCGCCCCCACTACCGGCGAAACCCCCACCACACTCCGGTCCAATGGCTCCGTCACGACTCCTCGTCGCGGCGGAGCCATCCGGCGCATCTAGGCGTCCACGGTCTCGCCGGGCGAAGGCGGGAGCAGGCCCCGGAGGACGAGACCGGAGAGCGCGTCGGCCATGTCGTTCCTGTCGCGTTCCGTCACCAACGCGGCGGCGGGGTTCAGCCGCTCGGCGATCGGGTCCTGCGCCAGGGCCAATGCGGGAGCGGTGACGGCGAAGTACAGGATGTGCGCCGGCGTACGCGGAATGCGGCCGGCCGCCATGAGCCTGTCGACCGTCGGTTCGATGCTGTCCCAGAAGGGCTTGATGAATCGCTGGTGGAGGTAGTCCAGGCGGTCGGAGTCGCGGGTGGACTCGTCGCTGAGCAGCCGGTTCATGCCCGAGGCGTTCGCGGCCACGCGGTAGAGCGCGACGACGACATTCCTCAGGCGTTCGCCGTCGTCGCGGCTCTCCGCGAGCAACCGGTCCAGCGCGGGCTGGGTGTCCCGTAGCCCGAAATCCACCACGGCGCACCAGAAGTTCCACTTCGAACCGTAGCGTTCGTTGATGAAGTTGTGACTGACCTCGAGCCGCCGGGCCAGCTCCCGCATGGTGGTCGCGGCGTATCCGAGTTCGGCGAAAGCGGCCAGGCCCCGCCGGAGGATCTCGCTCTCGTCCATGCGGACCGGGGCGTACTTCCCGCGCGCCGCCTCCTTCACGTCCCGTGCTGGTGTTCCGTCCGTCACTACGACATCTCTCCGTTCGGTGCCCCGCGGCCTGATCTTGATCGCGCTCCCTGTCGAGCGCCGAATGCCCGTTTCCCCAGGTACCGCTGCGCTGCCGGACCTGGGCACGAGGCGTTTCGAGACCCAAGCCTTTCACGCCGTGTACAGCCCGAGGGTGGGGCGAACCCCGGGGCCGACGAGGAAGGGCTGACGCGCTTGACGAGCGTCAAGCTGTGACACATGATTGACGTGTCAAGCACATCGGCGCCATGAGGCGCCGACGACTACGTCTTCCAGGAGTGCCCCGTGTTCTTCAGTAAGACCCGTGAGGCCGTGTCCCCGCCTGCCGCCTCCTCCCAGTCCGGACGACGCAGGAAGGTGATCGGCACCGCGGTCGGCGTCGCCGCCGCCCTGACCGCCGTGGCCGTCCCCGCCGCGGCTCAGAGCCAGGGGTCGCACACCGTCCCCGCCGGCCACTCCCGCCACCACTACCTGTCGCCGCTGCAGGTCACCTCGGCGTACTACGCCAGTTACAACGGCGACCTGGCCGCCGGCTTCGACCGCTACATCTCCAAGGACCTGGTGCTCCACGGGTTCAACGGCCCGGAGAACCGCGAGGACTGGATCAACGGCGACCTCAACATCAAGGCGGGGCTGACCGGCTTCAAGATGACCGTCCTGGACCAGATCGTCGAGGGCGACAAGGTCGTCACCCGCTGGAGCTTCGCGGGGCGCCACACCGGAACGGTCTTCGGCATCCCGGCTTCCGGCCGCGACGTCCAGCTCAGCGGCATCTCCATCGACCGCGTGATACACGGCCAGTCCGTCGAGCACTGGTCGGAGGGGAACTTCGGCGTGTTCCTGGACGAGCTCCGCGGCGAGACGCCCCCCGGCACGGTTCACCCCAGCACCAAGTAGGCCTGCGCCAACCCTCACTCGGCTCCGCCGGGGCCGGATGACCAACCCACCCCGGGCGTGCCGTGCACAACGGTGCGCCCGGGGAGCGGGCACGAGCACGAGGCACGAGGCGCAAGGCCCTTCGCACCATCGATTCGGCAGGAGAACGTTCCATGGCAACCCTTCTTGACGGCAAGGTCGTGCTGATCACCGGCACCGGCGTAGGCATGGGTCGCGTCGCGGCGCAGGTGTTCGCCAGAGAAGGAGCGAAGGTCGTCGGATGCGACATCCGGGCCGACGCCAACGAGGAGACCGTCGGCCTCGTCCGCCGAGCGGGCGGTGAGATGACGGGCATCGCTCCGATCGACCTCACGGATCCGGACCAGGTGCGGCACCTGGTCGAGGACGCCGCGGCCGCCTACGGCGGACTCGACGTCGTGTACAACAACGCGGCCTCCCTGCGCTTCGGCGCCATGCCCGACTTCCCCGTGGAGGACTGGCGGGCGACCATCACCGGCGAGCTCGACATCCCGTTCTACGTCTCGAAGTTCGCCTGGCCCCACCTGGTGAGCCGCGGTGGCGGCGTCATCGTCAACGTCGCGTCGATGGCCGGCATGATCGCCGGTCACAACCCCCCGATGGTCGGGCACACCGCGGCGAACGCCGGAGTCATCGGCATGACGCGGCAGATGGCTCTCGAAGGCGCCGCCCACGGGATCCGCGCCGTGGCGATCAGCCCCGGCCCCGTCCTGACCCCTGCCAGCGACCGCGACCTCGGCGACAACCAGGCGATGCGGGACGCCATCACCAGCAAGACGCTGCTGAAGCGCTTCGCCCAGCCCGAGGAGATCGTGGAACTCGCCGCCTTCCTCGCGTCCGACCGCGCCTCGTACATCACCGGCGCCAACTACGCCGTCGACGGCGGCGCCAGCGCCTGGTGACACGGCGCGCGGTGGCCCGGTCCCGCCCTGTCTCCCCGGGGTGGGACCGGGCCACTCCCTTCCCGCGCCATGAGCCCTTGACAGGGTCGCCGGGCTGGTCATGACCAAGGCCCGGGACGGCGTTCCGCACGGCACCCGCGGTGGCGGCACAGTCTCCGGTGTCCCTCCCCTGGGGTTCCGATGCGACTGTCGACGGGTGCCACCCGCCGGCGGCGCACAGCAGACAAGATCACCCTTGGGGATGAACGGGACACCCTTCAGCGGCCCCCGACATCGCGTCAGGGGGAACCGCCCGCGCGGCGGCTCCTGGCGACATGCCGCCCGGGGCCTTCCTCTGACGGTGGCCCATCCGGGCGTTCTTTGACCATGGCACATTCCCTGGAAGGGGTCGGACCGGTTCCGCGGGCTAGCGTGACCTCACACCGCCCTGGCAGAGCACGATCCGCGAAACGGCCGTGTCGCTCCGGCGGTCCCTCCGTGAGCAAGCAGAGGAGTCGCCCGACATGTCGAACCACTTCACCGGCCTCAGTCTCGGACCGCCGCTCGGCGACCAGCGCCTCGACCTCTGCGACCTCTACGCCTTCGCAGCCCCCGGCGATCCGAGCAGGACCGTTCTCATCCTCAACGCCAATCCCAACGCCGATGCCCTCCACCCCGACGCCGTGTACCGACTCAACATCGACAACGACGGCGACTACCTGACCGACATCGCCTTCAGCTGGGTCTTCAGCCCGCCGGGAGCCGACGGCTCGCAGACCTACAGCGTCTTCATGGCAACCGGCACGGCGTCCCGCGCACCCGAGGCGGTCGGCACCAAGATCGTCTCGGACGCGGCTGTGTCCTTCGGCCCGCAGGCCAACGTCGTCAGCAGCGGCGACTACAAGGTGGCCGCCGGCAGCCGAAGCGATGCCTTCTTCTTCGACTTCGACGGCATCAAGAACCTGTTCGACACCAGCGGCAAACGGAATTTCACCGCACCGCATCTGAGCGGGAAGTCGCCGTGGACCGGCGTCGATTCCAACACCACGGCCAATGTCTTCTCCATGGCCGTCGAACTGCCGACCGCGGAGCTGGCCCCCCAGCCCGAGCTCCACATCTGGGGCCGGTGCAGCGTTCTGCGCGACGGCGAACTCGTCCACGCGGACCGGGCCGGGCACCCGTCGGTGAGCAGCTTCTTCAACACCGACGACACAAAGGAGGAGTACAACGCCAGCGAGCCGGTGAACGACCGGGCGAGGTGGACGGACCAGTTCGTGCACCTGCTGGGCCACACCGGCGGCTACACGCGCGAAGAGGCGATCACCGCGCTCGACGAGCACGGCCTCCTTCCGGACGTGCTGAGCTTCGACCCCTCCAAGCCGGCCGCGTACCCCAATGGCCGGACATTCACCGAAGACGTCATCGACATCCGCGTCGCGTTCCTCACCAAGAACGAGGCGCCCCCGACCGGTCTGACCCCGCACACCGACACCCTGGACCGGTTCCCGTACCTCGGCGATCCGCATCCGGCAGCCGCCTCCTGAAGCCCGTTCCGGCGGCACTCCCGGAAGCTCCGGGCCACTGCGCCCGGCAGAGCAGCGCGGGCAGGTCCGGCGCGGGGATGGGACGGCGGAATGCGGGCCGGGCGCGTACGCCACAACAGGGCCGACGCCGCACGCCGACATCAACCGACCGGCGACGCCGTGTTGTCGGGCCCCAGCTCTTCCGCCACCCGATCACTCATGTTCGGGCAGTACACCCCGACTCCGAGTACCAGCAACTTCCTGGCGTCCTCCACCTTGGTGCCCCACTGCGGTCCATTGGGGTACAGAACTCTCGGGTTGAGGATGTACTCGGTGCTCTGGCCGGCGGCGAGTGCGTCGCACCACTTCTGCGGGAACGGGGCCAGCTCATCGTCAGGGGGGCCCTTCTCTGCCCAGCTCTCGAAGTGAGCCGAGTGCGCGGCGTCGAGAAACCTCTCCTTCTTGCTGACGTTCCGCCCCTCGCCGCTGCCAGTACAGCCGACGGCGGCTCCGGCGAGGAGGACGGCGGTCAGGGCAGTGACGGTGGAGCGACGCATGATGTCCCCCCGTTGGCAGCTTTTGTCAGGGACAATCATCCACGGTGATGGCGGAGTTGCGCAGGATCCGGACCGAAACGCGAGGCGGCACAAGCTCGGACTCCATCCGGATCCTCTGAAGATCCGCCAGGACCTCAAGCGGGCGAATGCTGCGGACGAAGTCTTTCGTGTGTCGCTTTTTGCTGCGGGCAACTGCCTTGCGAGTGAACCCTCACCCTGGCGAGGCCCGCAGGCTCCCGGGGGCTTTACACCTTGTCCGCCCAGATCCGTCGGGAGGCCGACACGGGGTCGGCTGCCACCGAGGCGGGCACGTCCCAGATCCGCGTGAGCGCCTCACCCTTCCGGTACTGCGGCCAGCCAGGGTCGCCGGTGGCGGCGAAGGCCGTCAACGACCGGCGGAACTCCTCGGCCAGGCCGAGAGCCTCCGGCGGGATCGAGTCGCCGAAGAGCATGGCCGCCATCGGGCCGTGGAAGTTGCCGAATGTCAGCGGTACGTCGAGCAGGTGGCAGGCGCCGAGCGCCCCGCCGAACACCGGGGTCGGCCATGCCACCTCATACGACCAGCTGCGGCCGGAGTGCTCCTCGGCGCACCACGTCGACGGCATGCGGAAGAACGCGTCGGACTGGATGAGGATGTACAGATCGGCATCGGAGGCGCCAGGGTAAGCGGCTCGGTAGGCATCGAGAGGAACGCCGTGCGCCGCCGCGACACGAGCGAGATCAATGGCAGAGAGGTTCTCGCCCATCGCCATGGCGAAGAACCGGTACTCGTCGCGGGCGAACCCGGTCATGAGGTCGACCTCCGCACGCAGGCCGCGCCAGGGCTGGTCACGCACCAGATCCCCGTCCACCACGAGCCCGTAGGGAGTGACCTCGCCCTCCCTGGACTGCACGGCGTGGATCGCCTCGGACGCCACGCCTGCGAAGGCCTCGGAAGTGAGCGGAACACCGAGCGCCGCCGCGATCCGCTCTGCCGTGCCGCGCGCCTGGTCTTCAGGCAGAAAGGCCGCTGTGACGCTCTGTCCGACGGCTCGGCCGAACAGCCCGCGGCCGGCCTCGGCGGCCGTCAGCGCCGCCACGGCGCTGCCTCCCGCCGACTGCCCGAAGATCGTCACATTGCCCGGGGCCCCGCCGAAACGCGCTATGTTCTCCTGCACCCAGCGCAGGGCCGCGAGTTGGTCGAGCAGTGCCCGGTTCTGCGGCGCGTCCGGCAGCCAGCCCAGGCCCTCGAAGCCGGTGCGGTAGTTCAAGGTCACCAGCACGACGCCCGAGCGGGCGAGGTTCGAGCCATCGAACTCGGGCTGGCTCGCGGAACCGAAGATGAACGCTCCCCCGTAAAGCCAGACCATCACCGGGAGACCGGCTGCCCCGGGATCGGGCGTCCAGACATTCACGGTCAGGCAGTCGGCATCGTCACCCGGGTGCCACAACGCCGGCAAAGGAGGCATCTGGGCCTGCGGGGGCGAGGCACTGAAAGCGGTGCCGTCGAGGACGCCGTCCCACGGCTGCGGCGGCTGCGGCGGCTGGAAACGCCGGGGGCCGTCGAGAGGCGCGGCGTACGGAATGCCCCGGAACGCGCTGACACCCTTGTCCGTCACGCCTCGCACGGCGCCCTGGATCGTTTGCACGATGATGTTTTCCATACTGCAGCCAGGCTCCGCTCTCAATGGAATAGGCACGCCCGGATGCTACCTCCGGACCGGGGGGCGGCAAAAAGCTTTCATTCAATGAAAGTTGCGTAGCATTCCGAGCCGCGGAGCCCACACGGGCGCGAATCTTGGTGGATCGAGAGGACAAGGACCTGCGCTCGCACTCGGCAGAGCAGGCCGTACCTGCTGGCTGTCGCCCCGACGGATCAGCCACCGCCCGCCGGGAACGGTATCCGAGCGACATTCACGCCGATGGGGCGCAACCCAGGCCGACGCTTCCCAGCGCATTCCGTGAGGCTTTCCCGGGCCATGATTTTTGGATGAAAAGCGCGTCTCACGGTGATCCAGAACCAGAAGCGCGCCTGCATTCGGGACGCAGATTGATCAGACGTCATCCCATTCGGCGAGGCGGCTGTTGGCCGTGGCAGAGGTTGTTGAACGGCTGGTGACCGGAGGAGCTGCGGGCACTGTTCCAGCGCGTGGTGCCGGCGACGCGCTACCGCGGACTCACCATTTGAGAGGGCCTTCGAGCACAGCCACAGGTACGCCGGGGTGCTTCCGTGCGCCCCATCCCCCGTTCGGGTGAGGACTGGCATCATGGCTGCCCATGACGCCCGGGCCCGTCTTCCGCCTCGCACGTGCCGCGGTGTTCGCGGCCGTGTGTGCAGCGGTGTCAGGCCTGGGACATGCCCTGATGTCGTGGGCGGTTCCGGGCTGGGCGGTGGGGTACGCGTTCGCCGTGACGACCGCCGGGGCGTGGTGGCTCGCCGGTCGCCGTGAGCGCGGTGCCCTGGCGGTCACGGCGTCGACCGTGGTGACCCAGTTCGCCCTGCACGGCTGGTTCAATCTCGCCCAGGCCTTCGTCACCGCGCCGTCGGGTACGGCGGCTGTGCCTGTCGGGCATCCAGGTCCGGGCACCTCGGGCGCGATGCCCATGAGCGCGCTCTCCATGAGCGGCTGGTCCCCCGGCATGCTCGCGGTTCACGTCCTGGCCGCGGTGCTGTGCGGACTGTGGCTGTGGCGCGGCGAGGCTGCGGCCTTCCAACTCGGCCGCGCCTTGGCCGGGTTCGTCTTCGCTCCCCTGCGCAGGGCCTCACGCGCCCATGTCGTCGCCCTCTCACCGGCCCCGGCGACGCCGGTGTCCCCTCACGCCCCTTCGCGCCTCCGCCGGCAAGCAGCCCTGCGGTACGGCGTCACCCGGCGCGGCCCACCGTGGACGGCGATCCGCTCCTGACCGCCCGTCTCGCTCATCGGCGATGACGGGCGCAGTCCGGCGTGCCCACGCGTACCGCCCGCCCCGCGCCCTGCCGCGCTCAGGTGGCGGCCGCCGTGCCACGCCGTTCCGCCGTCCAGGCGGACCGAATCGTCGACTTCGCGAGTGCCCGCGCCCAGCGCGCCAGGTGCCGATTGGGGATGCACCCATGTCATCAACACAAGAACGAACGCCGAGAGACGACGCCCCCCAGCGGCGTCAACCGCCCCGGGAAGCGGTCCCGAACAGCAGGCTCGTTCGTGGAAGGGCGTGCGGGCGCTGCTCGTGCGACTCCACTTCTACGCCGGGGTGTTCGTCGCGCCCTTCCTTCTCGTGGCCGCCCTGACGGGGCTGGCCTACACCCTCGCACCCCAGCTCGACCAGCTCGTCTACGGCGACCAGCTCAGCGTGGCGAAGGCCGGAAACGAACCGCGCCCGCTCGCGGAGCAGATCGCTGCGGCCCGGAAGGCCCACCCGGAGGGCACACTGTCCTCGGTCATCACTCCGCCGGGCCCGGAGGACACCACGCGGGTGGTCCTGTCACTGCCGGAACTGGGCGAGAACCAGCGCACGGTGTTCGTCGACCCCTACACCGCCGAGGTCAAGGGCGCGCTGACCACGTGGTACGGCTCGACACCGCTGACCACATTGCTGGACGACCTGCACCGCAATCTGCACCTGGGTGAGACCGGCCGCCTGTACTCGGAGCTCGCAGCGAGCTGGCTGTGGGTGATCGTCGCCGGAGGGCTCGTCCTGTGGCTGGGACGCGCCCGCGGACAGCGCGCCAGGTCGGCGCGCGGCGTACTCCTGCCGGACCGCTCCGCCCGGGGGGTGCGGCGCACCCGCAGTCGGCACGCGGCCGCCGGCGTGTGGCTCGCCGTCGGCCTGCTCGCTCTCAGCGCCACCGGCCTGACCTGGTCCCACTACGCCGGTGCCCGGTTCGGAGAACTCCTGGACGCGGCCAAGGGGCACGCGCCCGAACTGGTCACCGCCCTGCCCGGTGGAGCCGAGGCGGCGGCGGGCGAGCACGCGGAACACGCTGGACACGGCACCGGCCACGGCACGGCGTCGGCGGACCCAGCCGACTTCGACGCGGTCCTCACGGTCGCCCGCGAGGCCGGGTTGGGCGGCCGGGTGGAGCTGACGCCGCCCGCCGACACGACGAGCGCCTGGACCGCGGCCCAGGACGACGACCTCTGGCCGGTCCACTACGACCAGGTCGCCGTCGACGCCGCCAAGGGCGAGGTCACCTCGGAGAGCCGGTGGGCCGACTACCCGGTGCCGGCCAAGGTCAGCAAACTCGGCGTCCAGGGCCACATGGGGCTGCTCTTCGGCATCGTCAACCAGATCCTGCTGGCGCTGATCGCGGTCGGCCTGATCTCCGTCATCGTGTGGGGCTACCGCATGTGGTGGCAGCGCCGCCCCACTCGCGGCGACCGCATGGCGGCATTCGGCAGGGCTCCCGTACGAGGGGCGTGGCGGCAGCTCCCCGTGCCCGTACTGATCATCGGCGTCCCCGCCGTCGCCGCCCTCGGCTGGGCCCTGCCCCTGCTGGGCATCACACTGCTCGCGTTCCTCTTCTACGACGTAGCGTTCGGGCTCTACCTGCGGCGCCCCACCGACTGACGTCACGACAGAGCACGGGACAGGAACTGCCTCCGGTCCGGCACGCCCACTGTGCCGGACCGGAGGCCGACACCTTCAGTGGAACGGTCAGACGGCACACACATCCGAGCAGTCCCGCAGACCACGTCATTACAGCCCCCTTCAAAGATCATCGCCCCCGGTATCAGCACCTGGGAAAACGAGATCGTGTGCCCCCGGTCCCCGTGCCCGCCGTCGGCCCCGGCCCGCTCCAACCGCCTCCTCAAAGGGGGACGACCGCTGTCCGGACCGTGGGCAGGCGGCGCAGGACAACCGCGAAGGCCCACGTCCCCCTCCCCGCGGCCACCACGCTTCGCGTCCGGCACCACCGCGCATCAGCCCTCTCCGGAATCCAGGTCGGCCGTCGCCGGACACCGGCTGCGCGGCGCGAATGAGCGCTTCTGCCCCTATCCGTCTACGGCGTTCCGCCTCCCGAAGCCCCCACCGCATCGGGAAAGTCCCGGGTGGAGCTGACGCCGCGTAGGGCGAGCCCTACGATGAGCGCGTGAACCTCAACAGCGCAGCCGTAGCGGCTGTACGGGCCGGCATGCCGCGTGTTCCCGCGCCGCGCCGCTGTTGTCGCTGAACACCCCGGGCCCCGGCCCCCTCGCCCCGGTTCACTGACCTTTCGGCTCCCCCGCCGCTTTCATGCGCGCCTTGCACGTCCTCAGCCGTTCCCGCCCAGGAAGCAGGACTGCCATGACCCGTGCACAGCACACCTCCGCTCCCGTGGATGAGCCCTCCTACGACCGCTTACGGCTGCGCCAATGGCTTGCCGGACGGGCTCGTGGCGACGGGATGTCCCGCCGCCAGGTGCTCTCCCTGCTCGCCGCCGGCACCGCGGCACTCGCCCTCCCCAGACCGGCGAGGGCCGCCGCAGCGACCGCCGCGGGCATCGTCAAGCCCCTGCCCGACGAGTGGTTCACCGTCCGCGGCACCAACGCCGAGACCAAATGGGGAGCACTGCGCGCCACCGGGTATCTCACCCCGGCCGAGCGCTTCTTCGTCCGCAACCACACCTCCACCCCCGTCATCGACGCCGGTCCCTGGCGGCTGAAGGTCTGGGGCAGCGGACTGCGCGGAGGTCCCGGCATCGATCAGGCGGTCGAGTTCGGACTCGACGACCTGCGCGCGCTGCCTCGCGTGACGCACACCGCCTTCGTCGAATGCGCGGGAAACGGGCGGAGCTTCTACACCTCGCAGCAGGGCCAGAGCGTCACCGGCACCGCATGGACCCTCGGCGCCGTCGGAGTTGCGCGCTGGCGCGGCGTGCGGCTGGCGGACGTGTTGCGGCAGGCGGGGATCCTCCGGCACGCGGTGGACGTCATGCCGCGCGGTCTGGACGACGAGTACGTCACCGGCGGCATCAGCCTGGGCCACGTCCGGCGGCCCCTTCCGGTGGCCAAAGCCCTTGACGACGTGATCCTGGCCTACGAGATGAACGGCGACCCCTTGCCGGCCGACCATGGTCACCCGGTGCGGGTGCTGGTCCCCTCGTGGGTCGGAATCTCCTCGGTCAAGTGGGTCGGCGACATCGAGGTCGCCGCGCAACCGCTGTACTCACCGTGGAACACCGACTTCTACCGGCTGTTCGGTCCCGGATTCCCCGAAGGCGGCAGCGCACCGCTCACCCGGCAGACGATCAAGAGTGCCTTCGAACTTCCCGGCGAAGCGGTCTTCGCCGCAGGCGTGCATCACATCCTGCACGGCCGGTCCTGGTCCGGAGCCGGGGCGATACGCAAGGTGGAGGTCAGTACCGACGGCGGTGCCGGCTGGCGGCGCGCCCGGTTGCGCGACACCCCACGCCGGGACGGCTGGGTGCGCTGGAGCGTGCCCTGGCTGCCGCGCGCGGAGGGCCCGACCACGCTGCTGGCACGCGCCACGGACACCGCAGGGCGTACCCAGCCGGACGAGGCCGAGTTCAACACGCAGGGCTATTTCTTCGACGCCGTGGTGCGGCACCCGGTCCTGGTCCGGCGGCCCGCACACCTCGCGGCCGCCGGGAACCCGACCGGCAGGTCCGGTCACGTCTAGCCCGGCTCGGACAGACCCGGCCGTGATCGGCCCCACCCGCGACGGACGGGGCCGATCACGCCGCGGCGTGAGGCCCCGGCCGCGGCCTTCGCCGCCTCGAAGCGGGCGGTGACGTCGTTCCAGTCGACGAGGTCCCAGAGCTTGGTGGCGTAGTCGGGGCGGACGTTCTTGTACTGCAGGTGGTAGGCGTGCTCCCAGGTGTCGAAGACCAGCAGCCGGTGGTGCCCCGGCCGACGTTGCCGTGGTGGTCGTAGACCTGCTCGACGATCAGCCGGTTGCCTCGCGGTTCCCAGGCCGGGACACCCCAACCGGAGCCGCCGGGGTGCTCGTCGATGGCCTCGGCCAGCGCCTCGCCGGGGCGGTCGCCGCCGTACGGGGAGGGGTTCTGCCAGAAGACCGAGCAGGACGTGGCCGGAGAGGTGGAAGGCGAAGGCCTTCTCCAGGCCGACAAAGCCCAGAGGGGGTGAGGGCGTCCTCCCGGGCGACCCGGGGACTGGTGGGCCGGCGACCCCTTGACCACTTCATTGCCTTATGAGCGTCGGTTGTTAACTGCAAAGAGATTGCAGATAGTTCTCAGTGGCGCCTAAGTTGGCATGTCAGCAGGCATGTACAGAGACACGAGGCGCTCATGTCCACCGCTCCGCCCGTCGCAACGGGAGCCCCGTCCCTGCTCCACCGCGTCCGCCATGCGCTCAGCGCCTGGGAGTGGGCAGGCGTCGGCGGCATGGTGGCCTTCGTCGTCGGCCTGCACGTGATCGGCTGGTTCACGCTCGTGGCGATCGTCGCGCCGGAGCACTACAGCCTCGGCGCGAAGAGCTTCGGGGTCGGCATCGGGGTGACCGCGTACACCCTGGGCATGCGGCACGCCTTCGACGCCGACCACATCGCCGCGATCGACAACACCACGCGCAAGCTGATGGGCGAGGGGCAGCGGCCGCTGTCGGTCGGCTTCTGGTTCTCCCTCGGGCACTCCTCCATCGTCTTCGGGCTGGCCTTCCTGCTGTCACTGGGCGTAAAGGCGCTCGCGGGGCCCGTGGAGAACGACGACTCTCAGCTCCACGACGTCACCGGCTGGATCGGCACGACCGTCTCCGGCACGTTCCTGTACGTCATCGCCTTCATCAACCTGCTGATCCTGGCCGGGATCTGGAAGGTCTTCCGGCGGATGCGGTCCGGCCACTTCGACGAGGCCGCGCTGGAGGAGCAGCTGAACAACCGCGGCTTCATGAACCGGATCCTCGGGCGGCTGATGAAGTCCATCACCAAGCCCTGGCAGATGTACCCGCTCGGCCTGCTCTTCGGGCTGGGCTTCGACACCGCCACCGAGATCGCCCTGCTGGTCCTCGCCGGCTCCGGAGCCGCGTCCGGGCTGCCCTGGTACGCGATCCTGTGCCTGCCCGTGCTCTTCGCGGCCGGCATGTCGCTCCTGGACACCGTCGACGGCTCGTTCATGAACTTCGCCTACGAATGGGCCTTCTCCAAGCCCGTCCGGAAGGTCTACTACAACCTCACCATCACCGGCCTGTCCGTCGCCGTCGCCCTCATCATCGGCAGCGTCGAACTGCTCGGGCTCATCGCCGACAAGGCCGGCCTGCACGGCGTGTTCTGGGACTGGATCGCCGGTCTCGACCTGAACATCATCGGCTTCGTCATCGTCGGGCTCTTCTTCGCCACGTGGCTCGTGGCCCTGCTGGTCTGGAAGTTCGGCCGCATCGAGGAGAAGTGGACGGCACACCTGCGCCCCGCGGAGCCGCACGCCGACTGACCCACCTCGCAGGGCTCCCGCTCGTTCCGCGACGCCCCCGGACCGCGCCGATCGGTCCGGAGGCGTTCACGTACGTCTGCCGAGCAGGCGGGCGCCTGGCGCTCCAGCGCCGGGGCGGGGAAACGCCGGGCCGGTCTCGGCAGTGGCTCGACGACCTCGCGGAGCCCTAAAGCGCCCGCTCGGGAACGGAGTCCCTGGATTCCGGGTGATCTGGTTCATCGACGGGGGCGGCGGCGCGCAGCGCCGCCTCGACCCGGCGGTTGCTGGTCATGGTCGCGGTGATGGCGGTCATGGTGAGGAGGAGGCCGGCGGCGGTGTAGAGCGGGGTGCGTACGTCGTAGGTGGTGGCCAGCCAGCCGCCGAGGAAGGCGCCGAACGGGGCGGCGCACATGGCGAGCATGCGGGAGGTGGAGGCGACCCGGCCCATGAGGTGGGCGGGGACGATCGCCTGTCGGAGGGAGGGCGCGAGCACCATCCTGGCGCCCATGCCCGCTCCGCATACGGCGAGCGCGAGGCCGGCGACGTACGGGTTCGGGGCGGCGGCCAGGCCCGCGATGGCGAGTCCCTCGACTGCCGCCGTGCAGGTCAGCGCGGCGCCGGTGCCGAGTCGCCGGCCGAGGAAGGAGGCGATGCCCGCGCCGAGCAGACCGCCGGTGGCCTCCGCCGTGAGGAGCAGGCCGAAGCCGTAGGTGTCGATGCCGAGGCGGTCGTGCGCGAAGAGGGCGAGTACGGTCTCCACGGCGAGGAAGGCGATGTTCCCGACCGCCGGACGCAGCGCGAGCCCGAGCAGCAGCCGATCCCTGAATACGTACGAGGCACCCGCCCGCGCCTGCCGCAGCAGCGACTCACGGGCCTGCGGTGCGGGCCGGGGTGCGGCCGGCAGTGACCGTACGAGCAGTGCGGAGAGCGCGAACGAGACCGCGTCGGCGAGCAGCGGGACAGCCCGCCCGAGCGCGAGCAGGGCACTGCCCGCGGGTGGCCCGGCGAAGCCGGACGCGGCGGTCTGGGTGCCGCGCAGGCGGGAGTTGGCGCGCTCCAGGGACGCGGGGTCGCGGCCGAGCAGATCCGGCAGGTAGGCCGTGGCGGCCGTGTCGAAGAAGAGTCCGCCGAGGCCGAGGAGGAAGGCGACGGCCGCGAGCAGGGGAATGCTCAGCACGTCGAGCGCTGCCGCTGCCGCCGGTACGGCGAGGAGCACCGCACGCGCCGCGTCCGTGACCCACATCGTGCGCCGGCGGTCCCAGCGGTCCACCAGTGCACCGCCGAGCACCCCGAAGAGCAGCCACGGTAACGTTCCGGCGGCCGTGACGACGGCGAGGGCCATCGGATCGCGCGTCAACGTCAAGGCGAGCAGCGGCAGTGCGGCATGCGTGACCCCGTCACCGAGCGAGGACACCGTCTGTGCGGTCCACAGCCGTCCGAAGCCGGACGGCAACTTCCGGAGGCCCGACGTCACTTGGCACCCCCTTCGGCCCGCTCGCGCGACGCCGGGTGGAACAGTGCGAAGACGAGTGACGCATCCGGCAGCGACGGATCGGACAGCTCCCGGTACTCGTCCGCCAGTGCCTGCAGCCGCGCCCCCAGTTCCGCGAACTGCTCCTCGGTGAGCCGAAGATGCGCCATCCGCACATGCCGTTCGGCATCCGCCGGCGCCGCCTCCAGGTCCGCCACCGCGTGCCGCATCAGCACGTCCGGCCCTCCCTCGCCCGGGTCCGGCAGCTCGATCGAGCGTGCGGCCATCGCGTAGTACCGCTCGGTGACCCCCCGGACCTTCCGCGTCCGTACCACCTTCACCAGGCCGGCCCGCTCCAGGAGCCGTACGTGGTAGCTGGAACTCCCCTTCGCCAGGCCCACTCGCTCGGCGATCTGCGTGATCGTCGCGGGCTCGAAGCGGAGGACGGCCATGATCCGGTGACGCGTGAGATTGGAGACGGCGCGCAACTGCTCGTCAGTGGTGACGTGGAACGTCTCGGGTAGATCGTCGGTAGGCATGCGAGCAATGGTCAACGATTCTTGACCATTGCGCAAGGGGATGCGCGCGGACGTCCAGAATCGGCCCGCGGACGGCGGCGTGCGCGGTGCCGCAGCGGGCTCCTGTCGACCTGTGCGGCACTACCGTCACGGTGCTCGGCCCGTCGAACCGGAGTACGGCAACGCCCGTGTGCACGGCGGCACTCACGGCTCTTGGAGTAGACCAGGGCTGTCGAACGCCCCCCCCTGAGGCCCGCAACCGGCCGTTCGCCACGGCCTCCTGGGCACGCCTGCGCTCCCCCGCCCGTGGATCGCAGGCGCTCGCGTATGCCCCACCAGTGAAGTCGTATGCGCCGATCCGGCCCCAGCCACTCGTTCGGGTGAGCCACCAATCCCGCACCGGGAGCGCGACGAATGACCGGTGTGAGGATCTTGAGCACGCGGCAACTGACACGCAGCGCCCTGGGCGCGCTGTCCGGACTGCTCGCCGCCGGCGCCGCCCTGGCGGCAGCGGAGTTGGCGGCGGGGGCGCTGCGCCCGCAGGCCGGCCCGGTGGTCGTGGTGGGCGGTGCGGCGATCGACCGGACACCGGCGGCCGTGAAGGACTGGGCGATCCGTGCGTTCGGCACGAACGACAAGTTGGTGCTGCAACTCGGCATTCTCGTCGTGCTCGGTCTGCTGGCCGTCGGGCTGGGTCAACTGGCCCTGCGGCACCGGCGCACCGGGGCGGCCGGAGTGCTCGCCTTCGGTGTGGTGGGGGCGACGGCGGCGCTGAGCAGGCCGGACTCCGCCGGGGTCCTCGACGCGCTGCCGTCCCTGGCGGGCGCGCTGGTCGGCGCGGCCCTGCTGTGGATCCTGGTCGGGCGCCTGACCTGGGTCGGCGGGCCCGTCGCCGAATCCGAATCGGCTTCGGTCCGCGACCGCCGCCGCTTCCTGCTGGCCGCCGCCTCGGCTGCCGCATCGTCCGCAACGGCCGGCGCATTGGGACGTGCGCTCGCCTCCTCCGCCGGTGATCAGGCGGTGGCATCCCGCGCGGCCGTCCGGCTGCCGCTGCCGGGGTCCCCCGCGCGACCGCTGCCGCGCGGTGCCGCCCTGCGGGTGCCCGGGATCAGCCCCTTCGTCACGCCCACCGCCGACTTCTACCGGGTGGACACCGCTCTGGTGGTCCCGGCGATCGACGCGACACGGTGGCGGCTGCGCGTCCACGGACGCGGTGTCACCCGCCCGCTGGACCTCGGCTTCCAGGACCTGCTGCGCCGTGAACTGGTCGAGCGGGACATCACCTTGACCTGCGTCTCCAACGAGGTCGGCGGCCCGTACGCGGGGAACGCCCGCTGGCTGGGCGTGCGCCTCGCCGACCTGCTGCGCGAGGCCGGCGTACGGCCGCCCTCCCAGGACGGCCCGGCGGACCAGCTCGTCTCCCGCTCCGTGGACGGCATGACGATCGGGACACCCGTCGAGGAGGTCATGGACGGGCGCGACGCGCTGCTCGCGGTCGGCATGAACGGCGAGCCCCTGCCGTTGGAGCACGGCTTCCCGGTCCGCATGGTCGTCCCCGGCCTGTACGGCTACGTCTCGGCCTGCAAGTGGATCGAGGACCTCGAGCTGACCACCTTCGACGCCTACGACCCGTACTGGGTGAAGCGGAAGTGGGCACGCCGCGCCCCGATCAAGACGCAGTCCCGCATCGACACGCCCAAGCCGTTCGCCCGCCCCGCAGCGGGGACCGTCGTCGTCGCGGGCGTCGCATGGGCGCAGCACCGGGGCATCGAGCGCGTCGAGATGCGCGTCGACGACGGCCCATGGCGGGACGCCGACCTCGCCTCCCAGGCCACCACCGACACCTGGCGGCAGTGGTCCCTGTCCTGGGAGGCCGCCCCCGGGCCGCACACCCTGACCACGCGGGCCACCGACGGCACGGGAGCCGTGCAGACCGCCCTGCGTGCCCGGACCATCCCCGACGGCGCGACCGGCCGGCACTCGGTGGTGATCACCGTGGACTGATGCCGCTCACCGTCGCCACCCCATAAGCCGTGCACCACGAGGCGGTGGCTCCCGGAGCCCGCCTTCCCTCTCAGAACAATCAAGGAGATTCCCAGATGAACACCCTGCGCTTCCGCCGTGTCGCCCTCGCGGTGTCCGCTGCCGCGGTCCTGCCCCTCGCGCTGACCGCGTGCGGCGGCGACAGCAAGGACAAGGATTCCGACGCCTCGTCCACGACGGCGGCGTCCAGCCCGGCCGGCAGCGGTTCCGCGGGCCAGGACCCCGGGGATGCCATGGCGATGGACAAGCCGTTCGGTGCGGCGTGTTCGGCGGTACCGAAGGACGGTGCCGGCAGCTTCGACGGGATGGCCCAGGACCCGGTGGCGACAGCGGCGTCGAACAACCCGGCCCTGTCCACGCTGGTGGCCGCGGTGAAGAAGGCCGGCCTGGTGGACACCCTCAACAGCGCCCAGAACATCACGGTGTTCGCCCCCACGAACGACGCCTTCGCGAAGATCCCGAAGGCCGACCTCGACAAGGTGCTGAACGACAAGGCCACCCTGACCAAGATCCTCACCTACCACGTGGTGGGGCAGCGTCTGACGCCGGCGCAACTGGAGAACGGCTCCTTCGCCACGCTGGAGAAGGGCAAGCTCACCACGGCCGGCTCCGGCGAGGACTACACGGTCAACGACTCCTCCCACGTGGTCTGCGGCAACGTCACCACCTCCAACGCCACCGTCTACATCGTCGACACCGTCCTCATGCCGAAGTAGTCGAAGCCCTGTCCGGGCCCGCTTCGGGGCGGGCCCGGGCAGGTCACGTCGCGTCACGGGATCACCTGCCCCATCCCAAAGAGTCCGTCGCACGTTTGGAGGTCGTCATGCATGTCGCGGCACACGGTGAGGACGCGGCAGCCCCCGGTCAGGGAGCCCTGGAGAAGCTGCTGGACCGCATCGCGAACGGTGATCATGAAGCCTTCGAGACCCTCTACACCGCCACCGCGGGGGCCGTCCTGGGC
Organism: Streptomyces sp. NPDC088354; assembly: GCF_044753585.1. Taxonomy (NCBI): domain Bacteria; kingdom Bacillati; phylum Actinomycetota; class Actinomycetes; order Kitasatosporales; family Streptomycetaceae; genus Streptomyces; species Streptomyces sp. NPDC088354. Next base: position 58,765 of record NZ_JBIVNJ010000033.1, on the reverse strand, counting down.
CTGGTCCGTTCGCTGCTGCGCGATGCCGCGCAGTCCGAGGAGGTCGCCCAGGAGGTCCTCATCGAGGTCTGGCGCTCCGCGTCGCGCTACGACCCCGGCAAAGGCAGCGCCATGGCGTGGGTCATGATGCTCGCCCACCGCCGGGCCGTCGACCGGATCCGCTCGGTCCAGAAGACCGTGGAACGGGACCACAAGGCTGCCGTACGCGATCATGAGACGCCGTTCGACGTCGTCGCCGAACACGTCGAACGACGTCTGGAACGCCAGCAGGTCAGGCGCTGTCTGGACCAACTCACCGATCTCCAGCGGCAGTCGGTGACCATGGCCTACTACCGCGGATACACCCTCCAGGAGACCGCACACCTGCTACGGGCACCCCTGGGAACGGTGAAAACCCGCCTGTGTGACGGCCTGATCCGCCTTCGTGACTGCCTGGGGGTGACCGCATGACCACCAGCGACCTGCACACGCGGACCGGCGCCTACGCCCTCAGCGCCCTGCCCGAGCGGCAGGAGCGTGAGTTCCGGGCGCACCTGCGGCATTGCGACGCCTGCACCACTGAAGTCCGGGAGTTCCGTGAAACGGCGGCACGTCTGGCCTTGGCCGTCGCCGAGATCCCACCGCGCTCCCTGCACGCCCGCGTCCTGGCGGCCCTGCCCACCGTGAGGCAGCTTCCCCCGTGGACGACCGTCGACGCCCGGGCGTTGCGCCTGAGGCAGCACCGCAGTCGGCCGGGGCGTCAGCGCATGCCCTACCTCGCCGCGGCAGCCTGCGTGGCCGCTTCCGCGATCCTCGGCGGCACGGCCCTGTCCTCCTGGCACGCGGCCGACGCGCAACATGCCCGCGCCGTCCGGGCCGAACAGCACACGGCCTCCCTGGCCGCGGTGCTGGCGGACCCACGGGCCGTCATTCGCACCGCCACGCTCAGCGGCGGCGGCACGGCCACGGTGGTGGCGTCCCCGGACCGCGGCGAGACCGCCTTCTTCTGCTCCGGTCTGCCCGCGCTGTCCAACGGGCAGGTCTACCAGCTCTGGTACGCCCAAGACGAGGTCATGCGACCAGCCGGCCTCCTCACTCCGCAGAAGGCGCCCGGGTCCGTTCTGCTGAGCGGCAGCCTCCGAGGAGCCCAAGCCATCGGCATCACCGTCGAACCCCATGACGGCTCCCCCGAGCCCACCAGCCCGCCCTTGGCCCTGCTGCGCCTGTAACCCGGACAGCGACGAGGTCGGCCCACGCGAGTCGGCGTTACCCACCCACGTGCCTGCACCGAACACCTCGGCATGCGCGCCCCGCCTCGGCCGACCGGCGTCACGTGCCCAGGCACCATGTGGCCCTCACGACCCTGCCCAACCACTCTGGAATCCTGGCGCCAGGCCCGCGCCGGCATCCGCAAACCCGCCCGCGACCCGCGCACCCTGATCAACGCCATCCTTCACGTCGACCGGGGCGGCATCACGTGGCACCACATGCCCCGCGCTTTCCCACCAAACCACACCGTCCACAGCTACTTCGCCCGGTGAGAGGCCGCCGGCATCCTCGGGGAGCGGCGTAGCATACGGCGAGTCGTTGAAGATCAACCCTGGGGGTACCGTGAAGAACCTGCTGGAGTTCGTGCTCATACTCGCTGTTGTCGTGCTCTACATGGCGCCGTCGTACATGGCGTTTGCGCGTGGAGCAAAGGACCGGTGGCTGATCCTCATCATCAACGTATTCCTCGGTTCGTCGATCATCGGCTGGGGCGTGGCCCTCTACATGGCCACTCGTACGCCCAAGAAGCCCAAGGCTCCGACGCAGGTCGCCGCTTGACTCTCACGGCATCACAGCCCGGACTGCGGCGAGTCCGCCACGACGCAGGCCCTGCGCTGCCGTCCCCGAGCGCGGCCACGCGGAACCCCGCCGGCCCCGAGTGGGCCGCGCTGGAGATCCTTCATCTAGCCGCCGCGCAGTTCACCCTCGCCCACTCGAACGACCGGCGTGCCCGCCCGGTATGGGCGGCGCCGGGCACCACGACGGTCTGCTCCGCGCCTGGCAGGTAGCCCGGGGCCGGGCCGCGTTCGTCGGCTACTTGGTGAAGGTGAAGTACTTCCACGCGCCGCGGGACGTGGTGTTCAGACTGTCGCCCGAGTTGGCCGCGCCCATGATGTACGAGGAGCGCCAACGCAGCTTGTAGCCGACCTTCCGGGCGTGGTCGCCGCCGTAGGTGACGGTGACCTTGCCGGCCGCGGAGAGCTTGACGTACCGCGTGCCCGTGTCGTGCCAGGCGCCCTGGTGGTAGAACTCGACCTGGTAGAACGCCTTGCGGCCGGTAGCGGCCGTCATGGTGGTGCCCAGCAGCGCGTTCGTGGCCTTGTGGAAGACGTAGTAGGTCTGACCGCTGAGCTTCTCGGTCCTGTAGTGATGAGTGGTCGCCTCGCCGAGCTTCACCGTGGTGCCGACTCTCGACGTCGCCGCTTTGGGCGCCGCGACGTCGTCACCGTCGAACGAGGCGGTGAACGTGGTGTTCCGCTTCAGCGGGTAGTCGACCGTCAGGTTTCCGGAGGCGTTCACCCTGCCGGACTTGATCAGTGTCCTGCTGCCGCCGGCCGGCGTGGCGTACACCGACAGCACCCGGCTCGTGCCGGTCGCGCCGAGATGGGCGGTGACCTTGGCGGCGGTGCCCCAGCCGTAGGTGGCGTGGTCGGTCCTGACGCTCACCGAGGAGGTCGTGCGGGAGACCTGGACGACGGCGTTGGTACGGCTCCCCGTGTGCGCGTCGTCCCCGAGGTACGCGACGGTATAGGTGACCTTGCCGCCGGCCTGGGGAGTGTCGGTGAAGCTGTAAGCGCCGCCGGCGGCGATGGTGGCGGTGCCGATGGGCCTGCCGCCGGGGTGGACGGTGTCCCTGCGGATCACCGAGACGGTGCCGTCGGCGGGAAGGGACCTGGTCGAGGTCACCCTCCCGGTGAGGGTGAGCGGCTGGACGCGAGGGGCGGTGGCCGGGGCGTTGACGGTGAGCGCGGTGTCGAACTTGTCGGCGCTCTCCAGGATACGCAGCGTCGGGTCGGCGCCGTAGACGTCCACCGTGACCGCGAAAAGCCGGCTGCCGTCCGGTGCCCAGGCAAGGCCCGCCGGGGCCATCGCGGTGGCGGTACCCGGGTTGCCGAGGACGCCGAAGTCGTAGTTGCGGAGGGGGCTTTGCGTGCCGATGCCCGGGTGGAAGAGGTAGACGTCGGGGCTGTACCCCGCGTACAGGCCCGCCGCGATGGTGCCGTCAGGGGCCACGGCCACCGCCCACGCGGGGCCGTTGGCGTACTGTCCGTCGTCGGTCAGGTCGGAGGTCTTGTACGCCTCCCCGGCCGTGACCACCTGCGTACCGTCGGCGGAGATGGCCAGGTCGCGCGAAACGCCCGAGTCCTTGATGCGGCGGGCGACAGTCACGGACGGGGTCCCGGAGGAGAGATCATAGGCCCGCAGGGTGGGCGGCTGGCCGCCCGACTCTGCGGCGATCAGCAGGTCCTGGTCGGTCGGCGAGGCGGCTAGCAGTGGCGCGCCGGACCAGTCGCCGGTGGCGAGGCCCAAAGTGGCGGTCGGGGTCGCCGAGCCGATGTCCACGGACCCCAGATTGCCGGCACTGTTGCTGTCGTAGCCGAAGTACAACGTGCCGCCGGCCAGCGCCAGGAACACCGGGGCCGCGGCGCCGGTGTCATAGCGGGCGGTCTCGGTGAGAGTCGCGGTGTCGACGGCCGCGATCGCGTGCGCGGACGACAGGGCGACGTACAGGGTGGACGAGTCGGCGGCCAGCGCCAGGCCGTACGCGCCGTCCTCACCGGTGAGGGTGCCGACCTCGGTACCGTCGTAGTCGGTGACCAGGACTTCGTTGCCGGACTTGCTGCTGATGAAGACATGCTTGCGGACGCCGTCCACAACCATACGGGCGAAGGAAGGCACGGCCAGGGCCTGCACGCTGTCGGCGGCTGCCGGTGTCGTCGTGGCGCCGAGAAGCGAAAGGCAGCCGAGTGTGATGGACAGAACCATCGCCACGGCGATACGGCGGGTACGCAAGCTGGTTTCCCCCCAGGCTGGCGGATGAGCGGCCGGCTTTCCGGCGGTGGTGCGGCCGATGGGCTCGGCGCCGGACCAACCTACATCCGCCGCCGAACGCCTGAACGCCACGGCGTCTCCAGGACAGGGGCACGCATGCTCCCGGTAGGCAACGTCCCGCGCCCGCGCCGCGCAGGACACGGGCCGGCCCCGTGACCGGGATGTCCGGGGTCACGAGGGCACGAGGGCACAAGGGCACGAACGAGCCGGAAGCGCCTGGCGCAATCGTCGGCGCATCCCGCCTGACCCGGTGCTCCACGGACGCCAAGCGCGATGGATCGGCGCTGTCGACCCGAGGCGACAGGAGGGCGCCAACATGCACTGTGCCGGCCCCTCCTGCCGAGTCGACTGAGCATGCTTGCTCTGATCCATACCTCGCACAGCGCGGCAACCACGGCGTGGGACTTCACGGGCGCCATTCTCATCGTGCTGGCGGCGGGTCGGTACATCGGGATGCATCTCATCCGGGGCGCGATCCAGACTTTACGGAGTTCGGCGGTCTGCGGATGTCGAGAACGTGCCAACGGCTCCGTCCCAGGAACATCAGCGGCCACCACCGGCCGTACGACGACGAAGGAGAAACCAGCATGGCGATTCAGCGGATGGACAACGTCGGCATCGTCGTCGAGGACCTGGATGCCGCCATCGCGTTCTTCGTGGAACTCGGTATGGAGCTGGAGGGCAGGGCTGAGGTCGCGGGCCCCTTCGCCGACCAGTGCACCGGCCTCGACGGCGTCCACTGTGACATCGCGATGGTCCGGACCCCGGACGGTCACAGCCGGCTCGAGCTGGCGAAGTACCGCAGCCCCGCGGCGATCAGCGCCGGAACGCGCAACCGGCCGCACAACATCCTGGGCACGCACCGCGTCATGTTCGCCGTCGACGACATCGAGGACACCGTGGCCCGCCTGCGCCCTCACGGCGCCGAACTCGTCGGCGAGATCGCCCGGTTCGAGGACAGCTATCTGCTCTGCTACCTCCGCGGCCCGGAGGGCATCATCGTCGGACTGGCCGAGCAACTGCGCTGAGCCCCTTCGCTTCACCAGTTGCGCCGGATTGGCACGGGCGCCGCAGAGAAGGTGCCTCGTCGGGCCCGGGCGACCGTCGGCAGCGTTTCCGAACCGGTGAGCCGGACAGTCGCACTCCCGAGTACCGGCGGTGGACTGCACGGGCATCGGTGCGCAAGACGGCGACGCCAGGGCCTCCTGACGCTCGGTGATTCGACACCAGCGAGCTGTTCAGGGGCCTCCTCGCACCCGCCGAGCACCCGACGACCACCCGATCGAAACGACCGCTCGGGCACCAAGTCCCCAGAGCTTTACGCCAAAAGCTACTTACGCGTCGGGGTGCTCCGGCAGGGCGAGCCAGTCCGACCAGGAGATCTCGCGGCCGAGGAAGCGCGGCTGCTCGAACGGCCAGTCGGCGGCGATCCACTGCGGCACCAGCTCGTCGAGGGCCTGCTCGACCTTGCTGCCCACCAGCTCGTCCACCACCCACCAGGAGATCTCGCCGTCCGCGCCGGCCCTCTCCGGTGGGTCGATGTAGACGCAGCCGAGCAGAGCTGTCTCCGCCGCGTCGAACAGCGCGTAGTTGAAGGACTGGTGTGCGGCGATCTCCTTCTCGTGCCGCAACAGGTCGGCTCGGTCGGCCTCGTAGGTCATGGTGGCCCCGGGCCAGCCCCAGGCTGGGCCGAAGATGGCCCACAGCCGCTCGCGCGAACCCATCACAGCCGGATAGTCGAGCGGGGTGTCCACCTCCCGGATCGGCCGCAGGTGATGACCACTGCCCGGCAGCGGTACCAGGACGGGATGGACGAAGTCATCGGGGAGCCAGCTCATGGCGCCCGACCGTAGCAGCGCGCGGCCGTCCGCTCCTCTGGATTTACCCCCTGCACCACCAGGCCTTGCGATCATGTCGACTCACTCGACATGTCGAGTGAGTCGACATAGTCTGAGCGCATGACCACGTCCACCGAACCCGAACGCATCACGGCCCTGTCCGCGCTCATCGGCTGGGCCGACCGCAGGGAACGGCTGTCATCCGACCGGGCCGATCTCATGGCCGGCGCTTGGCGTACGGGCACCAGGAGTGTCGCCGAGTTGTCCCGGGCGGCCCGGGTCTCACGCGACACCGTCTACGCCGACCTCACCGCACGGGGGATCGACGTGAGCAAACGAGACGAGGGCGCCAGCGGGCCGCTGACGGGTCAGGGCACGCCGCTCAACGCGGAATCCGTCCGCGCGGTCGCGCGCGTGGCGGACGCCGCGACCCTGCCCGCCTGGGCCCACGCTCCGGACGACCCGCTGACGCGTGCCGCCCGAGCCGCGTCCCGGGCCTTGGAGGGCGTCGCCGATGCGATGAACCCGCCGGCGGACCAGGGGCCGGGCTGGGACCCGAAGGACACCTTGCCCGACCTCGCCGGGCAGGGGCAGGAGCTGTCCCATCAGGCCCACCGCGCGCTGGCCGAGCTCGCCACTCCTCAAGACCTCGCGGCCTCAGCCGACTTCCGGCGCCGCGCGATCCTGCACTCCGGCCGGAACGCCGTCGCCGACGCCGTGACGCTCACGGTGACCGTGCCGACGGGCGAGACCGTCACGGTGAGCCTCGCTGTCGACGGAACGGGCTGGACCACCATGTCCACCGACAGCCCACTGGTGGGCGACGGCGTGGACGCCCTTGACCACCTGGAGGCCCAAGCCGCCATGGGGATCCTGGCCCAGGTGGTCACCCGGCACCTCGCCGAACGCGCCATCGCCCCACGGCGCAAGGACGCACTGCCCGGCACGCCACCACCGCGCAGCCGCTACCGTCCCGGCAACGATGACTGACGTCCGCGTACGAGCCGCAGGCGGCGGGACGCGCCAAGCCGGCTCGCTCTCCGTCGCCGGGCTGGGGTCCAGCGACTGCGATCCCGTGGTGTGGAGCGCAAAGCATCTTGGGTCCGGCCATGGACCAACGGCCTTGTTCCTCAGGCAGCCGAGGGCTTTCGGAGCCGATTCGTCGGCAGGTGCCGGGTGGAGGGGAAGCTGGCGAGGGTAATGGCGGCGGTGGCGAGAACGGCGGCTTTCAGGCCGGCGAGCTGTGCTTCGGCATACTCGTCCACGAGGGCATCGACCTCGGGCTTCTCCAGACCCGCGCGCTCCGCGGCGGTTCGCACCTGATCGGTGCCGACGAAGCTGACGCCCCCCTCAACGGTGATGCCGACCTGGTGACGCGCGGCGTCGGAGATCTGCGGGTTGCCTTCGATCTGTGTGAGGAACACGTGCACAAGGGCCCCGATCAGGAGCGAGCCGACCAGGGCGGTCCCGAGGGAGGAGCCGAGATTTTGGGCGGTGTACTGGAGGCCTCCGACCTCGCTGCGTTCCGACTCGCCGACGCTCGACTGCACGACGTTGCCGAGTTGGGAGGCGAGCAGGCCCATGCCCGTACCGAGCAAGGCCATCGCCAAGGCGAACGAGAGATCGTTGAGGGACGGGGTGATGGTCGCGAGCAGCCAGAGGATCGCCGCGATGAGAATCAGCAGAGCGGTACGGACCACTGTGCGAGGTGAGGCGATCCGGCCGAGCAGGGGACCGCTCATGGAGACCACGAGCATGCTGATCGACACCGGGAGCAATCGCAGCCCGGTGTCGAAGGCGCTGAGACCCTGCACGATCTGGAGGTAGAGGGGGATGACGAAGAACAGGCCCAGCAGGATGAGGTTCTGACTGAGCAATGCGGCAAGGCCCGCGCGCAGCGCGGGGACGCTGAACACCGAGAACCGCACGAGGGGCTCGTGCCCCCGCGTCTCGTGCCGTCGCTCCCACCATCGGAACGCCCACAGTACGACCGCCCCGGCGGCGATGACGAAGAAGGTGGGGGAGAAACCGAAGACGGTCACCGGGGAGTTGCGGGGACGCAGCCATCCCCAGGCGCTGCTCTGCAGGACGCCCAGGACCACCAGGGCCAGGCCGACGGCGGACAGTAGGGCTCCGACCTTGTCGAGGTGGGGTCTGGGTCCGCGGTGAGGCCGGTCCTCGATCCAGCGCATGCCCAGGAGGATGGCGACCACCAGCACCACCTCGGCCGCGAAGACCAGCCGCCACGTGAGGTAGGTGGTCACCCATCCACCGACCAGAGGGCCCACCGCGATGCCGGCCCCGGCCAGGCCACCGACGACCCCGTAGGCGACGGCCCGGTCCCGGCCCCGGTAGGTCCCGGCGACCAGGGCGGCGAGCGCCGGCAGGACCAGCGCCGCACCGAGTCCCTCGATCACGGACCAACCCAGGGTGAGCAGCCACAGAGTCGGGGCGACGGCTGTGAGGGTGGAGCCCGTGGCGTACACGACCAGTCCGATGCCGAACACCCTGCGGCGTCCGAGCATGTCCCCCAGCTTTCCGCCGGTGATCATGAAGGCCGCCATGACCAGGGTGTAGAGAGTGATGACGCCCTGAATAGCAGTGACCTCGGTGTCGAAGTCCTCGACCAACTGGCTGATCGAGACGTTCATGACCGAGGTGTCGAGCACCATGAGGAACTGGGCGGTACCGAGGATGATCAGTGCTCGCCATCGCCCCACCGTCCGCACCTCCCGATAGCCCAGGTGTGCGTCACGGCGCGTGAACGCGACTCCTCGAATCACCATAAGCCAGACAGATGCCCGCTTTCGGTACATCCGCTGCCCAGAATGGATTCCTGCGATCTCACAGCACGCAGGCTTGCGGGTCACGTCCCGCATGGCATGCGTAGGTCAGCGCAGGATCTTCTCCTCGGCGCGCCGGAACTCTTCGTCCGTGAGATCGTTCTTGGCCTTGAGCTCGGAGAGCTGATCGCGAACGTGCCGAGGCAGACCTCGCGTGAGCGAATGTCGAGAAGCCGACGCCATCCGAAGTCGGGGCGCCAAAGGTTATGGGGCGCGTCAGAAATGGTGCCGGCCCATCTTCTTCCCGGTGAGATGACGAGCAGCTTTGGCGATATCCCGCAGGCTCAGTTCTGGTCGCAGAGGTGAACCACGACGGCGAGCATGTCGTCGTCCGTGACGAGGGCCCCGGCGAACGACTGCTGCTGCCCCGATGCGTTCAGCACTACGGCAGCGTGCGGGGCCAAACCACCAGCTGAGGAGGAGGCTGACACGAATCTGCGCGGGCAGTTGGCCTCCCAGGGAGCAGTCCGCGACCTGGACTGGCGACGTCGAACCTGACTCCGCGCGACGAGACGCAGAGGCAAACCCTTCGCTGGATTCGACGCCTTTGCGTGCGAGACACGGCCCCGCCCGGTATCCACCGGGCGGGGCCATGCCACGGCCGGGACCACATCACGGTCCGCGTTAATTGACGGTTACCGCGTGGCGGTGGCCAATGCCGCACGGATGGCGTCCTCGCCGACCGGCTGGCCCTTCTCGTTCGAGTACGGCCCGTACGGCGTCCCCCACACCGGCGTGCCCGTCGCCTGCCGCCAGCTGTCGGCCAGCGTTCCCGCGTCTACCACGCTGTAGCCGATGGAGTCGATGAATTCGGTCACTGCCGCCTTCGCCGGTGCGGAGTCTCCGGCGATCGGCAGGTAGGAGCGGTCGGTTGCCCCTGCCGGGCGGGCGAGTGAATGCAGGTGCTTGAAGAAGATGTTGTTGAACGCCTTTACGAGCAGGGCGTCGGGGACGTACCGCAGGAGCAGCTCGCTCGAGGTGAGGGATTTGCTGTCGAGCTCGGGGATGTGCCCGTCACGCTCGGAGCCGTAGTTGCAGGTGTCGATGACCGTCTTCCCGGTCAGTGGTGCGGCGGGCACGTTGGGGAAGGCGCTGACCGGCACCGTGACCACGACAATGTCACCGGCCGCCGCCGCCTCTTCGCTCGTTGCCGCGGACGCCCGCGGCCCCAGTTCCGCGGCCGTGTCCACGAGCGTTTCGGGACCGCGTGAGTTGCTGAGCACCACCAGGTGCCCGGCCCCGACCGCGAGTCGCGCGATGGTCCTGCCGATGCTTCCGCTGCCGATGAATCCCACAGTCGTCATATACTCAACTTCCTTCAGAAGAGCCGAACTTGCCGGTTGCCGGGCTCGTCACGATTCGATCCCTGTCGTCAGCCGGCGGGGAAGTAATGGCCGTTGTCCAGATCGGCGAGCAGGCCGGGCTGGGTGGGTTCCCAGCCGAGGGTTCGGCGGGTGATGCGGTTGGACGCCGGATAGCTCTGCGTGACGATATTCGTGAGGAATCCGAAGTACCCCGGGGTCATCAGGGCATCGTTGGGAACGCTCACGGCGGGCAGGCCCAGGCGGCTGGCGATGGCCTCGGCGATGTCGCGGAACGGGATGCCCCCGTCCTCGACCGCGTGCCAGTAATGGCCGGCCGGCCCCTTCTCCAGCGCCAGGCGGAACAAGGTGGCGGCATCGCGGATGTGCACGGCGTTCCACAGGTTCGCGCCGTCGCCAGGGTAGCCGACGAACCCCTTTTCCTTCGCGAGCGCGATCAGCGTGGGGAGGAAGCCGGCATGATCGGTCGTGCCGTGCGCGATGTTGGCGATCCGCACGACCGAAGACCGCACCCCCTGCTCGGCGAGGTCGACTACGGCCCTTTCCACGACGTTGCGGATTCGCAGGGTGCCTTCGTGCTCCTCGCCGGCGGGGAGGGCCGGGTCCTCCTCGGTGGCCGGCCGGCCCAGGTGCTGCCCGGGTGAGCCGATGCTTCCCGCCGTGACCAGCGGCTTTCCGGTTCCCGCGAGTGCCTCGCCGTACGCGAGCATGATTGGGAGCTCCGCGGCGGCCACGGCGTCGAGCCCGCCAGAGGGAAGCAGATCCTGCCTGTGGGCCACGTGGATGACGCCGTCGGAGTCCGCGGCTGCCTTTTTGAGCCCGTCGAGATCCTGGAGGTCGCCGCGACGCACCTTCGCGCCGAGCGCGGACAAGGCCGCTGCGGAAGCGTCCGACCGGGCCAGGCCGGTGACCTCGTGCCCGGCGGCGATCAGCTCGGGGATGATGTATGAACCGGAATGGCCGGTCCCCCCAGCGACGAATACGCGCATCTGACTGTCCTTGTGAGAGTAGAGGCAGGGTCTTTTCGTGCCGCAAATGAACTGGCGCAACACGGCACGAAAGGTAGGGGCTAAGGGGTGCGCTCAGCCGAGAAGGGTGATGCCGAGGGAGAAATTGGCGTGCTTGACGGAGTGGTTCATGAGGCCCAGTTCCAGCAGGCCGACGTTCTCCAGTGCCCGCGCCATGAACAGTTCCCCCGTGTCCCAGGGGCGCAGCCCCAGGCTCTCCACGAACGCCGACACGCGTGCCTTCGCCGGCGCGTCATCGCCGGCGATGAACACGTCCAGAGGGCGATCCCCGGCCGGGCCGGCCTCCAGAACGTGGGAGAACACAGTGTTGAACGCCTTGATGACATGCGCGTCGTCGGGAGCCGCCTTGGCGATCTCCTGTGCGCCGGAACTGTCGTCGGGGACGACGAAGCCCTGCAGGTCGGAGGCTACGGGGTTGGTGATGTCAACGATGATCTTGCCGCGCAGTGCGTCCCCGCGCTCCCTCACCACCGCCGCAGCGCCGGCGTACGGCACGGCGAGGACAACGATGTCCCCGGCCGGGGCGGTGCCGGCCGTCCCGACGGTGGCGCCAGCGAGCGCAGCGGCCAATTCCTTGGCCTTGGCCGGGTCGCGGCCGATGATCTCGACTGCGTTGCCGCCCGCGAGCGCCCGGGCGGCCAGCGCGCGGGCCACGTTGCCCAGGCCGATAATGCTGATGCTGCTCATGGAGTTCCTGCTTTCTGGAGCTGGATAGGACGCCATGCCCACCCTGTCGTTGTTGACGGTTTTGTCGTCGACGCCGTCGAATTACGCGGTGGGGGGGCGTTCAATTCCTGATGTGCTCATTCTGGGCCTGGGCCATCCGATGTCGAATTCTTGTGCCGAATTCGCTCGGACTATTAGGCACCTATTCAGGTTGCCATTGGCCTGAGTGGGCGTCCAATACTTCTTTCCGCCGCGGTGATACCTTGGAGGCATCACCGACCGGGAGGCGCCATGGATCTGGACCTGCGCAAACTGCGCTATTTCGTCGCTGTGGCCGACCAGTTGCACTTCGGCCGTGCCGCCGATGAGCTCCACATCGCACAGCCGGTGCTCAGCCGGCAGATCCGGGCGCTCGAGCAGGATCTCGGCGCCTCGCTGTTCACCAGGGATCGCCACGGCGTGGAGCTGACAGATGCGGGCCGTCAACTGCTCGCCGACGCCGGTCCGCTGCTCGCCTCGACCCACGCGGTCCGCCGCCGGGTGGCCGCGGTCGCCGGCGGCAAGCGGCGGCTGATGGTCGGTTTCCGGGCCGGCGTTGCCGTCACTCCGGCGGCGCGTGCGTTCGAGGACCGGCACCCGGACGTGGTCGTGGATGTGCAGCGGATCGAAGGGGACGAGCAGGCTGCGATGCTGCTCGACGGCCGCATCGACGTCGGTTATGTGCGGCTGCCCATCGACGAGGCCGGCCTGCGCGTCACCCCGCTGTACACCGAGCCGTGGGTAGCGGTACTGCCCGCCGGACACCGGTTTGCCGGCAAGGAGGAGGTCACCGAGGCCGACCTGGCCGGCGAACCGCTGGTCTGGCGCGGTGACCCTAGCACGCAGCCCACCAAGCGCCCGCTCCCCAATGCCGGGTACCCGGTGCGCGGGGTGGACGAGACGCTTGAGCATGTCGCGGCCGGCCGGGGCGTCTCCTTCCTGGCCCGTTCGGCGTCCGTGTTCTACTCGCATCCGGACGTCGTCTATGTGCCCATCCCGGATCTGGCGCCCGACCAGGTGTGCCTCGCGGTGGCGGCATCTCACACCTCACCGGTCGTAGATGACTTCGTCACTGCGGCTCAGTCGACGGCCGAGATCACGGCAGAATGTGGGAACTACGAGATGTGGCGGCTTGGAGGCGATGCCGTTACAAGGCACGCTTGAGGAGTGAGTTCAACTGACCTCGTTCATCATGTGCTGAAGAGTGAAGTGGCCTGACGGAGTGGCGCTGTTGCGGCTGAACTCTGAGGCGGTTCCGTTCTTCGGCCAGCAGTTGTCCGAGGGACCCCGGAAGCACCTGAGACCGGGTGGAAGTACGTGCTGCGGAAGCGGCTCAAGTCGGCTGATCGCCCTGCCGTCGGAGCGGAGCCGTTCACGCACGGTCTGCCGTTCGTAGCGTCGGGAGTCGGTCCCTGGGATCCAGAACCCGACGGCGGGTTCCAGCCGGACGTGTTGGCCGCCCGCCTGTTGGCCTTCGTTTCGGGCTGGCGTGGCCAGGTGGACCACCCATTGATGCAGCGTGAATGGTTCAGCTGGCGCGGTCCAGAGGTCAACGCCGTGCCGCCCCGCGAGGAGAGCGCCGCGGTGGAGTGGATGAGAGGGGTGGCAAGTCTCCGGCTCGCTGAGGTTCTGAGGATGCGGGTGGCCCGCCAGTGTCACTGGCGGGCCACCCGCATCCTCAGAACCTCCCAGCTGCGTACGAGTTCTTCATGTGTCACCGCGTACGGACTTGTGCGATCAGCCGTCTACTCCGTCCGTCGGGTTCGAGGCGGCCGGGGGTGTCGGCCAGAGGTCGGTCGGCGGCAGGCGACCTGCTGGATCTCCCGGCGCAGCAGCTCCAGGTTCGCCGCGCTCAAGGGGCCCGCCTTGACCTGCCGGCCTCGCGGGCCGAAGGGCGGTACCTGCGGTCAGGGGCACCTGGCGCGACCTGCGCCGCCGGGCACCTGACAAAGGCCACGACGGCGGGCGGGCCCGAAGATCAGCCTTCCGGCCCGGCACCGCCCGGCCGGCCATCCGCGGCGGATCCATCGCCCGGCGCGTCGGCTGGGGGGCGGGTCAGTTCTTCCAGGAGGAAGACGAAGGATTCGTACGGGCGGCCGGTGGCGTGCCGCAGTCCCATCTCGCACGTGCGGTTCGCCGACAGGTAGGCGTCGGCGGGGGTCCGGTCCAGGGCGGCCTTCTCGTCCCGTGTCGCGGATCGGACGAGTTCGGGGTGGAGGAGTCCTCTGTCGCCGGCCGTGCCGCAGCAGGTGGTGCCGACCGGGACGAGGACTTCGGCGGCGAGTTGTCCGGCGATGGCTTCCAGGGTCTTGCTCAGGCCCAGGTGCGCCGTCGAGCAGGTGGGGTGCACGGCCACCCGGTCCACCTGCCCGGTGACGGTCAAGTGCGGGAGCAGGTCGGCGCACCAGGTGATCGCATCGAGCAGCGTGATGCGCTCGAGTCGGTCGCGGTGTTCGTCGTCGAGGTGGTTCTTGACGTCGTCGAGCAGGCCGTTGGTGCACGAGGCGGCGTCGATGACCACGGGAAGAGTGCCGTGTCCGCTCCAGGACCACAGGGCGTCGCAGGTGGTCGCGGCCATCCATGCGTGTCCGCGGCTGTAACCCTTGCTGCTCCATGGGGTCGAGCAGCACTTGCCGGCCACGTCGTCGGGGATCCACAGCGGTTTGCCGGCCCGTGCCGAGACCTCGACCAGTGCGTGCTGCAGGGACGGGTGCCGCGGCATTCCGGGGTCGCGGCCGAAGATCCGGTTGACGCAGGCCGGGAAGTACACGGCCGCCGCTCCATGGCGGGATGTCGGCGGTGGCTTGCCCACCGCGGCGCGCGGCATCGGTCCCGGGACGGCCGGCATGAGGTCGTTGCTGATGGCGAGCCGCGCGCCGGCCGTCAGGCCCGTGAGGGCCTTCGAACCGACGGTGCGCTGCACCATGTCGGCGGCGCCCATGGCGGTACGGGCGAACTCCTCCACGGTCGCCCATCGCTGGGCGATCTTCAGCGCGACCTTCTCGCGCTGCTCAGTCGATTCGTCCCGCCGGAATTCCTTGATCAGCGCGCCGGTGTTGATGTGGACGGGGCACGGGAGCGCGCAGGTGCCGTCGACAGCGCAGGTCTCGATGGCGTCGTACTCGTACTCCGCCTGCAACTGGGCCAGCAGCGGGGACCCTTCCGCCTGCCGGGCCATCTCCCTGCGCAGCACGATGCGCTGGCGGGGCGTCGTCGTGACGTTCCGGCTGGGGCAGACGGCCTCGCAGTACCCGCACTCGATGCAGTGGGTCGCGACGTCCTCGATGTCAGGGGTCGACTTGAAGGACTTGAGATGGATGGTGTCGTCGCGGGTGAGGACGACGTCGGGGGCGAGGACACCGTACGGGTCGGCGAGTTCCTTGATGCGCCACATCATCCCGGTGGCCTTCTCGCCCCATTCGTGACGGACGAACGGCGCCATGTTGATCCCGGTGCCGTGTTCCGCCTTGAGCGACCCGTCGTACTTGTCGACGACCAGCGCCACCAGGTCGGACATGAACGCGGCATACCTGTCACGGTCCGCGGGGTCGGCCAGCCTGGGCGTCAGGGTGAAGTGCAGGTTGCCGTACGCGGCGTGGCCCGCGACGCCGGGCAGGAAGCCGTGCTCGGCCAGGAGGGCGTGCAGGTCGCCCGCGCCTTCGGCGATCCGGGCCGGCGGGAAGCAGACGTCCTCGTTGACCACGGCGGTACCTGGCGGGCGCAGTTGGCCGACGATGCCGAGCAGGCCCTCGCGGATGCGCCAGTCCAGTTCGATGAGCTCCTGGTCACGGGTGAAGTCCAGCGGGTGCAGCAGGGGCGCGTCCGCGACCAGCTCCGCGACGCGGGCCTCGGCCCGGTCGAGATCCGCCGGGTCGGCGGCGGCGAACTCGACGAGAAGCGCCGCCGCGCCCGGATCGAGGGTCTTCCAGTACGCCGGGGTGTTCGGGAACGCCTGTGCGGCGGCGGTGAGAGCGGGTGCGACCATGAGTTCGACCGCCTCGGCTCCGAGGTCCACCAGGCCGGGCACGAGGGCGACCGCTTCGCCGACCGACGGGAGGGCGATCCAGCTGACCGTGGTCGCCGTCGGGGCCGGCAGGGTGTCGATCACGGCTTCGGCGATGAACGCGAGGGTGCCCTCGGAGCCGATGAGGAGGCGCCGGAAGATCTCGAGCGGGGTGTCGGCGTCGAGCAGCGCCGCGAGGGTGTACCCGGTGGTGTTGCGGATGGAGAACTTGTGGCGCACACGCGCGGTGAGACGGCTGTCGCCGAGCAGTTCCTCCCGCAATGCGGCGAGACCGGCCGCCAGCTCGGGTTCGGCCGCGGCGAACCGCTCCTCGGCGTCCGGCGCGGCGGTGTCCACGACCGTGCCGGACGGCAGCACAAAGGTCATGGACGCCACGGTGTGGTAGGCGTTGCGCTCAAGGGTGCAGCGCATCCCGCCCGCGTTGTTGGCGAGGACTCCGCCGATCGTGGCGACGTCCGAGGAGGCCGGATCCGGTCCGAGGCGCCGACCGTGCCGGCGCAGCAGCGCCGCGGCGTGGCCGAGGATCGTTCCCGGCCGCGCGCGCAAGCGCGCGCCCTCGTCCTCGACGGCCATTCCGCTCCAGTGCCGGCGCACGTCGATCAGGATGTCGTCGGACTGCGCCTGCCCGTTGAGGCTGGTCCCGGCGGCACGGAACGTGGCGTGCCGCCCGTTGCGCCGGCAGTAGCCGAGCAGCTTCTGGACGTCGCGGACGTCGCGGGGCAGGACGACGACCTGGGGCAGGTAGCGGTAGGGGCTGGCATCGGACGCGTACCGGACGAGGTCCGAGATCCGGTGCAGCACTTGGTCCTCACCGAGCAGCGCGACGAGGTCGCTCCTGAGTTCGCGAGGCGTTCCGTCCACGTGAGCGGAGCCGATCGCGTCCGCCTGCGGAAGGCCCGGCGGACGGCCGATGGCGGGAACGCCCGGGCTGAGCAGCTTCTTCACGTTGGCAGCCTCTCCGCCACCGCACCGGCCGTCGGCGCATACGGCTTTCCTGCCGAACGGTTCAGCCGGCCACGCGGACGGTCTTGTCCGTGGCAGGTCATGAACAGGCCATGAAAGTCATTTTAACCGGGCCGTCCGGCGCGCGCCCGGTGGCTGATTCGCTGACCGCGTCATCTCGGGCGGCAGGGAATTGGCGTCAACGCGCGAGAGCGGCATACCAGGCACCTTCATCTCATACTGATAAATTCGCGATCAACGGTCGGCGTCACGTCGGCTGTCCTGTCCGGGTTCAGCCCGGGGGCCGGTTCACTGCATGCGTATGTCCGGTCGGCCCCATGAACCAGCACGCGGTGTGTGCGACGAAGGGACACGCGATGCCATCTGTCCGTCAAGCCACCATCGACCTGCTCAGGCGGCACGGGCTGACGACGTGGTTCGGTAACCCCGGCTCGTCCGAGCTGACGCTCCTGGAAGACTTCCCGAGCGACTTTCGCTACGTACTGGGACTGCAGGAAATGGTGCCGGTCGGCATGGCCGACGGATTCGCCCAGGTCACGCGACGCCCCGTATTCGTCAACGTGCACACCGCACCCGGCCTCGGCAATGCGATGGGCGCCCTGTACAACGCGCATCTGAACAAGACTCCGCTGATCGTGACCGCGGGAAACCAGCGCCGTGTCATGCAGAACCAGAAAGCGCTCCTGACCAATGAAGACGCGGTGCTGCTTCCGCGTCCTTTCGTCAAGTGGTCGGCTGAGCCGGCCACGCCGAGCGAGGTGCCCGCGGTCCTGGCACACGCCATTCACATCGCGCTGGCGCCACCGACCGGACCGGTGTTCGTCTCACTGCCGATGGACGACATGGCCCATGAACTGACCGCTTCCGAGGCAGCCGAGGCCGAGGTGATCCGGGACCGCGCGGTGACCTATGCCGGAGGGTTCCCCGGACGGCTGGCGAAGGAGATCGGCGATCGGATCTCCTCCGCGAACTCCCCGGTATTCGTCGTAGGCGGCGACGTGGAGCACGCCGGAGCACGGGAAGCCGTCGTGAAACTGGCGGAGCGGACCAAGGCACCGGTCTGGACGGCACCACTACCGGGTCTTTCCGGCTTCCCGGAGGCCCACCCGCTCTACCAGGGCCTTCTCCCACCCGGTGCGGGCTGGATCTCGACCGCGCTGAAGGGCCACGACCTCATCGTCGTACTCGGCGGACCGGTCTTCCGCTACTACCCGCACATCCCGGGCCCCTACCTCCCCGAGGGCGCGACCCTCGTCCACATCACCAGCGATCCGGACGAGGCCGCCCGCGCACCCGTGGGGGACGCCTACGTGGGCGACCTCCGCGCAGCGGTGGAAGCCCTCCTCGACGAAGTCGTCGACACGCCCCGCGGCGCACCCACCCGCCGCCCCGACGTGCCGTCCCCGGACCGGGTCGCGGCTCCGATGCAGCCGTCGCAGCTCTGGACAGCCGTCGGCCACGCCGCCCCGGCGGATGCGCTCTTCGTGACCGAGGCCGGTTCGAACGAGGCCCCCATCGCGAACTTCGTCCGACCGAGCGCCCCGCTCTCCCACATCTCCGCCGTCGGCGGAGGGCTGGGCTTCGGACTGCCCGCCGCCGCCGGCGCCCAACTCGCCTCCCCGGACCGTCCGGTGATCGCCCTGATGGGCGACGGATCGATGCACTACGCGATCACCGCCCTGTGGACCGCGTCCCGGTACCGGATCCCCCTGACGATCGTCGTCGCCTCCAACCAGGAGTACGGCATCCTCAAGCAGTTCGGCGACATCGAGAACACCGCGGGCGTCCCGGGTCTCGACCTGCCAGGCCTGGACATCACGGCCACGGCCGCGAGCTACGGCATCGACGCCCACGACGCCCACGACTCCGACGACGTCGCCGAACTGCTGCGTGCGGGAGTCGAGGACCGGGAACGCCCCACCCTCATCAACGTCGCCACGACTCCGGTCCACGAGGCGGCGTCCCGCCGTTCCTGACCGTTCGGGAGCCGGAGTCGCCAGTGGAGCCGCGCACTCGACGGGGCCCCACGAGGGTCCGGGCCGCCGCACCGAGGAGCCGCCACCCCAGCCCGGGCCGTTACGGCCGGGCCGTGGGGACTGTGCGTCCACGGGAAAGAAGTGTGCGCCGCCGCGAAAGACCTCTCCGGCGGGATGCCCCAGAGTGGACGGTGTGCCGACGGCGGGCTGTGCCCGGGTCGGCGGTGCGGACCAGTCCTGCGGCCGGCAGGACCACCACGACCGCGACCCCGTCTCGCACACCTCCAGCCGATGCCGATCGTGCGACAGCATGAGCCCGAAGGACTGACTTCCATGACTCCGCCCGCCCACGTGCACACCGTCCGCGGCCCTGTGGCCGCCAGCGACCTCGGGACCGTCCTGATGCACGAGCATGTCTTCGTCCTGAGTGAGGAGTTCCGGCAGAGCCTCCCGGAGACCTGGGACGAGGAGGAGCGCGTCAGCAAGGCGGTCGACCGGCTGAAGGCCCTGGCGGCCACGGGCGTCACCACGCTCGTGGACCCCACCGTGATCGGGCTGGGGCGTGACGTCACCCGGGTCGCGGCCGTGAACGAGCAGGTCGACATCAACATCATCGCCGCAACGGGCATCTACACACTGGGCGACATCCCCCACTTCTTCCGCTTCCACGGCCCGGGAACGCTACTGGGTGGCGCCGAGGGGATGACCGAGCTGTTCGTCCGGGAGCTCACCGAGGGCATCGCCGATACGGGGATCAGGGCCGCCTTCCTGAAGTGCGCGATCGAGGAGGAGCTCACCCCGGGCGTGGAGCGGGTGATGCGGGCGGTGGCGCAGGCACACCTGCGCACCGGCGCGCCGATCACCGTGCACACCAACGCGACCGCCCGCACCGGCCTGGTCGCCCAGGAAATCCTGCGGAGCGAGGGCGTGGGCCTCGGCGCCGTCGTCATCGGCCACAGCGGCGACACCAACGACCTGGGCTACCTGCACCAGCTGATCGACAACGGCTCGTACATCGGCATGGACCGCTTCGGCCTCGACATCCTGCTGCCGGGCGACCAGCGGGTTGCTACGGTCGCCGCGCTCGCACGGGAAGGTCTGGCGGACCGGATGGTGCTGTCGCACGACGCGTCGTGCCACATCGACTGGTTCCCGCCGGGCGTGCGCGAACAGATCGCGCCGGACTGGCACCACACCCACCTTCACGACACCGTCCTGCCCGCACTCCGCCAGGCCGGCGTCACCGAGCAGCAGCTCAGCACCATGCTGGTCGACAATCCGCGCCGCTACTTCACCGCCCCGGGCGACTGACCCGCCGAGGTGGAAACAGGCTCACCCCAGGTCCGCCGTAGGGGCGAAGACGCGGTGTCTGGCATCACGGGGCGCCATGCCGAACTCCTGCCGAAACGCGGTACTGAACGACGCATGGCTGCCGAACCCGCAGGAGTGAGCGATCTGCCCGATGGAATGCCCGGCCCAGCTCGCGTCGGCCAGTCGGGTCCGCGCCAGGTGCAGCCGTTCACGGCGCACGAGGTCGCGCGGGGTCGTACCGGCTGCACGCAGCACCTGCTGGATGTAGCGGGTCGACCAGCCGAGCGCCCGTGCGATGTGGGCGACGTCGAGGTCGTCGTCGCCCGCGTGGCGGCGGACGTAGCGCCTGATCTCGGCCTCGACTGTGGCCCGCTGCCCCGTCGGCGCCGAATCGGTCGCGCCTTCCGCGGCGAGGCACACCAGGTCGAGCAGCCGCTCGCAGGCGACGTCGAAGGTCGCCTCCGAGAACTGTTCCCGCTCCTCCTGCAGCGTGGCCACCATCGTGCGGATCACCCGGCCCAGGCCGCTCGTCCCCTTGAGGGTCCGCGGCTCACGGGTCAGGGCCGGGTTGCGGTGGGCGACCTCGTGTCCGGGCACAATCAGCGCGATCGACCGGAAGTCGTCGTCGTGTGCGAAGGTCACCGGCCGGTCCATGTCGCACAGTGCCATACGGCCCGGCTGGAGCTCCCCCGAGGACGTCCCTTGCTCCACCCAGGCAGTCCCGGCCAGGGGGACGAGCAGTTCGTGGGTGCCGCGGGGGTCAGCGGCGATGTGCCGGGCGTTCCGGACGACCGTCTCCTGGCCGCCGCTGCACAAGGCGATGGCGTACGTCCGGGACTGCTGGGACTGCAGGAGTCCCCTCCATGGCGCCTTGCGGTCCATGACGGTGATGCGGCTCGCCCCGTGCAGACCGGAGAACGCCTCGCTCCAATCGCTCAGCGACGGTGCGGACGCAGCTGCGGTCCATCGGTACATGCGCCTTCCCATCGGTGTGCCGTCAGCGGAAGCACCCACTTGGTCACCCCGCGACCGCGTCCTTGCGACACGTCAATGTTCACACGCCGCGGCAACCAGAAGTTACACCTTCACGGACATGCGCCACGCATGCAGCCAAGAGAACCGGAGACCTTTCCATGCCGAAAACCATCGTCGTCACCGGAGCCAGCGACGGCATCGGAGCCGCGGGCGCCCGCCGGCTGCACCGGGACGGCCACCGAGTCGTCATCGTCGGCCGCTCACCCGAGAAGACCGCGAGGATCGCCGACGAACTCGGAGCGGACCGCTTCCTCGCCGACTTCACCAGCTTGGCCGACGTCAGGAAACTCGCCGCGGACCTGGACGCCGCATACCCGCGTGTGGATGTCCTGGTGAACAATGCGGGGGGAATCTTCGGCGATCGCGAAAAGACCGTCGACGGCTTCGAGAAGACCTTCCAGATCAATCATCTGGCGCCGTTCCTGCTCACGAATCTCCTCATGGACAAGCTGGTGGCCGGCAAAGCATCGGTCATCCAGACATCCAGCGCGGGGGCTCGTCTGTTCGGAAAGCTCGACATCGACGACCTCGACCACGACCACGGCTACTCCGCGCACCGGGCGTACGGCACGGCCAAGCTGGAGAACATTCTTTTCACCAGGGAACTGCACGCCCGATACGCGTCCCACGGTCTGTCCGCCGCCGCCTTCCATCCCGGAGCCGTCGCCACCAACTTCGCCACCGGCAGCAAGAGCTTCATGCGCCCCATCTACAGCAATCCGCTCAGCCGGCTGGCCATGGTCAGCCCCGAGAAGGGCGCCCGCCAGCTGGTATGGCTCGCCGAGACCACTCCCGGCGTGGACTGGCACTCCGGTACGTACTACGAGAACGGCAGGCCCGCTCGACGCACCAACCCGCAGGCGGACGATTCCGACCTCGCCCGTCGGCTCTGGAACCGTTCCGCCGACCTCACCGGGTTGGACATCTCGGCTCCGTGACGGCGGCCTCCCCCGCGGACCGGGGCCGGCCGATGGGTGCGGCGCCGGCGCCTGTCCGCCGCCGAAGTGAGCTGCACCCCGTCATCCGGCCGCCCCCGGGTGCCGGCGCGCGGGCGTGGTCGCCGGGCTGCGGCAGAGCGCGGCGCGCGGCGATCTCCGACTGCTGCACCTCAACGACCTCGTCGCAGAACCATGACCTCTTCCGCAGCGGCCTGTACGGGTTGCACGGCCTCCATTGGCAGCCCGACCGGACCGCCCTCCGGGATTCCCCACGAGTAGGTGCCATGACGTTCGAAATCACTCAGAGCTCGCCACGTGACGCCAAACACGAAAGGATACATGTGCCTTCCGCGGACGGCACCGTGAAGTGGTTCTCAGGGAACGTGTACTCGATAAAGCTGACAGCCGGTCAAACCGGCGGTGCGCTCGGGGTCGTCGAGGCCTGGGTGCCGCCAGGCGGCGGACCCGTGGCTCACACCCACGCCGACCAGGACGAGACCTTCTTCCTCATCTCCGGCGAACTCGAATTCCTCGGTGGCGACCACGTCTTCACCGCAGGTCCCGGCGACCTGGTCCACTGCCCTCGGGGTACGCGCCACCGATTCAAGAACATCGGCCTCTATACGGCCCATATGCTGTTCTTCTGCACTCCCGGCGGCTCCGAGGGGCTGTTCCTGGAGGGTGGCGACATCCCCGAGCCCGGCGTTCACGTGCCGGCATGGGGACCGGAACACTCCCAGGGCCCGGTGCTTGGCCTCTTCACGAAGTACGGCCTGGAGGCCATGCCCGAAGCCTGAAGGCCACGCGGAGACGTGAGGACCAGGGTATTCGCCGGCATCGACATGTCGACAGCGCCCGGCCTACCTGCCCCTCGGGAGCTCCGTCGACGCGGACACGAGGCCCCCCACACACAAGCGGCCTCCATGGGCCGGGGGGCTTTGCCCCCGCTACAGACAACTTATCGCCAAACCGATTGGCATATGAACCGGAAATCGTAAATACGCCGATCGAACGCCTCAATTCACGCCCTGGCGCTCACTCGAACGGTCGACTTCCGGACTGAATCCTTGTCGTTCAATCACCCTTATGGGTTACTTCACATGTCCGTATCGGCGGCATTCGACTTTCCAAACGGACGTGCGCAAGCCCCTGTTCAGGTGGCGACTCACACCTGACAGGCCGTTCTCCCCCGACCGGTCCTGCGCTTGAGCGGGCGCAAGTGCCATCGGGTCACCACCTGGCCAGTGGACACGGGAGCTGACTCGCACCACCAGGTACGTGTGCTGACCGAAAGCCCTCATCACTGCTCGGCAATGTAGCGCATTCCGAGCCAGGAGGAACCTTCATGCCCATCAGCCCGAACCAGGGATCCAGCGGTGGCGGCACAGTGGTCACCATCACCGGCGTCAACCTCTCAGGCGCCACTGCGGTGCGCTTCGGAACGCGGCTCGCGACCATCACCGGCAACACCCCGACAAGCGTCACCGTCATCTCGCCCTCCGGCAACGGCGCGGTCAGCGTCACCGTCACCACCGCGGGAGGAACGAGCAACCCGCTCTCGTTCTACTACATCGGGGCGCCGTTCAAGCAGAGCCTCAGTCCGACCACCGGGCCGTCGGCGGGGGGCCAGACGGTCACCATCAACGGCACCGGCCTGTTCACCGCGACCAGCGTCACCTTCGGCGCCAACAGCGCGACGCCGACCGTGGTGTCCGACGGGCAGATCTCGGTCGTCGCACCGGCCGGTACGCCCGGCTCGGTCGGCGTCAGCGTCACCACCGCCGGCGGCACCAACAACGGGCTCACGTACACCTACGTCGACGCCCCCACACTGACGACCGTCACCCCGACCCAGGGCCCGACCTCCGGCGGCACCTCGGTGACCCTGATCGGCACGGCACTCACCAGCACCAGCGCGGTCACCTTCGACGGCACCCCGGTGCCCTTCACGGTGATCGCCGACACCGTGGTCTCGGTGATCACTCCTCCGGGGAGCGCCGGTGCCGTCGACGTCGTCGTGACCACCGACGGGGGCAGCGCGACCGCGACCGGCGGATTCACCTACGTCGCGGGTCCCGGTATCTGACCGCACCCCGGCCTCCCGGGCCCCGGCCCGGGAGGCCGCCCCGCACGGGCCGGGCTGCCGGCTCGTGCGGGCCCGAGCAAGGACAACGACGGGCCCCCGGGCCGGTCCGACTTCGTACGGAGATCCCGTGAAAGACACAGCACACCCGGCGGCAGCGGCACAGCCGACCGCCGTCGCCGCCGCACCCGTCCTCAACTCGGTCGTCCCCAACACCGGCCCCGCGGCGGGCGGCAACAACGTCGTCCTCAACGGCAGCGGCTTCACCGGAGTCACCGCCGTGAAGTTCGGTACCACGGCGGCGCTGGGCTACACGGTCAACTCGACCACCCAGATCACCGCCGTCGCCCCGGCGGGAACGGGAGCCGTCCCGGTCACCGTCGCCACCCCGGGCGGCACCAGTAATTCGGTGACGTACACCTATACGGCGCAGCCCGTTCTCGCCTCCGTGTCGCCGAGTCAGGGGCCGACTGCGGGCGGCACGACGGTCACCCTCACGGGCTCGGGCTTCAGCGCGGTGTCCGCGGTCCGGTTCGGCAGTACCGCCGCGACGTCGTACACGGTCAACTCGGCCACCCAGATCACCGCCGTCGCCCCGGCGGGAACGGGAGCCGTCCCCGTCACCGTCACGACATCGGGCGGCACCAGCAACTCCGTCTTCTTCTTCTACCTGAACGCTCCCGTCCTCGTCTCCGTCTCACCGAACGGTGGGCCGAGTGCCGGCGGCACGACGGTCACCCTCACCGGTACCGACCTCAGCGGGGCCACGGCCGTCAGGTTCGGCACTACCGCCGCCACCAGCTACACCGTCGACTCCCCCACACAGATCACCGCGGTCGCCCCGGCGGGAACGGGAACCGTCCCCGTCACCGTCACCACCCCGGGGGGCACCAGCAACTCCGTCTTCTACAGCTACGTGGGCGCCCCCGTCCTCACTCTCCTCTCCCCCGCCCTGGGACCGACCGCTGCGGGATCCGGTGTCACCCTGAGCGGCACGGGGCTGACCACCACGACCGCGGTGCACTTCGGCGCCGCGCCCGCGGCGTTCACCGTGCTGTCCGACACCGCCGTCGCCGCTGTCGCCCCGGCGGGCCCCCCGGGCGCCGTTTCCGTGAACGTCACCACGCCCGGCGGCACGAGCAACTCGCTGACCTATACGCGTGTCGCGCCTCCCGTGATCTAGCGTTCGTCCACCCACTCACCCCCGGGGCCAGGGGTCCGGGGACCAAGCCGGCGGCCCCCGAGCCCCTGATCGCTCCAAATGCGGGACCTGACGCACCGACGTAACGTGACGCTCCATGAGCAACTGCGGCGTTCCACCCGCAGCCGAACAAGGAGCCTGTTTCGTGAAACGTTGGGATACGCGTAGGACGTGGACGGCCGGAGCCTTCGCGGCGATAGCGGCGGTCGTGGGTGTCGCCTCGCCGGCGGCGGCCGCGCCCGTGCAGTCGACGACGACGCTCCAGGTGTCACCCTCGACCGCCGCAGCCCGGACTCCGGTGCGGTTGACCGCGACGGTCGTCTGCACCGGTGACCCCAGCGGCGGCCTCGGCATGACGTTCTTCGACGGTGGGGACATCCTCACGACGGTGCCGGTCGCGCCCAACGGGCAGGCCACCTGGGTCGCCGAGTTCACCACCACCGGGGCCCACACGATCACGGCCGCGTACAACGGCAACGACAACTGCTTCGCCTCGAACAACACGGCGACGGTCACGGTGACCCCTGCGGAGGACTGCCCCTGGGGACACGGCCTGTGCCGGGACGACCACGGCCACCTGCCCGGCTTCCCGGACTGCCACTTCGTTCCCTCGATCCTGGGTATCGACCAGGTGGACCAGGTCGACCAAGCGCAGCAGCCCTCCCACTCGCCCGGCCGGTGCTGGTCCTGGTGAATCCGGCCTGACGGCGCCGTCGGCCCGCACGCCGTGCACCGCTTGTGTCGGGGGCGCCGGGGTCTGTGGGCTCATGGAGAGCGTGAGCCCCGCCGCGGAGGGCAGGTGCCCGGAGCTCGCGTCCGCACTGACGATGCCGGCGCGAGCCGCGGGCGTTGTCGCCTTGGAGGGCCAGTCCGCCGCGGCGCCGTGGACGACGGCCGCGCTCACCGGGTACGAGTCCCCGGCGCCGCCGGTGGCCGCGATGACGTGGTTGGCGGTGGACTTTCCGTTGCCGTCGGCAATGACGCCGAGGCCTCATGGCAGCTGCTGCCCGATGCCGCTGCGCCGGCTTCGCATGGCAACGCATCGACCGCAGGTGGTGCACCACGCGCAGGACGTACAGATGTGAAGCACACGTCGCGTACGGGTTCGAGGATCCGCAGCAGGACCACTGTGTGACTGCCGGAGTCGCCGAGTCGAACGATGGGGAGGTCTTCTCGCTGACGTTCATGTGCGAATTCGGCGAACCCGACGGACAGGACATCCGTCCGGGCTTCGACAGTTACTCCCTTGTCACGCCTGACCAGGGCACCGCGTACGGGTGCATAGGCCAGGTGGGACTGGACGGAGACGTCCTGCGAGTCACCTTGGACGCGCTGGGACTGGATGATCCGGTGGTTGGGGCCGTCCTGCGTGCCCCTGCGTCGGACGTCGCCGCATGCAAGCGTGCTCACTGAACGGCCACGCGGGCCCAAGAACAGCCGGCCGTAGGTCGTAGCGCCTCCCGGTTGCTTCCGACGAAAAGCCGGCGTGCCACAGCCGTGCCACACGCAACGGTTGCTGATCCGGGAAACACCAGACAGCTCCGGCGTTCGCCCAGGTCAGCTGGAGGTCAGCGCCACTGGGACCTCGGATTGATGAAGAAACTCAGTCCAATTCCAGGCGACATGGTGCGCGACGCCACTGCACAGGCCAGAAGAGCCCTTCGCCCACTTGGTTGTCTCTGCTGACTCGGACGCAGAGCTCCTGGTCCGGGAATCCGTTCGTTCCACCGCGCCTCGGCTCCAAGGACGCCTTCGGCGAGGCGGTGACGAAGACCTCGCGCAGGCCATGCGCATCGCGCCGAAGGCCGGAACCATGGAGATAGTCGACCCGGCCGGCTCGACCGCGTCATCGCGGTCACCCGGCAGGTCCCGCACGCCTCGCCGGCGACCATTGCCCGCGGCTCACGAGCCCGGGCGACGGAAACAAGCAGCGGACCGGTCAAGACAGGTGGACCAGACCGGTCCAGGACAGGGATTGATCATGACCACCGATCTCATTCACTCTGACGCGACCGAACTCGCCGAGCTGATCCGTACCGGGAAAGTGTCTTCCGTCGAGGTGGTGAAGGCGCACCTGGACCGCATCGACGCCACCAATCCGAGACTCAACGCCATCGTGACGCTCGCCGACGGGGCCCTGAAGACCGCAAGGGCGGCCGACGAGGAACTCGCGGCGGGCGGGGACGTGGGGCCGCTGCACGGTGTGCCCTTCACGGCCAAAGACTCCTACGACACCGCCGGAGTGCTCACCCAGCGCGGTTCGCCGATCTTCGCGGGGCGCGTCCCGGACACCGATGCCACCGCTGTGGCGCGCATGAAGCGGGCCGGAGCGGTCCTCCTGGCGAAGACCAACCTTCCGGAGTTCTCGTACTGGATCGAGACCGACAACCTCCTGACGGGCAGGACGAACAACCCCTGGGACCTCGATCGCTCACCCGGCGGTTCGAGCGGCGGGGAGTCCGCGGCGATCGCCGCGGGGATGTCGCCGCTCGGACTCGCGACCGACCTGTCCATCTCGGTGCGCGGGCCGGCGGCCGACACCGGTGTCGTGTCCTTCAAACCGACGCACGGGCGTATCCCGATGACGGGAATCTGGCCGCGAGCGCCGCGGCGCAACTGGCACGTCGGTCCCATGGCCCGCAGCATTCGCGACCTCGCACTCGCGTACGGCGTGCTGGCCGGTCCTGACGGCGCCGACGGCTTTGCCACCGCGCCGCGGGACTTCGACGCCGGCCTGGGCGCCTCGCCGGACCGGCCTGTGCGCGTGGGCTGGCTGGTCGACTCGGGACTCGGTCCGACCGACGCGGAGGTCGCGGCGACGGTGCGAGCGGCCGCCGACGCGCTGCAGGCGGCCGGAGTCCGGGTCGACGCCGTGAGCATCCCCGCCCTTGAGCGGGACAACCCTCTCGAGCTCTGGACCAAACTGCACCTCATGGAGGTCAAGCCGGCCTTCCGCAAGGTGACCGCGGGCCACGAGGACCAGATGTTCACCTACTCCACGTTCCTGGCCGGCATGCCCGACACGTCCGTGGAGGACTACGTCGAGGCCGAGCAGGGCGTCGAGCGGCTCCGGGACGGTTTCGCGGAGTACTTCCACCAGTACGACGTCCTGCTGCTCCCGGTGACGACGATCCCCGCCCACGAACACCAGCTCGGGCAGTTCACAGTCGACGGCCGGACGATGGACGCCTTCCACGTGTCGTCGACGACCGTCCCGTTCAACGTGACGGGACATCCGGCCCTGTCGATGCGGTTCGGTACGAGCAGCGACGGCATGCCGATCGCCGTACAGGTGGTGGCCACCTGGCACGCGGAGTCGACGGTCCTGCACATCGCCTCGCTGCTGGAGACGCTCAGCCCGGTGCGCGACCAGCACCCCGCCCTCTGACGAGCCGGGGAACGGCCCCGAGTACCCGAAGGGGCGCGGCAGGGGTCGTTCTAGGATGCTCGCATGGCGATCGACTGGGGACGGGCCGTTGTCGAGCAATTGGGCTTCTACTGGGACTTCCATCTCCGGCCCCGCCTCGAAGGGCTGACCGACGAGGAGTACTTCTGGGAGCCGGTGCCGGACTGCTGGAGCCTGCGGCCGCGCGGCGACGGCCGGTGGCGGCTCGAAGGGTCGGAGGAGCCGTCCCGTTCGGGCCCGTTCACGACGATCGCCTGGCGGATGACGCACGTGACCGTCGGGGTGTTCGAGAGTCGGTACCGGGCCTTCTTCGGCGGCGAAGGACCGACGCAGTGGGCGCCGGGCGAGCGGCTGCTCGAGGCCGGCGTCCTGCCGGGCAGTGCCGAGGAGGCGGTGGCACAACTGGAGCAGTCCCGTCGGCGCTGGTACGAGGCCGTGGCCTCGCTGGATGCGGACGCACTTGCCGCGCCGCTCGGGGTGAAGGGCGGTCCGTTCGCCGAGACCGCCATGGGGGAGCTGATCATCCACCTCAACCGTGAGGTCATGCACCACGGCGGGGAGATCTGTCTGCTGCGCGACCTCTACCGGGACGGGTACCGCGCGGCCCCGTGACCCCCGGGTGCCGGCCGGGACCCGACGGGCCGTCATATCCCGCTCACGGCCTGCGCGTCCGGGCTCAACGGCCCGCCCCGGGTCAGCGCGGCCCAAGGGCCGTCGATGGCCGAACTGTCCTGCACCGGCGAAACCGACTTCGCCACCGCCAAGGGCGCCGTCCCGCGCTCGTCGGTGCCGGCCGCGCCCCTTCCGTGACGCCGGAACAGCCGCGGAGCGCCAACCAGAACGCGGCCAGACCGGCAAGGGACGGTCCGGCCGCGCTAAGATGGCGTGTGCGGCGGTCCTCACGGCTGCCGCGCGGCGGTGGGGCCCGCCGTACCCGAACCGCGGCGAGGATGCCGCCAACGGTCCCTACTTGTGACGATCTGCGCCCGGATCGCGGCGCTTCACGAGTAGGAGACGCATGACCTCGCCAGACCCCTTCCCCGTCATGGCCGAGCCCATTGATCCCGACATCCAGCGGTCCGCTCCCGCGCCGAAGTCCTCACCGATGCAGGGGCAAGGGCCCGTGGTGTGGGTCGTCGCGATCGGCGGCGCATTGGGGGCTTGCGCCCGTTACGGCGCCGGCCTGCTGTGGCCCACCGCGCCAGGCGCCTTCCCGTGGACCACGTTCGCGGTCAACGCGGTCGGCTGTGCCGTGATCGGCGTCCTCATGGTGGTCATCACCGAGCGGTGGAACGCACACCGGCTCGTACGCCCCTTCTTCGGCACCGGCGTACTGGGTGGATTCACCACCTTCTCGACCTACACGGTCGACATCCACACCCTGATCCAGGACGGCCACGCGGAAACCGCGCTCGCTTACCTGGTCGCAACCCCGCTCATCGCGCTCGCCGCGGTGTGGAGTGCCGCGACCGCGACACGACGCCTGATCGCAGGGAGGCAGACATGACACGGCTGCACGGCACCGCCACCAGGTTGACGATCTTGATCGGGGACAACGACACCTGGCACCACAAGCCGCTGTGCACCGAGATCGTCCACCGGGCGCACCACGCCGGCCTGGCAGGGGTCAGCGTGTTCCACGGTGTCGAGGGCTTCGGGGCCTCCTCGCTGATCCACACCGCCCGGCTGCTCTCCATGAACGAGAACCTGCCCGTGGCCATCGTCGTCGTCGACCACGAGGAGCGCATCCGCGCGTTCCTGCCGCAGCTCGACGAACTGGTCACCGAAGGCCTGGTCACCCTCGACGACGTCGAGGTCATCCGCTATGTCGGCAGGGGGAACCACTCATGAACTGGGCACTGGTCATCGCCGGGGCGGTGGTGGGGGCGCCGCTGCGGTATCTCACGGACCGCGCCGTCCAGGCCCGGCACGACACCGTCTTCCCCTGGGGCACGTTCACCGTCAACGTCGCCGGATGCCTGATCCTGGGCGCGCTCACCGGTGCGGTCACCTACGGTGCCGCCTCCCACTCGGTGCAGCTGCTCGTCGGCACCGGATTCTGCGGGGCGCTGACCACCTACTCGACCTTCTCCTACGAGACCCTGCGCCTGGCCGAGACCGGAGCGCGGTTCTTCGCCGCCGCCAACGCCGTCGCCAGTGTCGTCGCCGGTCTGGGAGCGGCGTTCATCGGGGCGGCGCTCGCCCAGGCGATGTGGGCATGATCCAGGGACCGTCCCTTCCTTCCCGAGGACCCGCGGAACACAGCGACGTCCACGTTCCGGAGGGCGGCCCCGCTCACTGGGGCATGACAGCGGTGAACGCGAACGGGGCCGCTCTTCGAGGGTGCGCCTCCGGCTGGCGCCCGGCATCCCGTGCGGCCGCCCCGCCACCGAGTCGCCTCGCGCGGGTGTCCGGCGGCAACGCCTGCCAAACCGCCCCGGACCTGCTGCGGGGCGCCGGCCCGACGTCGCAAGGCCAAGCAGAAATAAAGATGCATCATGCAGTAAAAGCTGCGAAACAATGGGCCACTGACCGCAGTACCGTGGAAATGCGCATGCTGCGCAGTCTCCGCGACCTGTTCGGGAGGAAGCCCGCATGGCCGTTCTACTTGACGCCGCGTCGCTGGCTCCTGGTGAGCGTGCGGACGCGATCCGTGAGTTCTCGTGGTCGATCAACGGCCGCGTGGAGGTGGGCCTTCCGCCGAATCCACATCGCCAGCGGGCCTATGTGACCACCAACGCGCTGGGGTCGGTCAAGGTCTCGGAGATCGGCTGGAACGTGACCCGCCTCCTGTGCACCGCTGTGCCAGTGGACGAGGACATGGTGCCGCACGTTCTCGTCCATCTCCAGGAGGCGGGGGTCTCCGATGTCCGCCAGGGAGGCAGGCACGCACTGAGAAGGGCCGGGGATCTCACGGTGCTCGACGACACGAAGCCCTATGAGGTCCTTTTCCACGGCTCGACCCATTCGGTTCTCGTGCGCGTTCCCGCGCATGTCCTGGGCCTGCGGCCGTCCTTGCTCGACCAGATCACCGCCGTGCCACTCAGTTCGGAACGCCCGGCCGTGGGTGCCACAGCAGCATTCTTCACCCGACTGGCCCGCCATCAGGATGCAGCCGGCGAAGCTGAGACCGCCCTGTTCACGGAGGCCAGTGTCGACCTGATCAGAGCTGTGGTCACCGCGGTCCTGGACCGGGACGACCTGGCCAGAGCGCCTCTGAACCGCACACTTCTTGTGCGCGTCCAGGAATACGTCCGCCTCCATCTGGCAGACCGCGACCTGACCGCCGAGCGTATCGCCGCCGAGCACGACGTTTCCGTGCGCTGGCTCTACCTGACACTGTCCCGAGCGGGTATCACCCTCGGTGAATGGATCAGGACGCAGCGCCTCGAGGAGTGCAGGAGGGAACTGGTGTCGCCTGTGCACCAGTTCATGACGATCGAGGCCATCGCCCACCGGTGGGGGTTCGCCAGCGCCGCTCACTTCAGTCGCGTTTTCAAGACCGCGTACGGTGTGAGCCCCCGCGAGTTGCGGTTGGAACACGCCGCGGGGAGAGCCGACTCCCGCCGGCCTGACTGATGCCGAGCCTCGCGCCGTCCTGCCGTGGCGACACCCGCCGCCCCTCGGGGCGCGAGTGCGCCGTTCCACTCCGCATCCGCCGGATCACCCCGCCCGTGTCCACATCGACGCCCCGGACACCGAGCAGGTGCATGATCGGCCGGACCAGTCCTGGCCGGCTAGGGGCTGTCCGGCCGATCATTGACTGCCTCGGCAGGTGCTCGGCGGGAGTCTCCCCGAGTGCGGATTTGGGCGACGGTCTCAGCCTTTCGCATCCGAAGCAGGCCCGCGATGATGCAGGACATGGATGTTGCTGAAGACCCTGTAGCCGTGCTGGCGGCCCTGCGGGAGGACCATCGGAACGAGCCGTGGGACCACCGGTGGAACGACCTTGAGGTGGAGGGCGTCGATCTGGTGTCGCTCGACACCAGGCTGGAGGGCTGCACTTTCACGTGGGTCGCCAACGGGGGTTCCCTCCCCGAGCGGGGGATGGCGACCGTGAGGCTCATCCTTGGCCAGCTCGAGACGGTCCTTCCCGAGCTGGCCGCGGATGACAGCCAGCACGTCTGGCATCGGTTGCATCGGATGGCCCAGCTCATCGTGGCTCACAACACCCCACCGACTGAGGTGAGTTCTTCTGACTTGCCAGCCTGATCATGTGACTACCAGGCTCCCGGGTCGTTGTTTCGGGCATGGGGCGCGGTGATCTCACGGATGCCGAGTGGGAACGGCTACGGCCGTTCCTGCCAGTCAGCAACAGGCGTTGTGGCCGCTGGCGGGACCACCGGCAGGTGATCGACGGGATTCTGCACAGGGTTCGGACCGGTGTGCACTGGCGCGACCTGCCCGAACGTTTCGGGCCGTGGAAGACGGTCCACGAACGCCACCGGCTGTGGTCGGCTGACGGGACCTGGGAACTCCTGCTCCAGCGGGTCCAGGCGGAAGCGGAAGCGGTCGGCGACATCGACTGGGACGTCTCCGTCGACTCCACCAGCGTGCGGGCCCACCAGCACGCGGCCGGCGCCCGGACCGACCTGCCACCAGCCCTTGCCCCAAAGGGGGCTGGCAGGGCAGAACACCAGGACGAAACACCGTGGCAGAGCCTCGTCGCCCGCCTGGTGGAGGTGGTGCGGGAAGCGAGGGCCTTGGCCGCTCGCGCGGCGGCTTCACCACCAAGGTCCACCTGAGCGCGGATGGCCGCTGCCGCCCGCTTTCCCTGATCATCACGCCGGGGCAGCGGGCGGACTGCACCCAGTTCGGGCCCGTGCTGGACAAGATCCGCGTCCCGCGGATTGGACCCGGCCGACCGCGAAAGAAGCCCGACAGCCTGGCAGCCGATAAGGCCTACAGCAACGGGCCGTGCCGCGAGTACCTGCGCAGGCGCGGTATCCCGCACACGATCCCGGAGAAGACCGACAGCCAGGCCGCCCGCCTGCGCAAGGGATCGCGCGGCGGACGACCACCAGCCTTCGACGAGGAGCGCTACAAGAAGCGCAACACCGTCGAACGGGCCATCAACAAGCTCAAGCACGCCCGAGCAGTCGCGACCCGATACGACAAACGCGGATACGTCTACCTCGGTACCGTCACCGCAGCCGCCCTCGTCATCTGGCTCCGTACATGATCGGCCGGACAGCTCCTAGTCCCGGAGCCGGGCCATGACGCGGGCCGCAGCCTTGTCGCTGGCATGCCCCTCGAGCGCCGCCCACTCGGCGACGTCCAGGGGCCACAGCGCACTGCGATATTTGATGACCACCTCGTCGCCGTCCTGGCGCACCGTGTGATGCGGGTCAGCGGGCAGTTTCCCGACCTCGACCACGGCAGCGGCGGATCGACGGCTGCGGCATTTGAGACGCGTCTTGGCCATGGCCAGTGCTCCTGCAACGGCGGGACTCGTTGGATTCCTGCCTTTGGATGCTAGCCCAGGCGACCCGCCGCTACCTGACTTTCCGCGCATACGGCGCACACCCGGCCGGTCAGGGATGCGCACCCGGCCGGCAGGCGTTACCCGTGCCCCCACGGCGCGACCGGCCGCCGACCCCGAGTGTCCGTACCCGAACGGCGGGTCGAAGGGGTACACCAGTGCTCACGTCGATGAAAGACTGAGGCGTATGCGAAGGCGGTCGGCATGGGCGGTGGCGTGCCTGATCGGCCCATTGATCATGGTAGCCGCCGGCTGCTCCCCATCGGCTACCTCCCGACCGGGTTCACCGTCCTCCCTCGCCGGTCAGCCGGATGCCTCCCGCACCATGGCCGCGACCTGCCCGGAGGCCGCAACGGTCCCTTCCGTGTCCGTGCCGGCCGGCGTGCGCGGCTTCGACAGAAGCCTGAACTGGTACGGCGCCGAGGACCTGTGGGTGGCCATGCCCCCTCCTCCGGATCACGCAGACGAAGGCGCAGAGGGGCACTCCACGAAGTACGCCTCGATAACGCTCGACGCCCGGGGACGGTCGACGGACCGGAAGGGCGCGCCGCACGTGAGCGCCGAACGACTGGACGGGCCCGGCTCCGTGCCCGGCAGCATCGGTGGATTCGCCACCGCCGGCGGCGACCGGCAGTGGTGGCCGACGGTCATCGACTTTCCCGATGCCGGCTGCTGGAGGGTGACCGAAACGCTCGGCTCCACCGAGGTCCGCTTCACGGTGAATGTCGGGGCGGGCTGAGCGGGCCGCGCTCACGCGGCGGGGCGGCTGACGGACGATCCGAGGGCGTGCTCATCGAAGCTGAGGGCGCGGTCAAGCGCGCGCATCCACTGACCGGCTCATCCGGAGGTCGCCCAAGGTCTCGCCCCGCCCTGCACTCCGGCGCGGCGGAGTGCAGCACCCCGAACTGCTCAGCAGGCGGGCCCGGACCCAGGCCGCCGGAACCGACAGACACGCAAACACGCACAAGCTGCGAACCCTCCCCACCCGGCACGCCGTCGACCGCGCCCGTCGCCGTGCGCGAGCTCCCGTCGAGCCACGGCACACCTGACGCCACGCCCGTTCCGCAGGATGCAGGGCTGCTGAACGTCGGCGTGCGCGCGGGTCAGAGGTTGCTGTAGCCGGGGATGCTTGCCTTGATGCGCTCAAGTTCGCGTGCGTCGGAGATGCCCTGGAAATCGTGGCGGGGGGTGTAAGGGGCTTCCAGACGGCGGGCTTCCTCGTCGGTGAGGTCGAGGCCGAGTGAGGCGACGGCGTCGTCGATCTGGTGGATCGTGCGGGCGCCCACGACGGGGGCCGCGACGACGGGGTTGCGGCGCAGCCAGGCGAGCGCGACCTGGGCGCGGCTGACGCCGCGGGCGGCGGCCACGGTGCCGACCTCGTCGATGATCAGCCGGTCGCTGTCGGCGTTGGCCTTGTAGAGCATGTCGGCGTAGCCGGCGTCGGTCGCGGACCGCTCACCGGAGTTCGCCTGGTCCAAGGGGCGGGCGAGGCGCCCGCGGGCCAGGGGGCTCCACACCGTGGTGGCGACGCCCTCGTCCGCGCAGAGCGGGAGCATCTCGCGTTCTTCCTCGCGGGCGAGCAGGTTGTAGTGGTCCTGCATGGTGACGAATCGGGCCCAGCCGTGGCGCTCCTGGAGGTGGAGGACCTTGGCGAACTGCCAGGCGTGCATGGAGGAGGCGCCCAGGTAGCGGGCCTTGCCGGACTTCACGACGTCATGGAGCGCCTCGAGGGTCTCCTCCAGCGGCGTGTCGTTGTCGAGGCGGTGAATCATGAAGACATCGACGTAGTCGGTGCCGAGGCGGCGCAGGCTGTTGTCGATCTCGGTCAGGATCGCCTTGCGGGACAGTCCCCCGCCGTTGGCGCTGCCGGGGCGCATGGTGTGGCGGACCTTGGTGGTGATGACCACCTCGTCGCGGTTCGCGTAGTCCTTCAGCGCGCGGCCGAGGATTTCCTCGCTGGAGCCGTAGGAGTACAGGTTGGCGGTGTCGAAGAAGTTGATGCCGGCTTCGAGGGCGTGCTTGATCAGGGGGCGACTGGCCTCTTCGTCGAGGGACCAGACGGGGTGGCCTCGGTCGGGCTCGCCGTAGGTCATGGCGCCGATGGCGACCGGAGAGACGTCGAGGCCGGTGCGGCCGAGCTTGATGTAGTGCACGAACGAGCTCCTAGAATGGAGAGGTAGAACAAGCGGAGAGCTCTCCGCTTAACCCGGACGACGTTAACGGAGAACTCTCCGGATCGCAACGGGGTGACCGCCGCAGGCCAGGAGGAACCGTGCCCGACGCCGCGAAGCAGCGCTCCGACGCGCTGAAGAACCGGGAGGCGATCCTCCAGGTCGCACACGACGTGCTCGCCGAGTCGCCGGACGCCTCGCTCAACTCCATCGCCAAGCGCGCGGGCGTCGGCGCGGGCACGCTCTACCGGCACTTCCCGACCCGGGAAGCATTGATCCTGGAGGTCCACCGGCACGACGTGGCGCGCCTCGTCGACTCCGTGCCGGGGCTGCTCGCCACCCACGCCCCGCTGGACGCGCTGCGGCAGTGGTTCACCACCCTCGCCACCTACGTGCGCATCAAGCACGGGCTCGGCGAAGCATTGCACTCCGCCGCCGCGCAGGAGGTCGTCAGCGCCTCCTGGCCCCCCGTGACCGCCGCCGTCGGACAGCTCCTCGACGCATGCGAACGCGCCGGCGAGGTACGCCCCGGCATCGACCCCGTCGATGTGATCATGCTCATGAGCTGCCTGTGGCGTACGCCGAACACCCCCGACGGCACCGCCCAGGCCGACCGCTTGAGGGAGCTGGCCATCGACGGATTCCGGCGCTGATCAACGGACGCCACCCACAGCGCACCCCCCCCTGCGACGGCGGCCGGAGCCCGCGTGCGGATCGAGGAGGCGGCGAGAGCAGTACGCCGGCAGAGAAAAGGGCCAGGTCAGGAAGCCGACCTGGCCCTCCGCGCATCCACGGCCACCTCGGCCCGGCCCGACGGGAGCGCCCTCGCCCGGCGCCTTCACCCTTGACTTTCTGGATGATGATCCTCATCCTGAAAGGAAAGGGCGCACGCCCCTCACGCACCGAAAGAGAACGCACCAGGCCCGGCCGCAAGCCTCCCGCCGGCACTGGCCCGCCCGGCACCCTTTCGGCTCGCCAGTGAACGACCACCGAGGACCCATGACCACCGCAGCCACCCGCCCCGACGTCAAGCGCGGCACCATACCCGTCTTCGCCACGGCGACCGCGATCACCGTCTCCAACATCTACTTCACCCAGCCGCTGCTGGAGCAGATCGCCCGGGGCTTCGGAATCTCCACCTCCGCCGCCGGTCTGGTGACCACGGCCGCGCAGATCGGCTACGCACTCGGCATCGTCGCCATCGTGCCCCTCGCGGACCGCGCCCGCCTGCGCCGGCTGTCCTCCGTCCTGCTGGCCGTCACCTCGGCGGCCCTCCTCGCGGGGGCCTTCGCTCCCTCGGTGGCCCTGCTCGGCATGGCCACCCTCGTGCTGTCCGCGAGCACCGTCCTGCCGCAGGTCATCATGCCGACCGTCGCCTCCATGGCCGCCCCCGGCCGCGCCGGACGGGCCCTGGGAGCCGTGGGCACAGGGCTCACCATGGGCGCCCTCCTCTCCCGCACCGCCTCCGGTCTCATCACGGAGGCCGCGGGCACCTGGCGCGCCGGATACCTCGTCGCCGCACTGGCCACCGCCGCCCTGCTCCTGGTACTCCCCCGCTACATGCCGCCCGGCCGACCGTCCGAATCCGCACCGGCCGACGGCTACTTCCGCCTGCTCGCCTCCCTGCCGGGACTCCTCGTCCGGCACGCGCCGCTGCGCCTGTCCGCCGCGCTGGGAGCGACGGTCTTCGCCGCGTTCTCCGCCTTCTGGTCCACGCTCGCCTTCCACCTGGCCGCTCCCCCCATCGGACTAGGCCCGGCGGTCATCGGCCTTTTCGGCCTGTTCAGCGTCCCCGGCGCACTGGCCGCCCGCTACTCGGGGCGGCTCGCCGACCGCTGGGGGCCGGACGCCGTCAACGCCCTGGCCGTCGCCTCCGCCCTGCTCGCCTTCGCGCTGTTCGGACTCGCCGGGCAGTCGCTCGTCGCCCTGGCAGTCGGCTGCAACCTTCTCGGTTACGGCACGACGAGCGGGCAGATCGCCAACCAGGCACGCATCTTCACCGCACGACCCGAGCTCCGGGCCCGGATGAACACGGTCTACATGTTCGCCGTCTTCGCCGGCGGCGCCGCCGGAGCCGCCGTCGCCGGAGTGCTGTTCTCCGCCTTCGGCTGGCACGGCGTAGCCGCCGGCGGCGGCGCCCTCCTGCTGCTCGCGGGACTCGCGCCGGCCGGACACGCCGTCCGCGGGCGCCACCCGGGCCGTGGCGCCACCACCGAAGCGCCCCACGAGCACGCGCACGACGCCGCGGTGCCCGCCGACCGGGCCTGACACCCGGTCGTACGGTCGGGCACAACCGCCGGCCCCTGAGGCCCCTTCCCTCGGACTCGGCACCTCCGGCACCGCCCCATCGCGGCCCGCCGGGACGACCGGGGACGGCGGCGAAATCCGGCCAGTTGTTCGAAACGGATTGCCCGCATGGGCGCCGGCTGTCACCGTCGTGCGCGTCCGCCTGGCGGACACTCGGCCCGGTCGCTCGTCAGATGATCCGTCGAACCGTCGAAGGGGACCCCCACCGTCATGAAGAACGCCTTACGCCTCTCCGCCAAGCGCACCAGACCCGGCCGGCGCGCCCGGATCGTGAGTCTCGCGGCCACCGCGGCGATCCTCACGGCAACCATCCTGATGGGCGCCGGCCCGGCGATGGCCGCGCCGGCGCCCGTCAAGCTCACCTCGTCGTCCTGCCCGACCGACATCGTTCAGGGCCAGGTGAGCGGCTGCGTCACCGAGTTGCAGAACCTGCTCAACGCCCACGGCGCGGGGCTCCTGGTGGACGGTGAGTTCGGGGCGAACACGCTGTACGCGGTGCGCGAGTTCCAGGCCGCCACCGCGATCGCCGTGGACGGCCGGGTGGGCCCCCAGACCAAGAGCAAGCTGTACGCGACCGGGGGCACGGCGCCCGCACCCGTGAACCTCACGTCCTCGTCGTGCCCGGCGAACATCGTGCAGGGCAGCAAGGGCGGCTGCGTCACCGAACTCCAGCGGCTGCTGCGCCACTTCGGCTACGCGGTGAGCGTGGACGGCGACTTCGGGCCGGAGACGTACAGCGCGGTCCGCAGCTTCCAGTCCTCGCACGGCCTGTCGGTCGACGGCGAGGTCGGCGCGAACACCAAGCGGGAGCTGTACGACACCGACGAGGCACCGTCGACCGGCCTGGACCTCCGGTCCTCCTCGTGCCCGGCGAACATCGTGGAGGGCCAGACCGGCGGCTGCGTCGCGACCCTGCAGGCACTGCTCAACGGCCAGGGCCAGCACCTCGACGTCGACGGTGAGTTCGGTCCCGCGACCCTGGCGGCAGTGAGGTCCTTCCAGTCCTCGCGCGGCCTGTCGGTGGACGGCGAGGTCGGCCCGAACACCAAGAACGCCCTGTACTCCAACATCGGCGGAGGAGGCGGCAACGGCGCCCCCGCGCCGATCAACCTGAACTCCGCCTCGTGCCCGACCGACATCGTCCAGGGGCAGCGCAGCGGCTGCGTCACCGAGCTGCAGAGCCTCCTCAACCACCACGGCGCCGACCTCGCCGTCGACGGCGACTTCGGGCCGATGACCGACAGCGCGGTGCGGGACTTCCAGGCAGAGAAGGGCCTCGGGGTCGACGGCAGGGTGGGCCCGAACACCAAGGCCGCCCTGTACGGCGCGGTCACGCCGCCCTCGTCGCCGCCGCCCGGCGGCGGGTACGCGAAAATGCTCGACGTCGCCGCCGCCGAGGTCGGCACGGTCGAGGGCAGCGCCCGGGCGAACAGCTACGGGGTCTCCGTGGGCCTCTCGCTGTCCACCAACAACTACGCCTGGTGCGCGACGTTCGTGAGCTGGGTGGCCAAGCAGACGGGTGCCACCACCTACCGCAACAGCTACGTCTCCGGCTGGGTGAAGCAGGCGAGGGCCGGTGCCTACCACCTCTCGGTGACGACCAACCCGCAGCCCGGCGACATCGTGGCCTTCGACTGGAACGGCGGGAGCAACTTCAACGACGGCAACGAGCACATCGGCATCGTGCGGACGGTGAGCGGCGGCTCCTCCTTCACCACCGTCGAGGGCAACACCGGCAATCCCAACGGCGGCAAGGACGGCGTCTACGTCAAGAACCGGGGCACGAACCTGGGGTACGACGTGGTCTTCATCCGGGTCCGCTGACCGCGGGCCGGCAGGGAAGCGGCAGCGCCGCACCCGCACCACCGGGTGCGGCGCCGTTCCGACCGGGGGCACGACCGAGGGTACGACCGGGGGCATGCGCCGCCCCCGGTCCACGGACTTCCTAGGGTGTGATGCGCAGGGCGTCCACCATCCCCACCGAGGTGCTGCGGTTGACGATGCGGATGGTGTGCGATCCCCGGGTCAGTCCGCTGCGCTGCCAGACGGTCTGCTGCGCCTGCCGCGCGCCGGAGACCCGCAGGTCCACCGTCGACTGGAACGCGCCGTCGAGATAGACGTCGACCGGCCCCATGTCGCCGTTGCGTTCGGAGAGGTAGGCGACTCCCGTACCGGTGAAGGTGTACTGGGCCACGGCGTTCGCCGTCGTGCTGTGGTGGGTGTCGTCGTTGTAGTCGCCGTAACCCCGCCCGCTGGTCGGGTACCAGTTGCTGTCGTAGGTCAACTGGGTGTCGTTGACCATGGGGTTGGCGGTCTGCGCCAGACCCAGGGTGGAGGTGGTGCCGCTCAGCGCCTTCTCGCCCTGGTTCGCGGACCCGGTGAGCCGTACGGACGCGTAGGAGGACAGCGGCTTGGCGGTGCGCTCCACCACGTACACCTTCCCGGCGGCCGTGGGGAGGTCGAACTCGGTGGCGCTGGTGGTGAGCACGGTCGTGCCGCCGGAGACGTCACGGACCCTGACCTGCTGGCTCCCCCACGGGTTCACGATCCGCGTCGTGTTGCCGTACAGGCTCTTGATGCCGATGTACTTCACCTCGCCGGCCTCGCGCTCCGAACTGACCGTGAAGCCGCCCTTGGCCAGCAGGGTGAACCGTCCGGTGAACGAGGAGTCGCTGGGCACCGCGGGGAAGACCCGGATCTTGTCGTTGTAGGACT
The DNA here is from genome assembly GCF_044753585.1 of Streptomyces sp. NPDC088354. Classification (NCBI taxonomy): domain Bacteria; kingdom Bacillati; phylum Actinomycetota; class Actinomycetes; order Kitasatosporales; family Streptomycetaceae; genus Streptomyces; species Streptomyces sp. NPDC088354. Next base: position 17,337 of record NZ_JBIVNJ010000033.1, on the reverse strand, counting down.
GGAGCAGCGACTCGTTGAGGGCGGTGAGGTGCACCCCGAGGTACTCGAAGACGCCGTTGGTGTTGTCGGTCATGCCGTTGGGATAGGTCTGATACTTGCGGAGCATCGTCTTCATGCCCTGGTAGGCCTGGTCGCCCAGCCCCAGCCGGGCCGCCTGCACGGCGTCGTTCGCCCAGACGTTGCCGTACGGGAAGGGACGGGCGTTGAAGGTGTTCACGGCCTTCTGCTGGTCCGGGAAGCCGATGCCGGTCCGGTCGTAGGGCCAGATGATCTCGGCCGCGACGTTCTCCCCGTTCCGGGTCTGCGCGAGCGGCGGGGTGTGCGGCAGATAGACGTCGGCGGTGGAGGGATAGGCGATCAGGTTGTCGACGATCCGCTGCCACTGCGACCGCAGGTCGGAGTCCAGGCCCAGGGTCTGGGACGTGCGGATCGCGAGGGGGAACAGGGTGCGCACGGCAGCGAGGTCGGTGATCGCGTTCGGCACGTTCCAGTACGTCTCGTGCGCGTTCGAACTCGCCACGTAGTACTTCCCGGACGCGGAGTCGTAGGACAGCTTGGCGGCGTAGAACTTCACCACGTCCCGCATGAAGGGGTAGGCGGTGTTCCGCAGGTAGGAGGTGTCGTTGGTGTACGCGTACTGGAGGTACATGTTGTACGCGGCCTCGGTGCCCGTCGACCAGATGTTCTTCGTGTAGTCGCTGTTGACGGTGCCCCGGGCGTTGCCGTCCCAGCCCATGGTCTCCGGCACCCACAGCCCGTCGACGCCGTAGCGGGTACTGGTGTACGCCTTCAGCGCCGCCGAGTTGCGGCTGTAGAGGCGGTTGAAGCCGGCCAGCAGATCGAGGTGGTTGGAGGCGAGGAAGGAGTTGTAGACGTCGCGCTGATTCCAGTACCAGTAGGCGTTGCTCCACTTGGTCTGGTCGCCGGTGGCGCGGAACACGCCGTTGATGAAGTGGAAGGGATTGGTCCCGTATCCCCCGGCGGCGATCATGTACGTGCTCAGGTAGTAGACGTTCTCCAGGTAGTCCGCGTCCCCGGACAGCCCCGAGTACTGCACGAACGACTTGCCCCAGAAGTCGTGCCACCAGGACGTGAAGTCGCCGAGCGTCGCGCTGTAGCCGCGGCTCTTGGCCGATGCCAGCGCGCGCTTCGCCTCGGCGACCGAGTCGTGGGAGGGCGCGTTGAGCCGGGTGCTGGCGGTGAACCAGATGGTGTAGCTGCGCGAGGGGGTGATCGACAGCCGCACGGTCCGTCCGTCGACGACCCGAGTGCTGTAGGCCGCTCCCTCCACCGTGGCCGCGAGCGTGTAGCCGAAGTTCTGGGGGTCGGACTGGCCGCGGCTGATTCCGGCGCCCGTGGAGTCGGCGTACGTCGAGACCGTCTTCCAGGTGTTCAGGTCGGGCACGTCCCCGCTGTTGCCCAGTTGGGAGACGTCCCACAGGCCCAGGTCGAGGTTGATCGCGGAGACGCCGGAGCGCGAGTCCTCGACGTGTACGCCCATGACCTCGGAGTTCGGCACGCCCATCACCGTCACCGTGCGATTGGCGTCGTACCTGGTGGTCAGGGTGCCGTCGTAGAGCGACAGGCGCTGCTGGTAGGTGCTGTAACCGCTCTCGAGCGCCGGGGTCGTGGACAGGTTGAGCATGCCGGCGCCGAACGCCGTCTGCTGCGAGGTGTCCACACCGGACACCTGCATGGTCAGCCCGTTGTTCTGCCAGGCCATCGCACCGGTACGGCCGTTGCCGACGGTGAGTCCGTGCAGCGGGTTGGTGTTGGGCCGGTTGTAGACGAGGTCGTGCTGGGACAGGTAGGCGGCGCGATCCACGTTCAGGGCTCCGGTGGCGGAGTCGAACGCGGCGTCCGTCGGTGCCGCCGCTGCCGGGGCCGAGAGGCCGACGGCGGTGGCGGTCATGATGCAGACGGCTGCGAGCGCGGCTCGCACGAGTCTGCGCAGTCTCATCGAATGCCCTCCCTGCTGGTGGGGGTGACGACCGGTGCGGGACAGCGCGAGGCTGGAGCGCTACCGGTCGACGTCGAGCGAGATTGATCGGATGACTGGGCCGGACTGCTGCTACGGCGCACTCGCTCCCCGCGCCATACGCGGGCACGGCGAAGCGATGCGCCGATCGGGACACATACAACGGAAATACCAGAGCAGGGCGCGCGAGACTGTTCAGTCCCGAAGCGCCGACGGCAAGCGGGGGGTACGGCGTGCGGGAACAGCACGACGTCGGCATGGCCGCGTCAAGGGAAGTGAACATCGGATGTCTTGACGGGTCAACACTCAGCGCAAAACGTCCGGCCGAAATCGTCGGCCGGACGTTTCGCCGTCTACGGCGCGACGCGCGTGGACCCCGGCCTCAGCGACCCCGCAGCAGCGGCGGAGCACACCTGCTGTCCGGTCGACCGAATCGCGTTCACGCGTCGAGGGCGTAGCGGACTTCGGTGCGGGCGGCGATGAATCCGGCGCGCTCGTACAGCCGGTTTCCGCCGCCGGGCTGTCGGCGTCCACTTCGATGCTCGCCCGGTCGAAACCCGCGTCCTGTGCGCAGCGCAGTGTGTGGGGATGAGTGCCCCGGCGACGCCTCGCCTGCGATGTGCGCGGCGGGTCGCGAGGGTCATGGTGTGCGCGTCACGGACGCCGGTCGCCTCGGTGTCCGCGTCCCAGGAGAAGGTCAGCAGCATGCCGACGGCGGTGCCGCGGTCCGCATCGCGCAGCAGGAAGCTGAGGCCAGGGCGGAAGGCCGGCCAACCGAGCCACGCGCGCCACTGCTGCCGCGACGTCGGGACCCCGGCTCAGCGGACGAGGAAGGCCTCGTGCCTGATGACGATGAACTCGGCGTCGTTGTCGGCGGAGTAGCCCTCGAAAACGAGGCCGTCGGGCGTCGGCACGTCGACGACGGCGGCTCCGAGTGGATGCCGCAAGTGGGAGTACCAGCGCACGGGCGTCATGCCTGCGGCCCGGTAGCGGGCGAGCGCGCTGTCGTTGCGCGCGTTGTTCCGGACGTCGACGGCGAGCCGCGGGCGGGGGTGATGGATCACGTGCAGCGCCTTCGCACCCGCGATCCCTGCGGACAGCGGCTCCGCACCCGAGTCCGCGGCGGCGGTGGTCCGGGTGCACGCCTCCGCTGACCGTCACCCGGTGCACCCCTTCGGCGCGCCGACCGTGCCGCGGTCGAGGTCGAGGTCGAGGTCGATCAGAGGGGCGTTGATCTGGTCGGGGCGTCCTCCTCGGAGTAGTACTCACCGAGAGTGTCGACCGCCTCGATCGCGTGGAGCAGCCCGGCCAGGGCGGCGGCGTCCGTCGGGACGATCGGACGGCGGGTGAGACCCTGCGAGGTCAGCGGTCGTGGGCCGACCCCTAGGGGTGGCTGGATCACGATGTCACCCCGGTTTCCGTCGGCGCCTGCGCATCTCATGGCCCGACTGCGCTGTCCGACTGGCCTCGGCGTCGGCCGCCCCGCGACAGCATCGTCGCGGGGCCGGCCGGGGCCGCTCAGCCGAGGTAGAAGTCCTTACGGGCGGCGACGAACGCCTCGATCGACTGGGCGGGGGTGCCCGTCACGCGCTCGACTCCGTCGGCCGTGCGGTCGTAGCGGTTGCCCCGGTGCAGCCGGGCCATGATGGCGACGTGCTGTTCGATGTGCGGCGGCATCCCCAGCTTCGGGAGTTGGGCCTCCCACCGCTCCGGAGGCACGTCCGCGTACGTCACCGGCCTGCCCAGAGCCCGGGAGAATTCCTCGGCCAGCTCCGTCATGTCGACCGCGCGCGGCCCGGTCAGCTCGTGGACCTGCCCGATGTGGGGAACCGGATCGCGGAGCACAGTGGCCACGACCCGGGCGACGTCGTCCACGGCGACCGGCGAGGTGCGCCCGGTGCCGAACGGCAGCGCGATCGTGCCGTTCTCCTGGATCGACCGCGCCGCCATCGTCGTGAACAGCGGACTGTCCAGGAACGCCGTCGGCCGGATGTGCACCACGGGCAGGCCCGACCAGTCGAAGACCTGCTCCGCCAGCCAGTGCAGCCGCTGCTGGTGCGACTCTTCCGTGCTGGTGGCGGTCATCTGCGACACCGTCATCTGGGACAGGTCGACCAGGGCTTCCAGCGTCCCGTACTCCTTCGCGACGGAGGCCACCACGGTCGCCGCCAGCAGGTGATCCGGCGACACGCGCATCGCGAAGTACATCCGCGTCACGCCCTGCAGCGCCGCCGCCACCGTCTCGGGCCGGGTCAGGTCGCCGACGACGACCTGCGCGCCGAGCGTCCGCAGCTCGGCGGCCCGCTCGTCCTCACGACGGACCATGAAACGCACCGGCACGTCCTGAGCACGCAGGTGCTCGAAGACCGTGCGGCCCACGCCGCCGGCACCGGGGACAAGGACAAGGTTGTTGTCGACCATCGGGCGATCTCCTTCGAATGGGGCAGGCAATAGGTGAGTTGAGGTGTGATCAGTGCGTCAGCGGAACCGTCGGCCCCGTGGTGCCGCCGTGGGTCCGTGCGGCGATTCCGCACGTCATGGCGGCTCTTCGGGCTCAGGCGGTCCGGTGCTGGGGCTCGGCGGCCCCGGCGGCCCTGGCAGGAGCCTTGCCCGGCAGGAAGACCAGCACGACGACCGCGCCGATCAGGGCGACGGCTGCGGACCCGGCCGCCGTGAGGTGCATGGCGTGGATGAAGGCGTCGTGCGCGGGCTGCACCAGGGCCCTGCCGGCCGGTCCGAGCTTCTCGGCGACGGCAAGGGTGGCCTGGACGGATTCGCCTGCCGCGTGCCGGTCGGGGGTGGGCAGTGCGTCGAGGTGGCCGTCGATGCCGTTGCGGTAGGCGGTGGAGAGGAGCGACCCCAGCACGGCGACGCCCATGGCCCCGCCGACCTGCCGGAAGGTGTTGCTGACCGCGGATCCGGAGCCGGCCTTCTCCCGCGGCAGCGACGACATGATCATGACGGTGGCGGGCGGCATCACATGGGCCATCCCCGCGCCCATCAGGAAGAACAGCACCTCCAGCACCCAGATGGGAGTGTTCTGGCCGAGCAGCAGGAAGCCGGCGAAGGCCATGGCGGTCAGGACGAGGCCGGCGGCGCACACCGCTCGGGCGCCGAAGCGGTCGACGACCAGCCGGGCCCGCGGGGCGAAGAACATCTGGGAGGCGGCCAGCGGCAGCACGAGCAGTCCGGACTGCAGGACGCTGTAGCCGCGCACGCTCTGGTTGTAGAAGACGCTGAAGAACGTGACGCCCATGAGCGCGAAGAAGACCAGGCCGATGGCGGCGACGGAGGCCGAGAACCGCCGGTTGCGGAAGGAGGCGACATCGAGGGCCGGGTGGTCGCTGCGGGCCTCGTACACGACGAACCCGGCGAGGACCGACAGGCCGGCGAGAATCGTCGCCCAGGCCTCGGGCCGGGTGAAGTCACCCAGCTGGCCGCCCTTGATGATGCCGTAGACCAGCACCGCCAGACCGACGACCGACAGCAGCACGCCGACCGGGTCGAGCCTGCCGGGCCTGGGGTCCTTGGAGTCGGGGACGATCGCCACCATCGCGACCATCGCGGCGACCACGATCGGCACATTGACCAGGAAGACCGAGCCCCACCAGAAGTGCTCCAGCAGGACGCCACCGGCGATGGGGCCGGCGGCTATGGCGAAACCGACCACACCGGTCCAGATGCCGATGGCCTTGGGCTGCTCCTCGGGCTCGAAGACGTTCATGATGATCGCGAGCGTCGCGGGCAGGATGAAGGCGCCGCCGAAGCCCATCACGGCGCGGAAGGTGATGAGCTGCCCGGAGGAGTCCGACAGCGCGGACAGCACGGATCCCACACCGAACACGGCCATGCCGAAGAGCAGCACCTTCTTGCGGCCGAGCCGGTCACCCAGCAGACCCGCGGTGAAGAGCAGTCCGGCGAAGACCAGCGTGTAGGAGTTGACCGCCCACTCCAGCTGGCTCTGGGTGGAGCCGAGACCGGTGGGAGCGGGCTGGGCGATGGTCTTCATCGCCACGTTGAGGATCGAATTGTCCAGCATCACCACCAGGAGGCTGAACGCGAGCACGGCCAGGACGGCCCAGCGCCGGCGGTGGACGACCTCGGAAACCCTTTGCCGCCGGGCGGGCGGCACGAGTGGCGTGGACTCCTCGGGCATGGACTCCTCGGGCGTCGAGGGCTCGGCGGGAGTGGGCGGTGATGCCACGGGGCGTCTCCAGTGTGCTCGATGGCTCTGCGATGGCCGGGCGGGAACGGCCGGCTACGACGGCGGGGAAACTTCAGGCCCTGCCTGACCTGCGGAGTGTCGCCTCGCCGACGAAAATAGATGTCGTCATCAGACTAAACACGGGATAGGATAGATGACAAGCGACAGTTATTTAGGAGAGTGATCCCGTGGGCCGCGCGTCCAAGGCGCAAGCGCAGGAGAACCGGCAGTACGTCGTGGCCACGGCCTCCCGGATGTTCCGCGAGAAGGGCACGGCGGTCAGCATCGCCGACCTGATGAAGGCTTCCGGGCTCACCCACGGAGCGTTCTACAAGCAGTTCGCCTCCAAGGAGGACCTGGTCGACAAGGCCATCGCCCACGCCTTCGAGGATCCGGCGGCACACTTGCCGGCCGGGTTGGAGGAGCCCTCCGGGGACCACGAAACCGCCCGCCGCACGCTGATCGACCGATACCTCTCGATCTGGCACCGCGATCACGCCGGGGACGGCTGTCCCGTCTCCGGATTCGCCGCCGACCTGGGGCGCGAGCCCGAGCAGGCCGCCCGCTCTCAGCACATCTACATCAACGGGGTGCGGAACCGGGCCGCCCGTCTGGCCACCGGTGACGACGACGGCATGGCCCAGCTCTGCACCATGGTCGGTGCCCTCGTCCTCGCCCGCGCCACGCGGGGCAACCCGATCTCCGAAGAACTGCTGCAGGCCGCACGCACGGCTCTCGAAGGAATCGACTCCGGGCAGTCCGCGCCACGGCACCGCACGGACTGAGCGGAACCGGCTGACGGGGCGGCCGCCCGTCGCGGGCCGCGCATGGTGCGCAGCGCGCCGTCCGGCAGCGGCCGCAGGAGCTCGTGGTTGCGCGGAGGTGCGGGGCGACGGGACGCGTTTCGGCCAACTCGGAGAAGTCGACGAAGGCCGACAACTAAAGCGCGACGGACGGTGGTTTAGGGCTTCGGAGGGGCGCAGCGCACCTCCAGCGACGTGATCGACAGTCAGCAAGGAGCCTTGTCCATGACCCGAATGAAGAAGTACGTAGCGGCCGCGGTGACAGCGGCGGCGGTGACAGGGGTACCGACGGTGGCGCACGCGCTGACGCCGGCCCAGGCGCCGGGCAAGGCGGCGGCTCACATCACCGCCGGCGCCACCGCTCACGCCGTGAAGGCCGAGTCCGCCCGGATCGTGCGGCCCGGCCAGCGTGTCCACGCGGCGGCGGGTGTGGAGCTGTGGCTCACCAGGGACGGCAAGCACTGGACCACCCCCGACATGCCCGAAGGCCAGTTCCGCAGCGTGGTGGACGGCAACATCGACCCCCACGAGCCCAGCGTGGAGCTGCAGGCCGAAACGGTGGGTGACCAGTTCTTCCTGTCCGGGGTGTACGTCGCCCCGGACAGCGCGGCCAAGGTCGAGGTCGTGACCGACGACGGCACGGTCACCGGCACCGTCGTGCGGCTGCCGGGACACCCGGGCTGGGGCGCCTGGTACGCCACCAGCCCTGTCCCCAGGCCGCTTCCGGCGCCGATCGGCCGCTACTTCCACAGCGTCACCGTCCTCGACGCCGCGGACCACCCCCTGGCCACCCTGACCATGCCGTAACGGGCGAGACCGGGCGACGACCGGGCACTGCCCTGGTCACCGCGCGAACGGATTCCGGGGGCCCAGCAGGGAACTGCCGGGCCCCCGCCTCGTACGGCAACCCTGCGATCCGACCGGCAAGCGGCACGGAGCGGATTCCGGACAGGCCCGGGGCCGGGCCCGATGGCAGACCTTCACGCGGTTCCACCACCACGGCCGGGCCGATCCTCATGACCGCTGCCCGGCCCGTGACACGGCCCGCGGAACGGCTGTCCACGTCAGGTGCCTACTATGCGATCAACCGGCAGCCTCTCACTCCCGCGGCGAGAGGCCACCAGCCATGAGCATCTTGTGAGGAATCGCCATGAGGCGTTCGATCGCTGCTTTCACCGCCACCCTGGCGGTCGCAGGCACCGGTGCCTGCACCGCAACCGCTGCGCACACCGAACCGAAGGCATCCGCGACGGCCCTGGCCCTGGGCCCGAAGGCGTGCGCGAACGGTATCTACCAGTGGTTCAACGTAGAGCGGCCCATCCGGCTCTCCGCCCTCTCCGATGTGGAGACCCTCGGCAAGGGCGGCGGCAAGTTCAAGCAGCTCGAACACCGGGTGTCGTGGCCCGAGACCGCCGTGTCGTCACGTGGCCCGGCGCTGCCGTCTCGTGATGTGTTGTTCTCCCTGGCCAAGTTCGTCGGTGAGGCCCAAGAAGGCGACGAAGCCGCCGGTTTCGCCTTCGCCGAGGTTGGCAGAGAACCAGATGACCCCAACGCAAGCCGGGCCATCTCGTCGGAGGGGGCAGGCCGCTTCGTGATGTACGAGGAGACGTACGTCGTAGAAGCGGACTTCCGGTACACATGCCCCCACGCCAAGACCGTGACCACCGGCCATGCGAAGAGCTGGACCGTCGAGGGCGGGGGAACCCTTGAGTGCGACACGCGGATCGTCGTCGACGGCAGGGCCCAGCCCGATCCGGCCGCCGCTCGCGAAGCCGCACGCCTTTCTTGCGGCCCGAAGTCGATTGCCGCGCGGGCCCCGGCGGCTGCCGGACGGTAGGCCCCGGGTGAAGCAGGGTCCGCGCGGCACCTCATGCGAGGGCGCAGGCTCGCGGTAGGGGCGAGGACGGGGCGGCTCGCCGGGGAGGTACGCGCTGGTTCCGGAACGCGATGCCGGCGAGCCGCTACCGGTGCGTCTACCCGCAACGCGGCAGGGCAGCGCAAAAGGGGTGGGGTTCGCGGCCCTGCCGGCTGCACGAACCCCACCCCTGGACTGAGCGGTGTCAGGTCACCATCGGTACCAGCGGCGACGTCCGCCACCCTCGGCGGCCCGGAAGACGAACCCGAGCAGCCACACCACCAAGACGATGATCGCGATCCACCACAGCGCCTTGAGGGCGAACCCCGCGCCGAACAGGATCAGGGCCAACAGCAGAACAAGCACCAAAGGAACCATGTCATCAACCTCCTGACCCCGCGTCTGCCCCGCCCAACGGTCGCTATGCGCAGCACCCTGGGCAACGGCGAAGCGGACCGAGCGCCGCCCGGCGACGGGCCGAGGGCGCACCGGAGACGGTCATGCGATCAGGGACGCGGGCGGAACCCGTACCCCCGGCAGGCATCCGTCGGCCAGTCCCGGTGCCCTGTCCCGGCCGGGACGACCGGGCGGCGGCGCGGCTCCGCGTCAGCGAGCGCTGGTGGTCTCGATGTCGGCGATGTGGTCGTACCGCTCCAACAGCACGAAGAGCTTGGTCTTCTGCGTCGTCGCCCCGCTGCCGAAGGTCAGGGTGACGACGACCTCGTGGCCGTTGCCCACCGCGCCGTTGTCGGTCACCTTCCACTGCGCGGGGACGTTCTGGGCCCGCAGGACGCCGTCCGCGCCGTTGTCCTCCTCCCAGGCCGCCAGCCGCTGGGCGAATTCGGTCGTCAGGTAGTGCTTGCGCAGCGCCGTGGCCAGCGTGCCGTCCGGGTCCTCGTAGTCGCCCTTGGCGTCGATGTACGCGCCGTAGAAGTCCGCGACCCGGGTCACCGCTTGGCCGGTCGTGCCGCTGACCGACCCCGGCGCGGCTGCGGACACCTTCGCGGGGGCGGTGACGGACGCCTGTGCCGAGGCGGTGAGCCCCACCGGCAGGGCGACGGCGGCGACGAGGCCGGCGATCAGTGCGGTGCGGCGGACGTGCTTGCGGGCGGTCGTATTGCTGTTCATCAGTGTGTTTCCCCGATTTCGACGGTTGCGGAAGTGCGTCGCTGTGTGCGGGGCGGCGTCCTCGACCCTCGTGGTGCGGGGGCGGCTCCGGCGACACCAAGAGCATCGGCGGCGTCGCGGTCCGGGTACAACGGACGGCGCCCCATCCGCAACGGTGGAACCATCCCAGGCCTGTTGACCTCTCCTTATAGGGAGTGCCTGGGATGCCGTCCTGGGACGCGAGACGGGGAGAACCGGTGTCGACCCAGGACGAGGTGGAGGAGTTCGCGGCCCTGCTGCGGCGTCTGAAGGCTCGCACGGGCCGCAGCTATGCGGCACTCGCGCGCCGCCTGAACATGAACGCCTCGACGCTGCACCGTTACTGCGCGGGGGACGCCGTGCCGCTCGGCTTCGCGCCCGTGGAACGGTTCGCCGCGATGTGCGAGGCCAGTCCGGCCGAACGGGTCGAATTACACCGGCGGTGGGTCCTGGCGGTGGCGGCCCGGCAACGGTCCCGGACGGCGACGGATGCCGCACCGGAGGTCGCCGGAGCCGGCGAGGGCCCTTTGTCCGACGGGACGGCGGAGCGGGTGTCCGCGGCAGAGTCCGACCCGTCCTCCGGCCCGTCGCCCGAAGCCCGGCAGATTTTCGCGGAAGCCCGTACCGGCTCGTCGCGCGAGCACGACGCAGCGTCGCGCCCCGCATCACGAAAGCCCTGGCACAGGCGGCGCTCCGTGGTCACCGCAGCTGTCGTGACCGCGCTGATCGCCACCCTGGGCGGCCTGTCCGCCCTGCCGTCCGGCTACTCCTGGACCACCGGCGACAACCGGGGCCAGGCGTCCGGCAAGGCGACCACGCAGACCGTCGGCGCACGGCACGGCTCCCCGGCTCCGTCCGCACCCGCCTTGGGCGAGCACCCGTCGAGCCCGTCCGCGCAATCCTCCGCCCATGCCTCCCCCACCGCCCCGCCCCTCACATGGACCGTGGACTCCCAGCTCTGGGCGGTCGGTTGCATGCACGACTACGTCATCGACAAGGCCCCCGAGCAGGTGCCGCCGCCCCCGGCCCCACAGGACGCCGCCCCCTGGGCGCGTACACAAGGCGCTGTGCACGGCGGCCAAACGCTCGTCGCCATCTCCGTGCAGGGGCGGACGGACGCGGCCGTCGTCCTGGAAGCGCTGCGGGTCCGCGTCGTAGGACGGGCCGCCCCGGTGAAGGGCACCGTCTACTCCACAGGCCAAGGCTGCGGCAGCGACATGAGTCCTCGCTCGTTCGCCGTCGATCTGGACATGGACCGGCCGATCGCCCGCTCGGTCCAGGGCAGTGAGGCGGGAAGGACGATCCCGGCCAGGCGCATGCCCTACCGGGTGTCCTCGAAGGATCCCGAGGTGCTGCTGGTCGACGCCCGGACCGCGGGCTGCGACTGTCGCTGGTACCTGGAACTCGACTGGTCCTCGCAGGGCCGTACCGGCACCGAACGCATCGACGACCACGGTCTGGCATTCCGCACCAGCGGCATCAAGGGCCTGCCGCGCTACTGGTACGCGAGGCAGGGCTGGACCCTCCTCGACAGCTGAGCAGGACCAGCCGCGCACCCGACCCATGGCGAGGGGGCGGGCTCAGGCTACTGGCCCCCCTGGACCATCCCGGCGTAGACGCGCAGGTCGGCGCGCCTGGTCGGCACCTTCCACCGACGGAGGGCTTCCGTGGCACCGGATGGCAGGGCGACCTCGTCCTGGTCGGCGAAGAAGCGCAGGACACGCTGCTGCACGTCGCTCAGGTCGCCGAAGGAGTGCGGCAGTTCGGCGGGATCGCCCGCGAAAACCAGCCCGAACAGCATCCGCGCCGTGCAGTGCCTGTCATGGAACCCTTCGACGCCCGTACCGGCCGCCGGCCCGGCGAGCATGTCATCGACCGCCTGGAGCGTCGTGGCCTCGGACGTATCGGCCAGGGCCATCGCCGCGAGACCGCGGTAGGAGCCGCTCAGGAACGACATGGTCGCGGTCTTCCCGGGCGGCCGGGCGACGACCTGCGCCAGCGCGTCGACGACGGCCGGGACGGCGATGCCGAACCGCGTCAACGCGAAGGCGGAGGCCCAGCGCAACTCGGCGATCGGGCTGTCCAGGTAGCGTCCGATGAAGGGGACGGTCGCCGGCTCGCCGAGCAGGCCGAGAGCGACCAATCCCGGCCGAGCGTCCGCCCCGCCCGTCAGGGCGTTTAGGGCTTGCGGGCCAGGAGGCAGGCGTGCGGTCGGTTCACGCGTCCGCCGGGCTCCTGCTCCAGCCTCGCGGTGACGACGAGTCCCGCCTGTTCCAGCAGGTCGACCATGCGGTCCAGGGGCAGGAGGTACGACTCGTAGGACACGGGACGGCCATAGCCGTGCGTCGGCTGCAGCCGCTCATTGCCGACATAGTCTCCCCAGAGCAGGTGGCCGCCGGGCGCGAGCGTGCGGTGGAACTCGGCGAACACATCCGGCAGCCACTGCGGGGGCGTGTGATGGGTGGAGTACCAGGCCAGGATGCCGCCGAGCTCGTCGTCGGTCATCTCCAGCGCGGTCATCGAGCCCTCCGTGAACCGCAGGTCCGGATAGGCGTGCCGGGCCAGCCCGACCATCTTCGGCGACAGGTCGACGCCGAAGGCGGACACCCCCAGCCCGGCCAGGTGCGCCGTCACACGTCCGGGGCCGCACCCCAGGTCCGCGACCGGCCTCGGACCCGCCGTCCGCACCAGTTCGGCGAATGCCGCCAGCATCGCGCGTGACAGCGGGTCCATCTCGGCCGGAGGCGGGACGCGTTCGACGTAAGCGGCGGCGACCGTGTCGTACGACTCGCGGACGGCGCTCAGAAAGGAGGGCTCAGCCATGCGCGCGACCCTAGACCAGGCAACCGACAGACAGGGCACGTCCTTCAGCTGACCTGCGCGACATCCACCGCCGCCGACATCCGGCCGTCACACCACGCCGCTCAACGTCTGCCGTCACGGCAGGGCGTCCCGGGCCGCTGCCGGGCCGGGGGTGGATCACGGTACTGATGACCACTCAATCGCGCCGGTCTACTCGTAGGGCCGAATGGCCACCATGACATCCATGTCGAAGGCGTTCGTCCCCGCCGCGGACGGCAGGCCGAGGACCCGGTCGGGCACGCGCTTCAGGGGGCCGCAGCCACTGGTGCCCGGGGCGGCGAACTCCACGTCCTGGGCACCGAAGGCGGCGACCAGGGGGTCCTGGGATATGACGCGGGTGGGATCGGTGTCCTTGAGCACCAGGTGGACCGCGTCCTCATGGTCACCCACCGAGCAGCCCGACGACGGCAGGGCCGGCAGCCCGTGCACCCAGCCTATGGCGAACGTGATGTCGAACTCGCCGCGCCGGGTGTCGTCCGACAGGAAGTCCGAGTAGCCGCCGTACTGCGGAGTCAGGGTCAACGGGGTGCGTGCCACCTGGATCGGCGCGGCGGCCATCCCCCCGAAGACCTGGCGGAACTCACCGTCCACACGGCCTTCGGCGAAGGCGATCTCCATAGGTTCGGTGAGCGGCTCGTCGACGGCGCCCATGCGCAGACGGCCCGTGGCGTGCATGACCTCGCAACGCCAGGTGCCGGGGTCCGCGTCCGGGGGCAGCTCGTCGACACTCGGGCAGGCGGAGAAGTCGAAGTCCGGGAGATCCGCCGCCCGTTCAGCCCCGTGCGCTGGTGCGGCGCCGAGGGCAAGACCGGCGAGCAGGGCTCCCGCGACAGCACTTGTGAAGCGGCGGACGCCGCGATTCAAGGTCATTCGGTTCGGTGTCATGCACCACAGCATTGCAGAAATTCCTCTGCAGAGGAAGCTCTGCAGAGAAATGGCTGCCATCCGGATAGACTGTCGCCATGACGAACGAGCGGAGAGCGGAAGCCGCAGGGCGGCACACGGTCAACAGCCCCGAGGTGCTCAAGGCGCTCTCGCACCCCCTGCGTCTGCGGATCCTGCGCCACCTCGGCGCGGTGGGCCCGGCCACCTCCACCACGCTGGCCGCCGCTCTCGGCGAGAACACCGGGACACTCAGCTACCACCTGCGCATGCTGGAGCGCAGTGGCCTCATCGAGGACATCCCCGAGCGCTCCACCGGGCGTGAACGCTGGTGGCGCGGAGTGCGCAGCCTCGACATCCGCAGACCGCCGCAGGATGAGCTGACGGAGGCCGAGCGCGTCATGTCTGCCGAACTGGACCGCATGAGGATGGAGGAGGACATCGAGCTCGCCCGGCAGTTCACCGCCGGGCAGGCGGAGTCCGAGGGCTGGATGCGGGGCTCACGCAGCCTCATCCACCTCACGAAGGGTGAGCTGGACGCATTCCACGACGACTATCTGGCCCTGCTCGCGCGCTATGCCCGCGGGCCCGAGGACGACGCCCCCGACGACGCACGACCAGTACTCCTCCGCTGGTTCGGCCTGCCCGCCGACTGACCGACTGCCCGCTGCCCGCTGCCCGCTGCCCGCCGAACGTCCGACCGGCGCCGGATGCGTGGGGCGCCGGCCACAATGATCGACATCACCACTCCCCGCGTCGCTGCCTGCTGACACACTGTGGACCTCTCCTCGGCCGCCCTCCCCCAGCAACGGCGGCCGGTCAGCCACGACCATGGGAACTCCCTTCACATGCTGCAGGCAGTCTTCGCCGGCCACGGACGCTTCATCGCGTTCGCCGTACTCCTGACCCTCGTGGCACTGGCGGCCACCTACGCGTGGGCGCGCCGTAGTCATCCGCGTCCGTTGACGACCAGTTGCTTCGCCGGCAGCACCGTCGCCGTCCTGCTGCTCACCTTCTGGGGATCCGGAAGCGGATACGTCGGAAACTGCACCGTCAACCGCCAGATGAGCGAGGCGTTCCTCAACGATCAAGGGCTGCTCAACGTCGCCTTGTTCGTCCCCCTGGGCTTCTTCGGCGCCCTCGCGCTCCGGCAGCCCGTCGCTGTCGCCTTGGGCGCCAGTGCGCTGAGCCTGACCATCGAAGTCGTCCAGGGCACGGTGCCCGTGGTGGCGCGCGTCTGTGACAGCTCGGACTGGGTGGCCAACTCCACCGGCGCCGTGGCGGGCGCGGCTCTGGGCTGGGCGCTGACGGCTGCGGCGACCCGTACGCGTGTCCCGGCCTGGCGGGGAAGCCCCCGACCGTTCGCCTGGTCCTTCGCGGGAGTACTCGCTGTCGACGCGCTCGCCGGATTCCTGCTGATGCAACTGCTCTTCGTCGACGCCACGAGCGTCCAGTACGGCAGCTCCGAGATGCGCAAGGCCGCCCAAGCGCGGGTCCGCGAGGCCTTCGGGACGCAGCTCACCGTCCGAAAGGTGCAGTACCTTCCCGGAGAGAAGTTCCTCGCCGCAGTGGTCGGCAAGGGGTCACTCACCATGAATTGGCCGGACGACGGGGAGTTCAGTGCGTACTTCCCCGCGTACGAGCAAGGCGTGGACCCCTCCCTCGTCGGCTCCGTACCGGTCGCCGACGGCCTTCCCGCCCCCAAGAGCGAGCAGGACGCCCGCACGATCGCCACGCACTACGTGCAGCAGCGCTTCCCTTGGGCCCTGCCCGGCTCGCGGATCGCCAGTTCTCCGGTCGCCGGTGGGCGGCGGGGATGGAGCGTCAGCTGGCGGCGCACCGTCCACGGAGTCCTCATGCCCATGCGACTCGACGTGGAGATCGACCGACTCGGCCGGCTCTCCGGCCTCCTCGTACGAGAAGTCGCCGACCCCACCCATGTACCGGCTCCCAAGCTCACCGAATCACAGGCCAAAGCCGCCGCGCACCACACCCCCGACTTCGTTCTTCCCCCGGACATCACCTTCGGAAAGGGCACCCTCGCCCTGGAGCAACAGGACGGAACGTGGCACACCGTCTGGCTGTTCCCCACCGGAATCGGCGACGAAACGGGCCAGGTCATCGGAATCGACTCCATCACCGGACAAAACGTTCCGATTCGAACGCAGAACGGCTGATCAGTGGGAGGACACGCCTGCCGGTTCCGTGCCGGATCAAACGGACGGCCGCGGCCAACAGGGCACGGCCCGCCGCCCGGACCGGTTCGACACCGGGCGGGCGGGCCGCCGCCGAAACCGGATGGCCGGCAGCCCGCGGCCCCGGCATCCTGACCCCATGGGAGACAGAGCCAACGTCGTCGTGGTCCGCGAGAACGGCACGCATGAGCTGTACCGGACCGGCTGGGCCGTCGGGATCGACCTCGACCTGCTCGACGGGCCGTCGGCGTTGCTCGCCATGCTCCCTGAACTCCACCAGGACGGCTGGTGGTTGGACGACATCATGGCGCAGGGCGGAATACTGCTCGACCTCGGCCGGAAGATACTGCTGTTCTTCGCCTGGGAGGGCCCGAGCGCCGAACTTCGCCACCGCGCGGCCGCGTTCGACCTGATCCGGGCGGCGTGGCCGGGCTGGGAGGTTCGCCGGCTGTACGACGGCGCCGCCGAGCTGCGCGAGCACGTCGGGCTGGACCCGGAGTACGTCCGCCGCCGCGACCGGGACCTCTCCTTGGCCCCGCTCCTCGCCCCCGGCGACGAGGATCTGGCGTGGCCCGACCCGGGCGGTGTCGTGATCACGGTCGGCACCGACCGCTGCCACGTCGCCTCCGACTGCTTCGACCACCCCGTCCGTGAGGGCATCGCCCTGCTCGACCGTCTGGCAGAGGCTCCGGGGCACGGAGTCTGCCGCCTGCACGTCAACTCCGGCATCCACCTCGAGCCGGAGCGCCGGGCTCTGGGCTGGTGGACCCTGTGGTCCTCCCCGCACGCGTACCAGATACCGGACTTGTGGCCGGGCTGGACCGTGGAGTTCTGGCAGGACGACTGGGAACGGCACGTCAGGGCCTGCGGCCGGTTCTCCCCGGCGCCGTTCGACGACGGAGAGGAAGCAAGGGCCACGGTGCTCGCCCTGGCCGGGGAGCGCCGGGCCGCTCGGGCAGCCCACCGTGCCCGACCGACCCGCCTGCCGGCCGCACCGGCTCGTCCCCAGGAGGGCTGACCGAGAGGTGCCGGCCTGTCCGTCCCCCGCTTGCAGGTGCGGGGACGGCCCCTTGCGAGTGCCGCCGGAGCCCCGCCACCACCGGCCGCCGCGCGGCCCGCGGGCATGCGGGGGGGACTCGTCAGTGGCGCCGCGGGGGGGGTGCCTCTATGTCCTTCGTCAAGCCTGTGCTGGTCAGGCGGTGGCTGTTGCGGAAGGGCGCGGTTTGTAGAAGGTCCCGTCGCGGAGCATGGCGAAGAGGACGCTGATGCGTTGGCGGGCGAGTCGGAGGAGGGCCTGGGTGTGGGTTTTGCCTCGCTCTCGGCAGCGGTCGTAGTAGGCGCGTGACGGGGGGTCGTGGAGGGCGGCGAACGCGGACAGGAACATGGCGCGTTTGAGTTGCCGGTTTCCTCCT
>NZ_JBIVNJ010000032.1:43956-101888 GCF_044753585.1 Streptomyces sp. NPDC088354 | reverse complement strand
ACACCAGCGGCCACCCAGCCCCGAGACACCAACCGTCACCATCTCCAAGCCGACCAGAACGCACCCGACTCGCAGGAAAGATCCTTAAATCACCGGTATTGAGTCTAGTGTCGCCAAACTCGGCGAACAGCTGTTTACTGGATGACATGAGTCACACCCTCGGGGTCCGCGAGGCCCAGAAGCAGCAGACCCGGCAGGCCCTTCTCGACGCGGGCCTGCGCCTGCTGGAGAACCAGAGCCTGAGCAGCCTGGGGCTGCGCGCCGTCACGCGCGAAGTCGGCGTCGCACCCGCGGGTTTCTACCGCCACTTCAGGGACATGGGCGATCTCGGGGTGGCCCTGGTCGGCGAGTCGCTGAGCAGCCTGCACGCGATGATCCAGGCGATCATGGCCGAACAGGACGACGCCGAGGAGGTCATCGCCCGCACCGTGCGCCTGATCGCGCTCCATGTGCGCGAGCACCGGCCGCACATCCGGTTCCTGGCGCGCGAGCGCCACGGTGGCGTCACCGCGGTCCGCGAGGCCATCGCGGCCGAGATGGATCAGTTCGCCGCGGAAGTGGCCACCGCCCTTGCCGCACAGCCCATTTCGGCGGGCTGGCGCACCGAGGACGTGCGCATGCTGGCCGAACTCTACGTGGACCGCATGCTGATGACCGCGATCGCCTTCATGGAGGCGCCCGCGGACGATCCCGCGGACGAGGAGCGCATCGAACGCACCGCCCGCAAGGAGCTCTTCCTCATCCACCTGGGCCGCCGGCACTGGCTCGCCGCCCAGCAGGACGGCCCCGCACCCCGCGAATGACAGGGGGTTGCGCAATCCGGAATGCCGATTCGCACTTGCGGAGATCGGCCATCTAAGGTGAAGTCATGGCCATCGCACTCTTTCGGCGTCATCGTTCGGCACGCAACGGTACGGAAGCGGCGGTACTCGCACCGCCGATCGCCAGAGGCGCGGGACTGATCAGCTGTCAGGTGCTCGACCCTCTCGGCCAGCCCATGAACGGGGCCGACATCTCGGTGTCCGAACTCGGCAGCGGACGCGTCCGGGTGAAGGCGACCAGTGATCCCTACGGGACGTTCCTCGCGACGCTGCCGCCCGGGCAGTACACCGTTGTCGTCTCCGCGGACAGCCTGCAACCCTACCGCGGGACGGTGGAGATAGCCGAGGGGCTGCAATCCCCCATCGGCAGAATCCAGTTGGTCCCCTCTCCCGGACTGGAGCTGCCGCCTCCCGGTACCTGGCTCTTCGACCCGCCGCACACGGCGATCCGCTTCATCGCCAAGCACGTCGGCATGGCCCACGTGCACGGCCGCTTCGACCGCTTCGAGGGTGGCATCCGGGTCGCCGAGCGCATGGAGGACTCGCAGGTCGAGATCAGCATCGACGCCGCGAGCATCAACACCGGCAACCGGACCCGGGACAACCACCTCCGCTCCGCGGACTTCCTGGACGTCGCCGCCTACCCCTCCATCCACTTCGCCAGTGACCGCTTCCTGCACCGCACGGGCAACAAGTGGACCGTGCAGGGCCATCTGACGATGCACGGCACCAGCCGCTCGGTCTCCCTGGACACCAACTACCTGGGCCTGGCGACCGGTGGCTACGGCGAGGAACTGCGCTGCGCGGCCCTCGCCACCGCCGAACTGCACCGCGAGGACTACACCCTCAACTGGCAGAACATGCTGGCGCGGGGCATCGCGGTGGTCGGCCCGACCATCAAGCTGGAGCTCGACATCCAGGCCATGTTCTCCGCGCACGACACCCCGACGCCGCCCGAGTAGCCGGGCCCGGGCCTCAGAACGCGCTGCCGGCCGCGGGCGTGATGACCGCGAACACCGCGCCCTGCGGGTCGACGACCTGGGCGAAGCGGCCGACACCCGGCATGTCCGTCGCGGGCACCCGCAGGCTGCCGCCGGCCGCCACGGCCTTGGCCACGGTCGCGTCGACGTCGGCCGCCGTGAAGTACGGCAGCCAGTGCGCGGTGGTGCCCGCGGCGAGCTGCGCCTCCTCCAGGAGCGCGACGCCGCCGTGGCCCGCGTTGTCGTCGCCGGCGCCCGGGGAGACCACCACGTAGGTGAAGCCCGGGTTGCTCATGTCGTCGGTCTTCCAGCCGAGGACGGTGCGGTAGAAGCCGAGCGCCGCGGGCACGTCCGTGGTGTACAGCTCCGTCCAGTACAGGCTGCCGGGCTCGTTGACGAGGTCGAGGCCCTTGGTGGCGCCGGGCTGCCAGACGCAGAAGTTCGCGCCGGCCGGGTCGGCGAGGACCGCCATGCGGCCCTTGTCGAAGACGTCCATGGCCGGGTGCCGGACCGTGCCGCCGGCCTGCTCCACCAGCTTGGCGGTGGCCTCGGCGTCCTGGGTCGAGAAGTACGGCTCCCAGGCGGCGGAGCCGGCGCCGGGGTCGCCGGGGCCGATCCCGGCGACGGTCTTGTCGCCGATCCTGAACATGCCGTAGCCGCCCGCGTCCGGTCCGGCCGAGACGTACTGCCAGCCGAACACCTCGCCGTAGTACGCGGCCGCGGCCTTGCTGTCCGGCGCTCCCAGGTCGAGCCAGTTGGGCGCGCCGGGGAGGAAGTCTGTGCTGAGCATGGGGTGCTCCTTCTACGGAGGGTGCTTCCCTGGTCGCACAGAGTCTTGCAGGGGGGTCTGACAACATCCCCGGCCTGCGGTTTCCGCCTCGCGTACCGCCCCGGGGACGGTCAGGACCGCGGCGGCTGGCTGGTGATGACGGCGAACACCGCACCCCCCGGATCCGCCAGGTGCGCGAAGCGCCCGACGCCCTCGGTGTGCTGCGGGGCCATGACCACGGTCCCGCCGAGCCGGTCCGCCGCGCGGACCACCGCGTCGCAGTCGGTGACCTCGAAGTACGGCAGCCAGCGCGGGACGACGCCCGCCCCCGCCATCTCGTCGGTGATCCGCACGACGGCGCCGAGGGTGGAGCCCCCGCCGGAGGGCCCCCGGTCGGAGGTGGACAGCAGCGTGTAGCCGGTGTCGCCGTAGGGGACGTCCTGCGCCTGCCAGTCGAGGACGGAACCGTAGAAGGCGATCGCCGCGGCGGGATCGGGCACGAACAGCTCCGCCCAGCACAGGCTGCCGGGTTCCGTGACCACGTCCAGTCCCCGGGTCTCGCGCGGCTGCCAGACGGAGAACTCCGCCCCGCCGGGATCGGTGAAGCCCGCCGTCCGCCCGTTGGCGAACACGTCGAAGGGCCCGAAGCGGACCGTACCGCCCGCCTGCTCCACGGCCTTGGCGGTGGCGTCGGCGTCGTCCGCCTGGAAGTACAGCGTCCAGGACGGGGACGTGCCCTCCCCGGCCGATGGACCGAGGGCGGCCACGGTCCTCCCGTCCAGCTGGAAGAACCCGTAGCCGCCCGCTTGCGGCCCCAGGGGCCGCATGTCCCAGCCGAAGAGCCCGGAGTAGAACGCGGCGGAAGCGCCGGGATGACGGCACCCGAGGTCGAGCCAGCTCGGGGCACCGTGGGCGTAATGAGTCGTGAGCATGACGAGCGCTCCTTCGCTACGGCGTGCTGCCCCCGTGCCGTCTTCCCGGTTCCGCCCTCAGTCTGGCACCGCCGTCCGGCTCTCGCCGGACGGCGTCACTTGGTCTTGGTGAACTCGTCGTACGCCTTCAGCACGTCCGGGGTCGGACCGTCCATGCGCAAGGTGCCGTGCTCCAGCCAGATGGCACGGGTGCAGGTGTCGCGGATCGCGTTGTTGTTGTGGCTGACGAGGAAAACCGTTCCGGCTTCCTCGCGCAGCTCGCGGATCCGCGCCTCGGAGCGCTTGCGGAAGCTGTTGTCGCCGGTGGCCAGCGCCTCGTCGATCATCAGCACGTCGTGCGACTTGGCCGCCGCGATGGAGAACCGGAGGCGGGCCGACATGCCGGAGGAGTACGTCCGCATCGGCAGGGAGATGAAGTCGCCCTTCTCGTTGATGCCGGAGAACTCGACGATCTCGTCGTAGCGCTGCTTCACCTCGTCCTGGGTCATGCCCATCGCGAGGCCGCCGAGCATCACGTTGCGCTCGCCGGACAGGTCGTTCATCAGCGCGGCGTTGACGCCGAGCAGCGACGGCTGACCCTGCGTGTAGACCTTGCCGCTCTCCGCGGGAAGCAGGCCGGCCACCGCCTTCAGGAGGGTGGACTTGCCCGAGCCGTTCGAGCCGATCAGCCCGATCGACTCGCCACGGTACGCGGTGAAGCTGACACCGCGCACGGCGTGCACCTGACGTACGTTCGGGTTGCCCTTGCGGCGGATGATGCGCGACAGCGCGTTGACGGCACTGCCCCGCCCGCCGCCGGCGCCGTGCACCCGGTAGACGATGTGCAGGTCGTCCACGATCACGGTGGGAATGCGCTCATCAGCCACGGCCGTACCGCTCCTCTGCCTTCCAGAAGTACACAAAACCGCCCACGCCCATCACGAGGGCCCAGCCCAGCGCGACCGGCCACACGTGCGGCGGCAGCTGGTCCGCGGTGAAGCTGTCGATCAGCGCGAAGCGCATCAGGTCGATGTAGACGGCGGCCGGGTTGAGACCCAGCAGTATCTTCACCGCGTAGGGGGCGTGCGCCGCGACGTGGGCGATGCTGTACATCACGCCGGAGGTGTACATCCACGTGCGGAGGATGAACGGCATCAGCTGCGCCAGGTCGGTCATCTTGCTGCCGATCCGCGCCACGACCAGCGCGAGCCCCGCGTTGAACACCGACTGCAGCAGCAGCGCCGGCAGCACCAGCAGCCACGACGGCCTCGGCACCTCGCCGGTCATCAGCACGATGGCCAGCAGCACGAACATCGACATCAGGAGCTGCTGCAGCTGCATGAGCGTCTGGGCGATCGGCAGACTGGCGCGCGGGAAGTGCAGGGCGCGCACGAGGCCGAGGTTGCCGGCGATCGCGCGGACACCGGCCATCACCGAGGACTGGGTGAAGGTGTAGACGAAGATGCCGGTGACGAGGAACGCGATGTAGTTGTCCACACCGCGGTCGGTGCCCAGCAGCAGGCCGAAGATCAGGTAGTACACGGCCGCGTTGAGCAGCGGCGTCAGCACCTGCCACAGCTGGCCCAGCCGGGCCTGGGTGTACTGCGCCGACACACGGGCCGTGGCGAACGAGCTGATGAAGTGACGGCGCCCCCACAGCTGCTTGACGTACTGGCCCAGGCCGGGCCTGGCTCCGCTGACCGTGAGGCCGTACTTGGCCGCCAGCTCACCGGGGGGAAGCGTCATAGTGCCTGGCGGCGCGGTGGCTGCGGAGGAGGACTCGATGTCAAGGCTCACGGGGGCGGCGCTTTCTTTCGAGGGGTTCGAGGGAGGGGGTGCTGGGCGGGGGTTTACGCTGAAGCGGAACCGGAACGACACCGTACCGTCGTGATCGAGACGTTAGACCACACGAGCGCTGGAACGCAACCGTTCCGTCGCGACGTCGCGTAGGCTGCCGCACATGGCATCGGACACCGCTCCCTCCCGTCGCGCCCCCGCCGGGGCGGCCGTGCTCCGTGACGACGTCACGGAGGCCATCCGTGCGGCGGTCTTCGAGGAACTGGCGGCGGTCGGCTACGGGCGCATGTCCATCGAGGGCATCGCCCGCCGCGCCGGAGTGGGGAAGGCGGCCGTCTACCGCCGCTGGCGCTCCAAGCTGCCGCTCGTCCTCGACGTCGTCTCCGCCGTCGCCGCGCTCGGCGTCCCCGCCCCCGCGACGGGTTCCCTCCTGGGCGACATCCGTGTGCTGCTGGAAGTCACCGCCCGGGCGCTGCGGCACCCCGTGGCCTCCCAGATCATCCCCGACCTGCTCGCGGAGGCCTCCCGCAACCCCGAGATCGCCGCGGCCCTCCACGCCGCGCTCCGGGACACCCAGCGGGGCATCGCCTCCGGCATCATCGACAGCGCGGTCGCCCGCGGCGACCTTCCGCAGGGCACCGACGCCGACCTCGCCCTGGACCTCATCGCGGGTCCCCTCTACTGGCGCCTCGCCGTCCTGCGCGCCCCCCTCTCCCCCCGCTATCTCGACCGCCTCTCCGCCGCCACCGCGGCGGCCCTGGCGGCGACGGCCGCCTGACACCGCCGTGTGAGATGCCCCACACCGGGCCGCGTCACCCGCCCGATGTGATCATGCGCACATCCTTTCGGGGTGGGTCCTCTCAGCCGCGCGGGATGGCGAAGTCGTCGAGGTGGGCCTCGTCGGAAGTGAGGGCGGACCAGGGCGCGGCAGAGGTGAGGACCGCGAGCGCGGAGGTCGGGAACTTGTCGGCGGCCCGGAGCAGGGCGTCCGAGCCGGCGCCCCCCGCGAGGCGGAGGGTGAGGTCCTGGATGCCGGGGTTGTGGCCCACGAGCAGGAGGGTACGGACGCTGTCGGGCGTCTCGCGGAGCACGTCGAGCATGGCGCGGGCGGTGGCGGCGTAGAGGCGTTCGTCGTACGCGACCGGGAACTGCGCGCGGGGGGCGAGGGCCTCCGCGGCCAGTTCCCAGGTCTCCCGGGTGCGCACGGCGGTGGAGCAGACGACGAGATCCGGTATGTGCTTGTTCTCGCGCAGCCAGCGCCCGGCGGCCGGTGCGTCACGGCGGCCGCGGGCGCCGAGCGGACGGTCGTGGTCGGGGACGTCCGGCGGCCAGGCGGACTTGGCGTGCCGCAGCAGGATGAGGCGTCCGGTCACGGCCGCACCCCGCCGACCTCGCGGGTGAGTTCCAGGCCCAGGACCCGGTCCACGTGCGCGAAGGTCTCGAACCGTGAGCCGGGGGGCAGTTCCGCCTGGGCGGCGACGACCTCGAGGACGTCGAGTACGGCCGGGGTGTCGAGATCGGACGACAGCGCCGTCCGTATCCGCTCGACGTGCGGCGCGCACATCGGTTTCGAGGGCTCCTCCGCCCACAGGGCGACGGCCTGACGCCAGCGGGTCAGCCGCGCGGCGGCCGCGTCGAGCTCCGGCGGCGCGAGTTCCAGGGGCTCGCGGCGGCCCCGGCCGAGCAGCGCCAGCCGGAGGTCCAGCCCTGGGGACGGCTGCCCGGTCACCGGGCCGACGTCCATGCGCACGCCTTCCCCCTCGTCGCCGGGGTCCAGCGTGTCGCCCACGGCGACGACGCGCACCGCGATCCGGCCGGCCAGGCCCTCCTGGGCCTCGGCGACGCTCGCCGCGCGGATCGCCGCGGGGGCGGCACCGAGGGCGGTGGCTCCGTTGGCGCCGGAGGCGCCGTTCGCGCCGGAGGGTTCGACTACGGCGAGCATCACCTGGCCTCCTGTGAACTCGACCGTGCGCGCGAGCACGTCGGCCGTCACGATCACCCGCGCGGCCTGCGGGCCGCCCCCGGGGGGCAGGCAGGCCACGACTCTCAGCGGTGCCCGGCGGCCCGGTTCCAGCTCCACGGTCCCGCCGGTCCGGCCGTCCTCGATGCGCAACACGCCTTCGAATCTACGCGACGCGGGGGCGGGGCGGGCTGCGGCCGGTGGTGTGCGGAGCGGTCCGTGCGGGTGGCACGGCCGTTGCCGCAGTTTCCTTCCCCGCCCGCCCTCCCTCCCCCAGCCTTCGGCCGGGGGTGCCCCCAGCCCGGCGAGGTCTGGGCGCCCCGGCGCGCGTTGCGGGGTGGGCCGGGTGCGGGGCCTCCGGGGCTGGCCATTCTGGACAGCACATTTAGGTGCCTCACGCACCCTCAACTGATCACCCCGGGTCATGCACCCAAATATGCTCCACAGTCCAGAACACCCACCCCTACGACCCCGCCCCCTCCGTTTCGTCATGCGCCTGATCCCCGGAGGGGGGGTAGAGACGGCACCGTGCTCGGGCCACCGTTGGCGCAGCGCCGTCCAAGGCCACAGCCGTCACCGCCAACAGTCACCCCCACCGACCGTCAGACGCCCGACTGGCCCGGGAGGGGGTGCCCCCGCTGGGGGTACCTCCCAGCGGTAGCTGGGGGAGCGACGAGCGGAGACCGCGGGGTCCGATGCCGGACGATGCGGGGCTAACCCGCGAGCGCCGAGGTGGGGGCACCTCCCAGCGGTAGCTGGGGGCGCACCCCGGCGCGGCACCGACCCCCACACGAACAGAGCGCGGGCCCGCACTTACCGCGCCGGGCTGGGGGCACCCCCCGGCCGAAGGCTGGGGGAGGGAGGGCGGGCGGGGAAAAACCCACCGCAACCACAGCGGCGCCGCGGACGAACTACTGGTCAGGACCTTGCGCCCGCACGCGCCGCACGTGCTCCAGGGACTCCCGCAACTCCCCCAGCCACGCGTCCGCGTTGCGCTCGACCAGCCGCACGCACCACGCCAGCGCATCGCTGCGGCTGCGCGCGACGCCCGCCGCGACGAGCGTGTCGAGCACCTGCCGCTCCGGCTGGCGGAGCCGGGTCATGACGGGGGCGGAGACCGTGGTGTACATCGTGCGGCGGCCTCCGCACTCCACGCCCCAGGAGACCTTGCGGCCGAAGCGCCGCTCGGCCTCGCGGGCGACGCCGACGCGGTCGTCGCGCGTGCGCTCCCGGAACTGCGCGACCCGCCCGTCCAGGGCCGCCTCGCGCTCCACCTGTGACGCCTCCGCGTCGAGCTCGGGCTCCGGGATGCGGCCGACGACCGTGATCTCCTCGCGGTCCACGGTCACGTCCAGGAGCTCGGCGAACAGTCCCGCGGGCAGCCGTCCGGCGAGCCAGCCGCGCAGCGCCTCCATCTGCTCACTCGTAATCATGTAATCAGCATTACTCCACAACCGGCACGGAGCAAGAGGCCCGCGCGATGATTCCGACGCCGTGCACCCGCCCAGGGGGCGACCTACAGTTGCGCGTATCAGACATTGCGAACACATGGGGTGAGAGGAGCCGTCGGTGCGCGAGATCCTCCCGGCGCTGGGGCGCTGGTACGCCACGGGGACCCCCTTCGGGCTGGCGACGGTCGTCGACGTCAGCCGCAGCGCGCCGCGAGGTCCGGGCGCGGCGATGGCGGTCGGGCCGGGGGACGAGGTCGTGGGCAGCGTGTCCGGCGGATGCGTGGAGGGCGCGGTCTTCGAACTGGCCAAAGAGGTCGTGGAGTCGGGCGAGGCCCGGGTGCAGACCTTCGGCTACAGCGACGCGGACGCCTTCGAGGTCGGGCTGACCTGCGGCGGCGAGCTCACCCTGCTCGTCCGGCCGGTCTCCCCCGCGACCGATCCGGCCTTCGGCGCGGTCGCCGCCTCCGTGGCGGCCCACCGGCCGGTGGTGACCGCGACCGTGCTCGACGGCCCCGCCCGGCGCGGCGCGGCGCTCGCCGTGTGGCCCGACGCGGTCGCCGGCACCCTCGGCACCGAGGGCCTGGACGCGGCGGTCACCGACGACGCCCGCGGCGGACTGGCCCAGGGTGTGACCGGGCTGCGCCACTACGGCCCGCGCGGCGAGCGACGCGAGGACGCCGTCAGCGTCTTCCTGCAGGCCTTCGCCCCGCCGCCGCGCATGCTGGTCTTCGGGGCGATCGACTTCGCCGCCGCGGTGGCGCGGATGGGGCTGTTCCTCGGCTACCGCGTGACGGTGTGCGACGCGCGGAAGGTCTTCGCGACACCCCGGCGGTTCCCGGAGGGCGTGGAGGTCGTGGTCGACTGGCCGCACCGTTACCTGGGCGGCACCGACACCGACGACCGCACGGTCGTCTGCGTCCTGACCCACGACCCCAAGTTCGACGTGCCGCTGCTGGAGGAGGCGCTGACGCGCCCCGCCGCGTACATCGGGGTCATGGGCAGCCGCCGCACCCACGAGGACCGCCTCAAGCGCCTGCGCGACACCTCGGTCTCCCCCGCGGCGCTGGCCCGCCTGCGCTCCCCCATCGGACTCGACCTCGGCGCGCGCACGCCCGAGGAGGTCGCGGTGTCCATCGCGGCCGAGATCGTCGCCCTCCGCTGGGGCGGCACCGGCATGCCGCTCTCCGTCACCGCGGGGGCCATCCACCCGCCGGTGCTCAGCCGCGTGACCGCGTCCGGCTGACGCCGCGGGGTCACATGTTGATCATGTGACCCGCGAGGCCGTGCAGCGCCTCCTGGACCGCCTCGCCGAGGGTGGGGTGGCCGTGGACGTTGCGGGCGAGTTCGTAGGCGGTCAGGTCCCACTTCTGCGCGAGCGTCAGTTCCGGCAGGAGCTCGGTGACTTCGGGGCCGACGAGGTGGCCGCCCAGGAGTTCGCCGTGGGTGGCGTCTGCGATGAGCTTGACGAAGCCGCCGGAGTCGCCGAGCCCGTGGGCCTTGGCGTTGGCGGAGAAGGGGAACTTGGCGACGCGGACGTCGAAGCCGCGTTCGCGGGCCTGGGCCTCGGTCCATCCGAAGCTGGCGATCTGCGGCTGGCAGAAGGTGACTCGCGGGATCATCACGTAGTCCAGCGGCATGGTCTCCGCGTCGCCGATGGTCTCGGCGGCGACGATGCCCATGGCCTCGGCGGCGTGGGCGAGCATCAGCTTGGCGGTGACGTCGCCGATGGCGAAGATGTGCGGCACGTTCGTGCGGCAGTGGTCGTCGATGTCGATGGCGCCGCGCTCGGTCAGCCGGACCCCGGTCTGCTCCAGGCCGTAGCCCGAGACGCGCGGCTGGAAGCCGATGGCCTGGAGCACCTTGTCGGCCTGGAGGGTCTGCCGCTGGCCGCCCGTGGTGACCATGACCTTGACCTGGTCGCCGGAGTCGTTGATCGCCTCCACCCGCGTGGAGGTCAGCACGTCGATGCCCATCCGCTTGTAGCGGCGGGCCAGTTCGGCCGAGACCTCCTCGTCCTCCAGCGGCACCACGCGGTCGAGGAACTCCACGAGGGTGACCTTGACCCCGAAGTTGTGCAGGACGTAGGCGAATTCGACGCCGATGGCCCCCGCGCCCGCGATCAGGACGCTCCGCGGGAGCGTGTCCGACATGATCTGCTCCTCGTACGTCACGACCCGCTCGCTGAGCGACGTACCGGGCAGCAGCCGGGTGGTGGCCCCGGCGGCGATGATGCAGTGGTCGAAGGTGACGGTCTGCGAGCCGCCCTCGTTGAGGGCCACCTGGAGGGTGTGGTCGTCGGTGAAGGTGCCGCGCCCGTCGAACTTGGTGATGTCGTTCTTCTTCATCAGGTAGTGGACGCCCTTGACCCGGCCGTCCGCCACCTTGCGGCTGCGCGCGAAGGCCTCGCCGTAGTCGAAGCTGACCTCGCCGTTCACCCGGATGCCGAAGGTCTTGGCCTCCTTGGTGAAGATGTGGGCCAGTTCGGCGTTGCGCAGCAGCGCCTTGGACGGGATGCAGCCGACGTTGAGGCACACGCCGCCCCAGTAGCGCTCCTCGACGACCGCGGTCCGCAGGCCCAGCTGGGCGGCCCTGATGGCCGCGACGTACCCGCCGGGGCCCGCGCCCAGGACGACGACGTCGAAGTGTGTACTGGTCATGCGGTTACCCCTGTCTGGACCACTGACGGACGCTCGTGCAGGCCGGACTTCCCCGCCTGCAACGATCACCTGCCCGGTCCGCCCGCGCAACACGTGCGCGGTGTCCGGCCCGTCACATCGGCCGCCCGGTACGGGAGATGGGCCGCTACGCCCGACCCCACCCATGGCCAAGGGTGCGGGTCGTCCACGCGGTGATGCCGCGCGCGCAAGGGTGACCGATCGTGCGCGCCCCGGATCGCTTTGGACGGGAAGCTTTCGCGGCTCGCCACGCCCATGCCAAGGGGACCTACGTCCCGCCGGGAAAGGACCTCAGGACGGACCAAAGTCCGAGGTCAGCAAGGGATGCGCCCCCTACGGTGGAGTGCTGATCCACGCATGCGGCGCATGCGTCCGAACGGCACCAGGAGGTACCCCCGTGGCACTGACGACTCGCGCGAACCGGACGCTCGGCGTCCTGGCGGTGACGATCGCCGGAGCCTCGGTGATGGCCTGCGGCACCCAGCACATGTCCCAGACGGCGGCTGCCGCGCCCAGCACGGCCGCGCCCACCGCGGCAGCCACCTCCCCGGCGGCCCCGCACGCCCCCGCCGCGCCCTCGCCGGCGCGCACCCCGGCCAGCACGGCGCCCGCGGCCCCCACCGCCCCGGCCCCGGCCCCCGCCCGGCCCACGCACCACCGCGCCGCCGCCCCGGCGCACCGGACGCACACGGCGCCCGCCCCGGCACGCTCCGCCACCCCGCCGGCCCCGCACCGCACGACCTCCGGCACCCCGGCCCACGCGCCTGCCGCCGGCCGCGTCGACCAGTCCATCCAGCACGGCGCGGAGGGCGGCGGGAAGTCGGTCGCGCTGACCTTCGACGACGGACCGGACCCGACGTGGACCCCGAAGGTGCTCCAGGTGCTCGCGGCGCACCACGCCAAGGCCACCTTCTGCGAGATCGGCCCCAACGCCACGGCCCACCCGGACCTCGTCAAGAAGATCACCGCCGCCGGTCACCGGCTCTGCGACCACTCCGTCCACCACGACGAGGCCCAGAGCGGCAAGTCCGCCGACTACAACCGCCACGAGATCGTCGACGCGCAGCAGGAGATATCGCGCGCCGCCGGTCCCGGCGACCCGGTCTGGTACTACCGCGCCCCGGGCGGCGACTTCTCGCCCGCCATCCGCGCGATAGCCGCCGGCCACGGCCTGCGCCCGCTCGGCTGGACCGTGGACTCCGAGGACTGGCGCCGTCCCGGTGTCGACTCCATCCTCAAGAACGTGAACACCGAGCTCCGGCCCGGCGGGATCATCCTCATGCACGACGGCGGCGGCGACCGGTCGCAGACCGTCCAGGCCCTGGGGACCCTGCTCGACCGCCTCGACGCGGCCGGCTACACCTACACCTTCCCCGGCCGCTGAATCGCGCGGGCGGCCCGCCCGTCGCACCATGAGCACATGGCTACCGGGAGCGCCATCGACGCCGGGACCGTGGTGAACCTGCGGGACCTCGGCGGGATCCCGCTGTCCGGCGCGGGCCCGGGACGGGTGGTGCGCCCCGGGGTGGTGCTGCGCTCCGGCCCGCTCGACCGCTACGACGCCGGCGCCGACCCGGACGTCGCGGGGCTCGGCATCCGTACGGTGGTCGACCTGCGCACCCACGAGGAGCGGGCCGGCGCCCCCGACGTCCTCCCCGAGGGCGCGCGGCTGTTCGTCGCCGACGTCCTGGGCGACCGCCCCGACCTGCCGGCCGCACGGCTGCCCGCCCTGCTCGGCGACCCGGCGGGGGCGCGCCGGGAGCTCGGCGGAGGCCGGGCCGAGGAGCTGATGACGCGGGCGTACGAGCGGATGGTGCGGTCCCCGCGGGCGTGCTCCGCGTTCTGCGCCCTGCTGGAGACCGCGGCGGACCCGGCGGCGCGCCCCGTGCTCTTCCACTGCGCGGCGGGCAAGGACCGCACCGGGTGGGCGAGCACGGTCCTGCTGACCCTGCTGGGCGCGGATCCCGCGGTGGTGGAGCGGGAGTTCCTGTCGGTCAATCCCGCGGTGCGCGAGGCCTTCGGGCCGGAACTGCGCCGTTTCGAGGCGGCCGGCGGCGACCCGGGGATCGCGGACGCGGTCGTCGAGGTGCGCCCGCGCTACCTGGAGGCGGCGCTGCGCACGGTGACGGAGGGCTGGGGCGACGTGCCCGGCTATGTGCGCCACGGCCTGCGACTGCCCGACGCCGCGGTGCGACGGCTCCGGGAGGGATTGGTCGCCCCCGGCTCCCGAGCGTGACAATTCCGCGCACACGGGCTGCGCGGGCGCCCCGGAGACGGTGTAATGACGTCGTGGTCAGCGACGGCGCGAAGGGACGCAGAGTTCGGACGCTGTCGGCCGAGCTCGCGCTCAAGACGCTCCGATCCGGTCCGGAGCACTCCGGACGCCTCAGATCCGTCATGGAACAGGCGCTGGTCTTCACCGGCGCGACGCTGGTCGCCGTCTACCTTCCCGCCGAGGAGGGCGGGCAGCTGCGCCTGGCCGCCTCGGCGGGAGTACCGCGCACGCTGTACGGCCTGCGGGGGCGTTACCCGGCGGACGGGGGCTCCCCCATGGCCGTCGCCGTCCGGCGGAACCGGCCGGTCAGCGCCACCACGGGTGTCCCGGACGCCCCCGGCACCCCGGCGGAGGGCGAGCCGCCGGAAGGGGCGGCCCCGTTCGACGCGCCGCTGATCGCGCTGCCGGTGCGGGCCGGGGAGGACGGCGTGGGATGCCTGGTCGCCGTCACCGACGATCCGGCGGGCTTCGACGTCGAGGACCGGCAGTGCCTGGAGCTCTACGCCGGGGCCGTGGCCTGCCCCGGGCAGGAGTCAGCGACCGACGAGCCGCCCGAGCCGCCCGGGGCGCGGCCCGACCGCGGGGCCCGCGACTTCGACCTCGCCATGGACACCGGGCGGATCCAGGTGGACGACGAGGTCCTGGCACTGTTCGGACTGGCCCCGGCGGACTTCGACGGCCGGGTGGACACCCTGCTGGCGCTGACCGTGCCGGAGGACCTGCCGACCGTCATGTCCGTCGTCGAGGCCGGTCATATGGCGACCGGCGAACGCGAGTTGGAGTTCCGCATCCGCCGGCCCTCCGGTGAACTGCGCTGGCTGCGGCTGCGCGGGCACGTGGTACTCGCCCCGGACGGCCGCCCCGCGCGGCTGGTGGGCACCGTCGGCGACACCTCACGGCTGCGCTCCGGGGTCAACGACGTGGGCCGGATCCAGCAACTGGCGACCGATCTGTCGAACGCCTCGACGGTCCAGGAGGTCAGCCAGGTCGTGGCCACGGCCCTGCGCGGACCGCTCGGCGCCGACCGGATCGCGCTGGCGGAGGTCGAGACCGACCGGCTGGTGGTGACCGTGCTCGACCCCGCGGACCAGGCGGCCTGGCCCGAGGTCTGGCGCAGCGAGTGGCGCACGGAGTGGCCGGACGCGCCGACCCGCTCGATGCCGACGCTGGCGACCGCGCTGCGCGAGGGCAGGATCGCCTTCTGCCCGCCGGGGACGCCGCTGGAACCCGCGCTGTCCGGGGTGGGCCCCGGAGGGCTGGCCGTGCTGCCGCTGCCCGCCGCGGGGCGGGTGGTCGGGTGCTGTCTGATCGGCTGGGACACCCCGCACGAATTCGCCCCCGACGAACGGGCGGTGCTGACCGCGGCCGCCGGTCTTGCGGGCCAGGCGCTGGTCCGGGTACGGGCCTTCGACGCCGAGCACGAACTCGTCGCCACCCTCCAGCGCACCCTGCTCCCCCGCCGGCTGCCCGAACTGCCCGGCGGCATCGCCGTCGCCCGCTATCTGCCGACCACCGGCGGCCTGGAGGTCGGCGGCGACTGGTACGACGTCATCCACCTGCAGGACCACCACGTCGCCCTGGTCATCGGCGACGTGCAGGGGCACAACGCGGGCGCGGCCACGCTCATGGGCCAGATGCGCACGGCGATCCGCGCGTACGCGGTGGAGGGGCACCCTCCCGACGTCGTCGTCTCGCACGCCAACCGGCTGCTCATGGGCATGGAGACCGATCTGTTCGCCACGTGCTGCTACGTGTCCATCGACATGGAGGAGGGCAGCGGCTGGTGTGTCCGCGCCGGTCACCTGCCCCCGGTCCTGCGGCTGCCCGACGGCGGGACGGAGACGGTGGAGGGCGACGGCGGGCCGCCGCTCGGGGTCATCGCGCACGCCGACTTCCCGTTGATCCCGCTGCGCCTGCGCCCGGGCACCGTACTGGCGCTGACCACCGACGGGCTGGTGGAGTCCACCGAGCTCCACTACGACGAGGGCATGCGGCGCCTTTCCACGACGCTGTCCAGCACCGACCCGGGCCACCTGGGCCTGATGGCCGACGCCCTGCTGGACGGCGCCACCCGCGGCGACGACATCGCCCTGCTGCTCATGCGTTACGACGGCATGGCGGTCAAGCCCGTCCGTGAGAGCTGGACGGTGTGGCGGCTGCCCGACGCCGCGTCGCACGCCCGTCGTTTCACCGGCCGGACGCTGCGGTCGTGGGGGCTGCCGAGCGACGAGGTGGACACCGCGCTCCTGGTGGTGTCCGAACTCGTCACCAACGCCCTGGTCCACACCGACGGGCAGGTCCGGCTCGACCTCACCCTCATCGGCGACCGGCTGCGCATCGCGGTCGGTGACGCCTCTCCCCGCACCCCCGTGAAGCCCGCCATCGTCAGCTGGCAGGACACCGGCGGCCGCGGCATCCTCCTCGTCGAGGCGGTGTCCACGGCGTGGGGCACGGTGCCGCTCAGCGGCGGCAAGCAGGTCTGGAGCGAGCTGACGGTGCCGGCGCGACCCGTCTGACGCCCCTGGTGCGCGGCACCCGCCACCGGCCGGATCAGCCGTCACGGGCGCCACCCCGGCAACGGGCGCCTCGGCGCACTGCCACCCGGAAACGCGGTGCTGCGGGCGCTATGGGCCGGGTGGCCGCGGCAGTTGAGTCAAGACCGCTTCAAAACCGTGACCTGCCGCCCCTCTTCACGACATGCCGACCAGTCGGTATCGTGCGGCCACCCCGGAGCGCCCCCGGGGGCGTACCGGCCCTGCCCGCTGGGAGACCACGTGACGACGTACTTCGGCGACACCCGGCACCATCCGTCCGCGCATGCCCGTCCTGCCGTGCCCGGCTGAACCGGCCGAGCGCCGCGGGCCGTCGCGGTCCGCGGTCCCGGACGCAGCCCGCGCACGACCGAATCCGATTCTGATTCTGGTTCTCGTCCGGTGCTGGTGCTGGTGCTGGTTCCCGTTCCGGTTCCGGTTCCGGTTCCGGAAGGCACCGGCCCCTGTCCCTCTTCTCCCGCCCCGCCGAACTCCCCTAGGAAGGGTGACTGGTGGAAAGCCTCCTGCGGATCGACGACCTCAAAGTCTCCTTCGGTGGTCTGTCCGCGCTCGACGCGGTGTCCTTGTCGGTCCGGCCCGGCGAAGTGCTCGGCGTGATCGGGCCCAACGGCGCCGGCAAGACCACCCTGTTCAACGCCGTCTGCGGCTTCGTGCGCCCCGCCGCCGGCACGCTGCACTGGCAGGACCGCCAGGTGTCCTGGCCGCGCCCGCACCAGCTGGCCCGGCTGGGCATCGCCCGCACGCTCCAGGGGCTCGGCCTGTTCCCCCGGCTGACCGTGCTGGAGAACGTGATGGTGGGCGCCACCCGGCACGCCCGGGCGGGCTTCGCCTCGGCGCTGCTCGGGCTGCCCCGTTCCGACCGTGACGAACGCCTGCTGCGGCACCGCGCCCTGGCGGTACTGCGCGAACTCGGGGCGGAGGACGTCGCCGGCCGGCTGCCCGGCGAACTCCCCTACGGCGTGCAGAAACAGGTGGCGCTGGCCCGCGCGCTGGCCGGGGAGCCGCGCCTGCTGCTGCTCGACGAACCGGCCTCCGGGCTGTCCGAGGCGGAGATGCGCCGGCTCGGCGAGGTGATCGGCGGCCTGCGGGAGCGGATGGCGGTCGTCATCGTCGAGCACCACATGGACCTCGTGATGAGCGTCTGCGACCGGGTCCTGGTCCTGGACTTCGGCCGTGCCATCGCCCAGGGGACGCCCGACGAGGTGCGCGACGACCCGCTGGTCACCGAGGCCTACCTCGGCGACGAGGTCACCGAGGAGACACCGGACGCGACGCGAGAGGAGTCCTCCCGTGCTTGAGATCGACGGCCTCGCCGTCCACTACGGCATGGTCCGGGCCCTGGACGAGGTCTCCCTGACGGTGGACCAGGGCTCCATCACCGCCGTCCTCGGGGCCAACGGCGCCGGGAAGACCACCCTGCTGCGCGCGGTCCACGGGCTGGTCCGGCCGCGCGCCGGGCGGATCGTGCTGGACGGCGCGGACATCACCCGCCTTCCGGTGGAGGACGCCGTCCGCCGCGGACTCGCCCATGTGCCCGAGGGCCGCGGGGTGATCACCGAACTGAGCGTCCACGACAACCTGCGCCTGGGCGGCCTCTGGCGCGGCCGCGCCGAGCGCGGGGCCCGGCTCGGCGAGGGGCTCGACGAGGTGTACGCGCTCTTCCCCGCGCTGGTCGAACGCCGGGCCCGGCCCGCCGAGACGCTCTCCGGCGGCGAACGGCAGATGCTCGCCATCGGGCGCGCCCTGATGACCCGGCCGCGGCTGCTGCTGCTCGACGAGCCGTCGCTCGGGCTCGCGCCCCGCGTCACCGCCCAGATCCTGGCCGTCCTGCGGGAGTTGCGGGACCGGCAGGGACTGACCGTGCTGCTCGTGGAGCAGAACGCGCGCAGCGCGCTGTCCGTCGCGGACCACGGTGTCGTGCTGAACCTGGGACGGGTCGTCGCCGCCGACGCGGCCGCCCGTCTCGCCACCGCGGACGACCTCCGCCACGCCTATCTGGGGTTCTGAATGTATTTCATCAATCTGACACTCGGCGGGGTGAGCAGCGGCATCGTCTACGCGGCGGTCGCGCTCTCCCTGGTGCTGATCTGGCGGGCGACGCGGATCGTCAACTTCGCCCAGGGCGGCATGCTGATGATCACGACCTTCGTGGCGCTCGGCGTCATCCACGCGACGGGTTCCTACTGGGCCGGGCTGCTGGCGGCCCTGGCCGCCGGCTTCCTGCTGGGCGCGGTGGTGGAACGGCTGCTGGTGCGACCGGTGGAGAACGCCCCGCCGATGAACGCGGTCATCGTCACCCTCGGCCTGCTGCTGTTCCTCCAGGCGGTCGCCGGGATGGTGTGGGGCGGCTCGCCGCGCTCCTTCCCGCCGCTGCTGGGCATCCAGGGGTTCGGCATCGGCGGCGCGCGGCTGCTGCTGTCGCCGTCGGACCTGTTCACCATCGGCGCCGTGCTGGTGGTCATGGCCCTGCTGGTCGTCCTGTTCCGTGCCACGCCGGTGGGGCTGCGGATGCGTGCCGCGGCCTTCGCGCCGGAGGTGGCGCGGATGTTCGGTGTGCGCGTCGGACGGGTGCTCACCCTGGGGTGGGCGCTGGCCGGGGCGGTCGGCGCGCTCGCCGGCGTGCTGATCGCGCCGACGACGTTCGTCGGGCCCAACCAGTTCGACGCGGTGCTGGTCTTCGGCTTCGCCGCGGCCGTCGTCGGCGGCCTGGACAGTCCGCCGGGCGCGGTGGTCGGCGGGCTGGTGGTCGGGCTGACGCTGAGCTACGTCTCGGGCTACCTGGGCTCCGAAGTGGCCCTGCTGGGCGCGCTGGTGGTGCTGATGACGGTGCTCATGGTGCGGCCGAACGGGCTGTTCTCGCGTACTTCCGTGCGACGGGTCTGAGGCGCCATGACCGAGACGACCGACACCAACGACACCGACGACACCAACGACACGGCCGGCACGACGAAGCCCCCAGCCGCCGCGTCCTCCGCCCCGGGCCGGCCCGCGTGGCTGCGCCCGGCACTCGACCGGACGCTGGTCCGGCACCTGCTGCCCGGCGCTCTGGCCCTGATCGTGCTGTGCGCCGTCACCGCCGCCCTGCCGCCGTTCCAGGACCTCCAGGTCGCCAACATCGCGACCTACGTGTGCGCGGTCGCCGGGCTGACGGTGCTGACCGGTCTCAACGGCCAGATCTCGCTGGGCCACGGCGCCCTGATGGCGGTCGGCGCCTACGGCACCGGGCTGTTCCTCACCAACCTGGCCTGGCCGCTGCCGGTGGCCCTGGTGGCCGGCACGGCGGTCACGGCCGCGGTCGGCGCCCTCGTCGGCACCGCGGCGGCCCGGCTGCAGGGCCCGTACCTCGCGGGCGCGACGCTGACCCTGGCGGTGGGCCTGCCCGCCCTGGCCAACTACCGGCACCTGTCGGACCTGCTCGGCGGCGAGAACGGCCTGGTGGTGGCCACTCCCCCGCCGCCCGCGGCGCTCGGCGCGTACTTCCCGCTGGAGCGCTGGCAGGCGTGGATCTGCCTGCTGTGCGCGGTGGTCGTCCTGGTCCTCCTCGCCGACCTCGGCCGCAGCCGGGTGGGCCGGTCGTGGCGGGCGATCCGGGACGACGAGGACGCGGCGGCGCTCGCCGGCATCCCCGTGGCCCGGCTGCGGGTGCTCGCCTTCGTCGTCAGCGCCGCCTGCGCGGGCCTGGGCGGCGGCCTGCTCGCGGTGGTCAGTTCGCTGGCGGCACCCGGGGCGTTCCCGCTGGCCCTGTCGCTGTCGCTGCTGACCGGGGCGGTGCTCGGCGGGCTGGGCAGCCTCGCGGGCGCGGTCTACGGGTCGATCGCGCTCGTCCTGCTCCCCACCTGGACCGGGGACGTCGCGGACGCGCTGCACCTGTCACGGGGCTTCTACGCGAACCTGCCGCTCGCCCTGTTCGGCCTCGTCCTCGTCCTGTCGATGCTCGTCTTCCCGCAGGGCATCCAGGGCGCCCTGGTCCGGCTCGCCCGGCGGTTGCGGGCGGGGCGTCGCGCCCCGTCCTGACCGCTCTCCCCCTTGACGCACGACCCCGCACATCCGTCCATCACCCACCGAATCCGATTCGGTTCCAGGAGGGGCCATGAGAAGAAGTCTCCGCACCGCACTCCGCTCACGCCTGCATCTGCGCGCCACGGCCGCGGCGGCCGTCCTCGCGCTCGCCCTCACCGCGTGCGGTGGCGACTCCGGCGGCGGTTCGGCGCCGGGCGTCACCAAGGACAGCATCGTCATCGGCAGCCACCAGCCGCTCACCGGTCCGGCGGCTCCGGGCTACAGCAACGTCTCGCAGGGGGCGAAGGCGTACTTCGACTACGTCAACGACCACGGCGGGGTCAACGGCCGCAAGATCGACTTCCGGTACCGGGACGACGCGTACAACCCGACCGAGACGGTGAAGATCACCAAGGAGCTCGTCCTGCAGGACCGGGTCTTCGCGATGCTCGGCGGGCTCGGCACCCCGACGCACACCAAGGTGGTGGACTTCCTCAACGCCCAGCGCGTGCCCGACCTGTTCGTCTCCTCCGGCTGCCGCTGCTGGGACGAGCCGAAGAAGCACCCGCAGACCTTCGGCTGGCAGCCCGACTACGTCGTCGAGGGCAAGATCCTCGGCCAGTACATCAAGGAGCACTTCGCCGGCAAGAAGATCGCGTACTTCTACCAGGGCGACGACTTCGGCAAGGACGGCGTGGCAGGGCTCGACCAGTTCATCCCGGCCGACCAGGTCGTCAGCCGGCAGAGCTACCAGCCCGGCGGCACCGACATCAGCCCGCAGGTCGCGGCCATCGCCGCCAAGAAGGCCGACGTCGTCGTGCTGTTCACCATCCCCAGCTACACGGCGCTGTTCAAGCTCACCTCGGTCAAGCTGCGCTACAACCCGCAGCTGGTGGTGACCAACGTCGGCTCCGACCCGACCACGCTGGGCGGTCTGCTGGACGCGTACGTGAAGAAGGCGGGCGGCACTGCCGACGTCGCCGCGCTGATGGACGGCATCATCACCGACACCTACATGCCGCCGACCACGGACACCTCCAACAGCTGGATCAAGCTGTTCCGTTCGATCCACGACAAGTACATCCCCAAGACGCCCTTCGAGGGCAACGTGGAGTTCGGGATGTCCATGGCCTACACCTTCGTGCAGGCCCTCAAGGGCGCCGGGAAGGACCCCACGCGCGAGTCGCTGGTCAAGGCCGTGGAGAAGGGCGGCTTCACCGGCCCCGGCCTGGTGCCGTTCCGCTTCAGCGCCGACTCCCACGCCGGCTACACCGGGGTGCAGATCGGCACGCTGAAGGGATCGCAGATCAGCCTGGAGGGCGCACCGCTGGTCACCGACAGCGGGACCGGCCCGATCACGGAGTACACCACCGCGCCGCCCGAGGCGCCCGCCGACGGCATCCCGGCATCCTGACCGAAGGGACCGAAGAGGCCGAAGGGTAGTGTTCTGCCCCACCAGGCAGTGACGACGGACGAGGGGTCCCGGTATGGGCGACGCACAGGGCGACGAGCCGCTCGTCGGCGCTTCCCCTGACGCCCCGGCCGCGGACCCGGGTCCCGGGCCCGCGGCCGCCCCCGCGACCGCGCCGGCCCGGACGCCCAGCCGCGCCGAGACCACCCGCCAGGCCCTGCTCAAGGCCGCGCGGGAGGTCTTCGGCGAGGCCGGCTACAACGCCGCCGGCATAGCCGAGGTGGTGCGCCGCGCGGACGCCAGCGTGGGCGGCCTCTACCACCACTTCGACGGCAAGGCCGACCTCTTCCTGGCGCTCTGGGAGGAGTTCCGCGCCGCGCAGGCCCACGCCGCCGCGCAGGCCGTGGCCCGGTGCCGCGCGGCCGGCGGGAGCCACCCCCGCGCGCTCTTCCTCACCGGCGCCCGCGCCTACCTGGAACACACCTGGGCCCGGCGCGAGATGGCCAAGCTCTTCTACACCGGCGACACCCCGCCGGGCTTCGACGTGATGGGCCGCCGGAACCTGCGGACCTGGATCCACCACAACGCGACCCTGCTCGGCACCAGCCGGGAGGAGCCGGGCGACCGCGCGCTGCTCATCGCCCTGACCACGACCATCGCGGAGATCGGCCGCGAACTGGTGGCCTGCGACAACGCGTACGAGGCGGCCGCCCTCACCGACAGTGCCGTCGAACTCATCGACGGGCTCTGCGACTTCGCCCCGGGAGGGGCGCGCCACCCGGTCCGGCAGCCTCAGATGCGCTGATCCGGGGCCTGCGCCGTGTCGCGCTGGCGCGGCAGGGCGACCCCGGCCGAGCCCTCCTTGCCGTCCTCCTGACGGAGCATCACCGTGCGGGTGGGGTAGGAGATCTCGATGCCCTCCTCCTGATAGCGGCGGTGCAGGCGTTTGAGGAACTCGTGTTTGATCCGGTACTGCTCTCCGTACTCGGAGGTCCGCAGGATCACCGAGAAGTCGATGCGGGACTCGCCGAAGGTGTGGAACCGCACCGCCGGTTCGTGCGCGGGTACGCCGCCCTCGACGCCCGCCATCACCTCGGCCGCGACCTCGACCGTCACCCGCTCCACGTGCTCCAGGTCGTTGCCGTAGCCGACGCCCGCCTGCACGATGAGCGACATCTGCTGCTCGGGCTGGTGGTAGTTGGTGGCGATCGCGCCGGCCAGTTTGGCGTTGGGGATGATCACCAGGTTGTCGGAGAGCTGGCGCACCACGGTGTTGCGCCAGTTGATGTCGACGACGTAGCCCTCCTCGCCGCTGCTCAGCCGGATGTAGTCACCGGGCTGCACGGTCTTGGAGGCGAGGATGTGCACGCCGGCGAACAGGTTGGCGAGGGTGTCCTGCAGCGCGAGGGCGACGGCGAGACCGCCGACGCCCAGGGCCGTTATCAGCGGCGCCACGGAGATGCCGAGCGTCTGGAGCAGTACCAGGCCGCCCATGGCCAGCACCGCGACGCGGGTGATGTTGACGAAGATCGTCGCCGAGGCCGCCACGCCGGACCGCGACAGCGCGACCGACCGCACCGTCTCGGCCACCATGCGCGCGGCGGCGACCGAGGCGGCGAGGATCAGCAGGGCGACCAGGACCTGGTTGACCGTGCGGTCCACCGCGTGCTGCAGCGGGAGCGCGGCGGCGCCCGCCCACGCCCCGGCCCCCAGGACGGACCACGGCACCAGGGTGCGCAGCGCGGTGACGACGATGTCGTCACCGTCCCACCGCGTCCGGGTCGCCCGTTCGCCGAGCCAGCGCAGCGCCAGCCGCAGCGCCAGCGCCGCCACCAGGCCCGCGCCGAACCAGGCGCCGGCGACCATCAGGTCGTGCATCGTCAGCGCACGGTTCACCGGCCCGCTCCCGCCGTGCGTACGGATCCATCCACGGGACGGGGGGCGTGCTGTGTCGTCACTTGTCGCCTTATCGCTCTGGGGACGTCGAGAAAGCGCGCCGGACATCCCTCGTCCGTGCGCGATCTTCACCATCCTGCCGCAGTGGTCACCCCGCGCGCATGTCGCGGACCGGACAACGGGAAGCATCGCGCCCCGCCTTGGGCGGCGCCCCGCGCACCGGAACGGCGCACGCGGCGGCCGGTCCCGCTCCCACCACGTGGTGGGGGCGGGACCGGCCCCGCGACCTACCGCACGCCGTCCGGCACCCGGGCATAGCCGCCGGCCCGGGCGGTGAACGTGCCGCGGCCCTGGGTGCGGCCGCGCAGCCGGGTCGCGTATCCGAACAGCTCGGCCAGCGGGACGGTCGCGGTCAGCACGGCCGTGCCCGCCCGGGCCGAC
This sequence comes from Streptomyces sp. NPDC088354, assembly GCF_044753585.1. Taxonomy (NCBI): domain Bacteria; kingdom Bacillati; phylum Actinomycetota; class Actinomycetes; order Kitasatosporales; family Streptomycetaceae; genus Streptomyces; species Streptomyces sp. NPDC088354. The sequence goes on along the minus strand of NZ_JBIVNJ010000032.1, from coordinate 77,950 downwards.
TGGCCGGTGACACGGCCGCGGCGGGCCGCCAGATCGCCGAGCACCGCGCCGACCGCGTCGCCGGGCACGGTGACGGTGACCTCGGCCACCGGCTCCAGCAGGACCGTCCCGCCCGCGCGCAACGCGTCACGGAGCGCGAACCGGCCCGCCGCGCGGAAGGCCGCCTCCGAGGAGTCCTTCACGTGCGTGGCCCCGTCGGTGAGCGTGACCCGCAGGCCGGTGACCCGGTGGCCGCCGAGCGGCCCCTCGGCCAGGGCGTCCCGGCAGCCGGCCTCGACCGCCCGGACGTACTCCCTGGGCACCCGGCCGCCGGTGACCGCCGAGACGAACACGAAGTCCTCGTCGTGGGGCTCCACGTCGATCACCACCTGGGCGAACTGGCCCGCGCCGCCGTCCTGTTTGACGTGCCGGTGCACCCACCCGGCCACGCCGCGCACCACGGTCTCGCGATGGGCGACCTGCGGGCGGCCGACGCCGACCTCCAGCCCGTGGGCGCGGCGCACCTTCTCCACCGCGACCTCCAGGTGCAGTTCACCCATGCCGGACAGCACGGTCTGGCCCGTCTCCGGGTCGGTCCGGACCGTCAGCGACGGGTCCTCCTCCACCAGCCGGGCCAGTGCCGCCGCCAGCCGCTCCGTGTCACCGCTCCGCCGCGCCTCGACCGCGACGGTGACGACCGGCTCGGCCGTTCCGGGCGGTTCGAGGACCAGGGGCGCCGCCGGATCGCACAGCGTCGCTCCGGCGCCGGCTGCCTTCACCCCGACGACCGCGACGATGTCCCCGGCCACCGCGCGGTCGACGTCGACATGCCGGTCCGCCTGGACCCGCAGGATGCGCCCGACGCGCTCGGTGCGCCCGGCCCGTGCGTCCAGCACCGTGTCCCCCTTGCTCAGCGTTCCCTCGTACACCCGCACATAGGTCAGCCGTCCCGTCGCGCTCGCGGCGACCTTGAACACCAGGGCGGCGAACGGCTGCCGCGGGTCGGCCGCCGTACGCACCGGCGGGACGTCCAGCGGTGACGGCAGGTACGCCACCACGGCGTCCAGCAGCGGCTCGATGCCGCGGTCCCGGTAGGCCGATCCGCACAGCACGACCACGCCCTCCCCGGTACGGGTCAGGTCGCGCAGCGCCGTGCGCAGCGTCGCCTCCGTCAGCCGCCCGTCCGCGCAGAACTCCTCCAGCGCGGCCTGGTGCAGCCCGGCCACCGTCTCCTCCAGCAGCCGTCTCCGGCGCCCGGCCTCCTCGCGGAGGCCGCCGGGCACCTCGCCGTCCTCGTACGCCGCGCCGCCGGCCCGCCACGTGAGCGCGCGCATGCGCAGCAGGTCCACCACCCCGGTGAAGCCGTCCTCGCGCCCGATCGGCAGCTGGACCACCAGCGGGACGACGTGCAGCCGGTCGTGGATCGACGCCACCGCCGTGTCCAGGTCGGCCCCGGCGCGGTCCAGCTTGTTCACGAACGCGATCCGCGGCACGCCGTGCCGGTCGGCCTGCCGCCACACCGACTCGCTCTGCGGCTCGACGCCCGCGACGGCGTCGAAGACCGCGACCGCGCCGTCGAGCACGCGCAAGGAGCGTTCCACCTCGTCGGAGAAGTCGACATGGCCCGGTGTGTCGATGAGGTTGAGCCGGTGACCGTCCCAGTCGCAGCTCACCGCCGCGGCGAAGATGGTGATGCCGCGGTCGCGCTCCTGCGGGTCGAAGTCGGTGACGGTCGTGCCGTCGTGGACCTCGCCGCGCTTGTAGGTGGCGCCGGTGGCGTACAGGATCCGCTCGGTGACGGTGGTCTTGCCGGCGTCGACGTGGGCGAGGATGCCCAGATTGCGGACGGTGCGGACGGTGCGGACGGCGGGCAGGGGTTGGACGGTGCGCATGGCCCGTTGCCTTTCGGGTGATCAGGTGCGATCGGGAGGGGGCGGCGCGATTCCCGGACGGGACGCCCCGGCAAGGGGGCGTCGGGACCTCCGCGATGGCCTCGGCGTGGCAGGGGGCGGCAGGGCGTACCCGGCCGGCGGCCCTGCCTTCGGGCCGCGGTCGTGCGGGGGATCAGAAAGTCGTCGCGGGCGTCCGGTGCGGGCCGCGCGGCCGGCACCGGGCCGCGGAAGACACCAGGATCACCTCGTGGCCTGACGGGGGAACGACGGCTGCGGTGCGGCAACGCACGGCCCGGCTCCCCTCGTTCGGCACGGAACACGCCGCGGTCTCGGGGCGGCGCGTGATCGATCGCGAGCGTAGCGGGCGGCACGCGCCCGGGTCACCGGGTTTTCCACGCGGCGACGCGGAGGCCGCGGTAAGCGCCGGATGCCGTCCCGCGCGGTGGCCGGTGCGAGGCGGTACGCGGCACGGGGATGCGGACGGTCCCGCCGCAGGCGCTGGCGGCCGGCTGCCCTGCCGACGGGAACGAGGGCCGCTGCCGGCGAGTCCGCCAAGGTACGACTCGCCAGGCGTCATCCGGCAGCAGGCACGGCCAACGCAGGCGGGCCCACCGGGGCCGGGGCCCGGCCGGGCAGCAGACGCCGCTGACGCCGGGAGTCGAAGGACCACGCCGACAGGCCCGGTCGACCCGCACGACGCAGGACACGGCGCCCCGGCCGACGTACAGCGGCGCACAGAGCTCGCCCCCGACGTGTGCTCCGGCAAGCCTCCGGCCGGACGTCATCACACGCCGGACACTGCCGACAGGACCGAACCCACCCACCGGCACCACCGGTCCCGGACACGGCGCCGACCAACGCCCGGCCCCACCCGACACCAGCACGAACAGCCCGCCACCGCCGGCCGGAGAGAACCCCCGACCCGCACGACCGGCCCGGGACACGGCGGACACCGACGCCCCTGCCGCGGCCGACAGCGGCACGCGGAGCGCGCCCACGCACCGTCAACTCCCGCAGGCCCCCGGCCAGGCGTAGTCGGGGAGCAGGCGCCGCCAGCGCTGGCGGTCGGAGGGGCCCGCCAGGCGGCACAGGCGGGCGGTGCGGTGATGGACGTCGGGGTCCCAGAGCCGGATCGTGCCGTCGTTGCCGGCGCTGGCCACGGTCGCCCCGTCCGGGCTGAAGGCGACGCTCCACGCGGCCCGGGTGTGGCCGGTCAGGGTCGCGGTGAGCCGCCGTGCCGCCGGGTCCCAGAGCCGGACGGTGCGGTCGTTGCCGCTGCTGGCGAGGGTGCGTCCGTCCGGCGCGAAGGCGACACCGCGCACGGAGCCGGTGTGGCTGGTGAGGACGCCCGCCGCGCGCGCGTGCGGCACGTCCCAGAGCCGCACGGTGCCGTCGTTGCCGCTGCTGGCGAGCGTCCGCCCGTCCGGCGCGAAGGCGACGCCCCGCACGGAGCCGGTGTGCCCGGTGAGGACGGCGTCGGCGCGCCGGGTCCCGGTGTCCCACAGCCGCAGCGTCAGGTCGTCGCTGCCGCTGGCCAGCCGGCGGCCGTCCGGGCTGAAGGCGACGCAGTTCACGAAGTCGGTGTGCCCGGCGAGGACGGCCACCTGGCGTCGGGCGGCGGTGTCCCAGAGGCGGACCGTGCGGTCGGCGGAGCCGGTCGCCAGGGTCCGCCCGTCGGGGCTGAACGCGAGGGCGAACACGGCGCCCTCGTGGCCGCGCAGGACGGCGGCGCTCCGCCGCGTCCGGGTGTCCCACAGCCGCATGGTGCGGTCGGCCCCCGCCGAGGCGAGCCACCGGCCGTCCGGACTGAACGCGACGTCGTAGACCGGCCCGCTGTGGCCGGTGAGCGTGTACGCGGGGACGTGCCGGGCCATGTCCCAGACCCGTACGGTGCCGTCGCCCCCGGCCGAGGCCAGGGACCGCCCGTCGGGGCTGAACGCGGCCTTCCACACCTCGGTGACGGGGGTGCCGGCCAGGGTGCTGCGGCGCAGGTCCCACAGCACGACGGTCCTGTCGAAGCCCGCGCTCGCGACCATGTCGCCGTCGGGGGCCACGGCGACGGAGAGCACGTAGTCGGTGTGGCCGGTGAGGGTGCCGACCTGCAGGTGGGTGCGGGTGTCCCAGCGGATGACGGTGCCGTCGCCGCCGGCCGAGAGGACGGTGTGGCCGCCGGGGCCGAAGGCGAGGCCGTTCACGTCGTCGTCGTGGCCGGTGAGCGTCGCCGTGCGGCGCGGGCCGGTGACGTCCCACAGCCGCACGGTGCGGTCGGCGCCGCCGCTGGCCAGAGTGCGCCCGTCGGGGCTGAACGCGAGGGCCAGCACGTCGCCGCCGTGGCCGCGCAGGACGGCCACGTTCCGGCGGATCCGGGTGTCCCACAGCCGCACGGTGCGGTCCGCCCCGGCCGAGGCGAGCAGCGAGCCCCGGGGCCGGAAGGCCAGCGCGAGAACCTCGTCCGTGTGGCCGGTGAGGACGGCGGTCCTGCTGCGGGTGGCGACGTCCCACAGGCACACCGTGCCGTCACCGCCGGCCGATGCCAGCGTGCGCCCGTCGGGGGCGAACGCCACGGCGCGTACGGCTCCCTGATGGGCCGCCAGGACGGCGAGCGCACGGCGTCGCGACACCGACCACAGCCGGATGGTGCCGTCGGTGCTCCCCGAGGCGAGCAGCCGCCCGTCGGGCGAGAAGACCACCGACCGGACGGGTCCCCGGTGCCCGGTCAGCACCGCGGCGCCGGTCCGGGAGGCGACGTGCCACAGCCGCACCGTGCGGTCGGAGCCCGCCGAGGCCAGCAGCCGCCGGTCGGGCGAGAACACCACCGAGTTGACGGCGGCGGTGTGCCCGGTGAGCCGCCCGGCGAAGGTGTCGGCCTGTGTGCTGAGCAGCGCCCCGCGGGCCTCGGTGGTGTGCGCGGTGCGGTAGGCGGCCTCGGCCAGCAGCATCGCCGCCTCCGGGCGGCCCACGGCCAGTTGGGCCGAGTGTGCCGCCATGGCCTGCGAGAGCGCGGTGGCGCGCTGCTGGTCGGCGGCGAACCGCTGCTCCACCGCCACGCCGCCGGCCAGTACCGCGAGGACGAGCAGGACCGCCAGCACGACCACACCCATGCGCTGCTGCCGGGCCCTGCGGCGTACGAGGAGTCGGCGCAGATCCTCCTCGCCGGTGGAGGCGGCGAGGAAGTCGGCTTCGAGCGGACTGAGTTCACCGGGCCGGCGGCCGGGTCCCGCCGCCCACTCGCGGGTGGCGGCCAGCCGGGTGCCGCGGTAGAGCAGCCCGGGGTCGCGGCCCTCGCGTTCCCACTCGCGGGCGGCCCCCGTGAGCTGCTGGTGCAGCAGCAGGTCGGCGCGGGCGGCGTGCACCCAGGTCCGCAGCCGCGGCCAGGCGCGCAGCAGCGCCTCGTGGACGATCTCCACATGGTCGGCGTCCACGGTCAGCAGCCGCGCGGCGACGAAGGCGTCCAGCGCGGTACGGGCCGCCTCTGCGTCGGGCAGCCCGTCGAGGAGGTCCGCGGTGCCGCGGGGGCGCCGGGACTGCTCGTTGTCCTCGCCGACCCGCACCAGGCGCAGCAGCAGCCGGCGGGCGGCCTCCTGTTCGGCCGGCGACAGCGACGTGAACAGGGCCTCGGCGGCGGTCGCGACGGAGCCGTGGATGCCGCCCGCGGCAAGGTAGCCCGCCACGGTCATGGTGCGGCCCGACCGCTGCCGCCAGGTGGCCATCAGGGCGTGGGCCAGCAGCGGGAGCGATCCCGGAGAGCCGCCGGGAGCGGTGTCGTCCCCGTCCGCCACGCCGCCCGGTGCCTGCGCGCCGAGGTCCCGCAACAGCACCTCGACCAGGCCGGGTTCGAGCTCGGTGCCCTCCTCCTCGGCGGGCCGCACGATGCACGCGCGCAACTCCCCGGGGCTCATGGCACCCAGCGCGAACAGGCCGTCGCTGACGACCGGTACGAGCGCGGGGTGCTCCAGGCAGCGGCCGGTGACGTCGGCGCGGATCCCGAGGAGGACGGCGGCCTCGCGGGACGCCGCGAGGCCCGTGAGGGCGGCGATGAAGGCGCGCCGCTCGGCCTCGTCGTCGCACAGGGTGAAGGTTTCCTCGAACTGGTCGACCACGACGACCAGTCCCGTGTCCCCGGCCCGGGCGCCGATCGCCGCGACGAGGGCGGTCGCGCGGGCGGCGTGCGTTCCCCCCTCGGGCGGACCGTCGTCGAGCCCGGCGGCGAGCGGCACGGCGCGCAGCGCGTGCGCCAGGGCGTCCAGCGGCCGGGCGGTCGGCGTGCACACCACGACCGGCCAGTGCCCGTACGGCCCTCCGGCCAGGGCGGGGACCAGACCGGCCCGCAGCAGCGACGACTTCCCGGCCCCGGACGGGGCGACCACGGCCAGCGGCCCCTCGCCGACGCGCAGTTCGAGGCGGCGCAGGAGCTCCGCGACGGCCCGTTCACGCCCGAAGAACCGCGCCGCGTCCTCGGTTCCGTAGGCGGACAGCCCGGGATAGGGACAGGGTGCCGCCGCGTCGCCGTCCCCCGCTGGGGGCACGGGCGGCAGCAGGGCGAGCAGTTCGCCCCCGGCGTCCAGGGCCTCGTCGCAGAGCCGGGCGAGGTCGGCGTTGACCGGCTTGCCGCCCGTCTCGATCTTGCTCAGGTACCCCTTGCTGTAGTGGGTGCGGCGCGCCAGCGCGGCGAGCGACAGGCCGCGCTCGAGACGCAGTTCGCGCAGCGCCGGACCGAACGCCCCGGTCGGCGCGGTCGGCTGGTCTGGTGTCCGGTCCATCCGCTCCCCGCCGCGTACGGCGCGGTGGGCGCCGTTCCCTGTCTCCCGGCCGCTCCGCCGGCGTGCCCGTCGCAGGATCAGGAGCGACGAAGGGCGGAGCGCGGTTCCCAGGGTCGCCGCGGCGCGGGGCGCACGGACGAGAACAGGCCACGGGCCGGCGCCGGCCCACCACCCCCGTGAGTGGTGGGACGACGCCGCCCGTGGCGGTCGGAACGGCCGCACGGCGGCGACCGTACGGGGACTCAGCCGGTCGGCGGGGCGGGGCGGCCCGGTGCCCCGGCCCGCGGGGCGCCTCGGCGGCGCAGGCGCCCGCGGTCCCCGGGCCCGGCGCCCCGCATCCCACGGAACTCCCCTTCACAGCTGGGCGGTTCGGCCGGACCACCGCCTCCGGGACAGAGCCGTGGCCGGCTTCCCGTCGCGGTGGACCGCTCGACGCGGTGCCCGCGCCGGTGCGTTCCGGACCGCGGCCGGCGCGCCGGGCGGACCCCCTCCGCCACCCGGTGCGCCGCCTCGGGGCCGGTGCCCGGCCCTCTCCCCGCGGGCGGCGACGGCAGGAACGCGCGCCGGCGCCGAACTCCCATGCGGCCCTCCCCCACCGGACGACGTTCCGCGTGCCGCCTCGCCCGCGTCGGCCCTCACGGTGGCCCCCAACCGGCCGCCAGGGACAGGGGTTTCCCGTTTCCTCTTGGTCACGCGGCCGCAAAAGCCCAGGCCGGAGCGGGTCAGTGACGCAGAACACCGGCGGCCGGACAGGCCGGCGCCCGCGCGCGGAACGGTACTTGTCCTGATCTCGCCGCTCGGCGCGGCGGGAACGGGGCGCGGCTCACGGCGCCGGCCCGAGGCGCACACTCCGGAACGCCTGAGCCTCAGGCACATCGCGTTCCGCGCCCCCGAAACGATCCGACCAGCGAGCCGCCGCGTCCCCGGCAGCGCGGGGCAAGGCCAAGCCACGGTCGGCACACCGCGCGCGCCGGGAAGCCGGGCGCACGGCGAGGGTGGTGGCGACGGCGCGGCGGCCACGGCGACCGGCCCTGCCGCACCGCACCGCACCGCGGAAACCGCGGCGTCAGCGCCGGAAGGTCCGCACCCCGTCCAGTGCGACGCCCATGACGCGGTCGCGCTGGGTGTCGTCGGGGAAGCTGGTGGAGCTGATTCCCGAGACCATGCGGAGCAGGTCGTCGAAAGAGACGTCGGTACGGGCCTCGCCCGCCTTCTGGGCGCGTTCGAAGAGCGGGCCGCCGGCCTGGTACATGGAGTCGCGGCAGGCCAGGAAGACGTCGGACTCGTTGTTGAGGGCCTCGCGGATGGCCCGCTTCGTCACGGTGTAGTCGACGAAGCGGCGCAGCCAGGAGGTCAGCGCGTCCCAGGGCTCCAGGGCGGCGACGTCCCGGGCGACCCGGCACAGCTCGTTGACCTCGTCCGCGTAGACGGACTCGAAGAGGTGCCGGCGGGTCGGGAAGTTCCGGTAGAGCGTGGCGATGCCCACACCCGCGCGGCGGGCGATGTCCTCCAGCGAGGCTTCGGCGCCGTTCTCGGCGAAGGCCTCACGGGCGGCCGCGAGCAGGGCGTCGTAGTTGCGGGCGGCGTCCCTGCGGTGCGGACGCTGGGCCGCGACGATCTCGCTGACGGGATACGGCTGGGCCGTCACTTCTGCCTCCCCGGCCGAAACAGTTTGAAGTGGAGGGTTGCCTCCGCTACAGTGGAGGCGTACCTCCACTTTAACAGCAGGGGGCGCACTTCCGGCGACACGTGTCACCACACGCGCCGACCGCGCCCCGATTCGCCCCCTTGAGGGCCTTGCACCGGTGCAACGCCCTCCACCGACATCCGGCGGACGCCGGCGCGCCCGGGCACGGCCCGCGCCCCGCCCGTCCGTCCGTCCCGTACCACCAGCCCGCTCGTCACACCGCGGCCGGCAGCCCGGCCGCGCCCTGTCCGGATTCGGAGAGGCTCCTTCATGCCCCGACGCTCCACCCGCCTCACCTTCGCGGTCCTCGCGACCGGTGCGGGCGTGTTCTCGATGCTGCAGTCGCTGATCGCACCGGCCTTGCCGACCGTCCAGCACGCGCTGCACACGTCCCAGTCCACCGCGACCTGGGTGATGACGGCGTACCTGCTGTCCGCCTCGATCTTCACGCCGATCCTCGGCCGCCTCGGCGACCTCGTGGGCAAGAAGCGCACCCTCGTCGGCGTCCTGGTCGTCCTGACGCTCGGCTGCCTGCTCGCCGCGCTCGCCCCGACGATCGGCGTCCTGATCATCGCCCGCGTCGTCCAGGGCATCGGCGGCGCCCTGTTCCCGCTGTCCTTCGGCATCATCCGGGACGAGTTCGCGCCCAGCCGGGTCAGCCCCAGCATCAGCAACCTGTCCGCGGTGATCGCCGCCGGCGGCGGCGTCGGCATCGTCGCGGCGGGCCCCATCGTCTCCGCCCTCGACTACCGCTGGCTGTTCTGGATCCCGGTCGCCATCGTCGCCGTCACCGCGCTCATAGCCTTCCGCTACGTCCCCGAGTCCCCCAGCCGCGCCGACGGCCGCGTCAACTGGCTCGGCGCCGCCCTCCTGTCCGGCTGGCTCGTCGCCCTGCTCCTGCCGCTGAGCCAGGCCGGCAACTGGGGCTGGACCTCGGTCCGCGTGATCGGGCTGTTCGTCGCCGCGGTGGTGCTCTTCGCCCTGTGGCTGCTCGCCGAGGCACGCTCCCGCCACCCGCTGATCGACCTGCGCATCATGCGCCTGCGCGCGGTGTGGACGACCAACACCGCCGGTCTCCTCTTCGGCGCCGGCATGTACGCGATCTGGTCCTTCCTCCCCGGCTTCGCCCAGACCCCGCGCGCCGCGGGCTACGGCTTCGGGGCGAGCGTCACCTCGGCCGGCCTGCTGATGCTGCCGATGCTGATCGCGATGTTCTTCTCCGGCGTGCTCAGCGGCCGCCTCGAACCGGTCGTGGGCGCCAAGCGCCTGCTCGTCGCCGGGGCCGCCCTCGGCGCGGTGGCCTGCGGCTTCCTCGCCGCCTGGCACGACCAGCAGTGGCAGGTCGCCACCTCGGCCGGCATCTTCGGCCTCGGCATCGGCCTGGCCTTCGCCTCGATGGCCAACCTGATCGTCCGCAGCGTCCCGCCGGAGCAGACCGGCGCCGCCAGCGGCATGAACGCCAACATCCGCACCATCGGCGGCTCCATCGGCGCCGCCGTCACCAGCGTCCTGGTCACCAGCCGCCTGCAGCCCTCCGGGCTGCCCTACGCCTCCGGTTACACCCACGGATTCGCCCTGCTCGCGGTCCTGCTGCTCGCCGCGTCCCTGGCCGCCCTCCTCGTCCCGGGGCACCATCGCCGGCACGCGGCGGGCGGCGTCGTCCGGGCCTCGGACACCCCGGCCGTGGCCGAGGCGAAGGCCGAGGTCGAGGCGGTGGCGGGCGGCTGACCGCGCGCGGCCCACGCCGCCACCGCACGCCGCCGGCCACGGGAGTTCCCGTGGCCGGCGGCCGCCTGCCCGTACGCGGTGAAGCGGCCGCGCGCCGCGGTTCGCCCGGGTCCCCCGGGCGGCCGGGGGCGGCGGCTGCCGCCCGCTCCCGGCGGCCGCCGGCGGTCGCGTCGGCCCATCAGGCCGCCTCGGGGGTGATGCTCTGCTCCGCCCACACCGTCTTCCCCGTCGTCGTGTACCGCGTGCCCTGGGCCTCGGTCAGGTGGGCGACGATCGACAGGCCGCGGCCGTTCTGGTCGCTGAGGGCGGACCGCCGCGGATGGGGAGCCGCGTGGCAGAAGTCCGACACCTCGCAGATGAGGGTCCGGTCGCGGATGAGGCGCAGCCGGATCGGTCCGCTGGAGTAGCGGACGGCGTTGGTGACGAGTTCGCTGACGATCAGCGTGGTGGTGAAGCACAGCTCCGACAGGCTCCACTCGGTGAGCTGACCGTCCGCCCAGGCCCGGGCCTCGGAGACGGCGGCCGGGTCGTTCGGCACCTCCCACGTCGCGACGTCCTCCGGGTCCAGGGTGCGGATGAGGGCGGCGAGGAGCACGGGCTCGGGGCGACCCCCCGGGGTGGCGGCCAGCGCGTCCGAGACGGCGGTGTCGACCGCGTCCTCGGGGTCGTCGCCGGTCGGCGGCAGGACCCGGATGCCGGGGGCCGCGCCCGCCCCGCCCTCCGTGCCGCAGCTCAGCAGCAGAACGCTCCGGGCGGGCACGTCGAACTCCGCCACCGAGTCCTCCGCCATGGGCGAGGGCTCGTCCGCCTCGGCCCCGCCGGCGGAGGGCGCGTCCGCGGGGAAGGCCGGTTCGACTCCGGCGTCCCCGCCGGCGGCGGCCGTGCAGCGACGGGTGACCGGGTCGTAGATGGCCAGCAGGCAGTGCACGGCCGCGCCGGCGGCGCCCGCGCGGCGGCCCAGCCGGGCGATGACCTCACCGGGATTCATGTCCAGCAGCAGCAGGGCCCGGATCGCCGCCCTGACCTGGCTCATCCCGGCCGTGGCGGCGACGCCCCAGCCCTCGGCCGTGCCCGCGACCAGGGCCACCCGGGCGCTGGGCAGCTGGACGACGTCGATCCAGGAGCCGGGCGCAGACGACTCCGGGACGTGCCCGCGCACCGCTTCCAGCGCGCTGACGACCGGGGCGTCCGACTCGTGCAGGGCCTCCTGCAGGATCCGCGCGGCGGCGTCGTGGACGAGCCGGCGCCGCTGGCCGTCCAGGAGCCGGGCGGCCCGGCGGCCGAGCCGCCCGGCCTCCCGCAGGTCGGACTGCGAGAAGGCGGGCGACCCGGCCGTACGGTAGAAGGCCGCGAGCCCGAGGAGCACACCACCGACATCGAGGGGCACCACGAGCACGGAATGCGTGCGGCTGCCGCGCATCAGCCGGGCGCGCACCGGATCGCGCAGCAGCCAGGCGGTCCTCGGGTGCAGATTCAGGACGATGCGTGGACGCAGGTCGACCAGGGACGCGTGGTACGGAGTGCGCACCGGCAGGTGGCTGACCTCCCCGACCTCGTAAGCCCGTGGTATCTCGTCGGGGCGGACCGCCCGGAAGGCCGCGCGCCGGAAGTCGAGCACCTGCGCGGGCAGCCCGGACATCGCCGCCCGTTCGCTGACCGTGGCGTCGGAGACCTCCACGGCGGCGAAGTCGGCCACGGACGGCACGGCGGCGTCGGCGAGTTGCTGGGCCGCTTCGTACGACTGGGTCTGCTCCGGCGGGACGGGCGGGGGCTGGTCGATGACGCAGTACATGTCGGTCGCCTCGGTTGGACGGGTACGTCGGCTGTACGTCGGCTGTGGGGGGCTTTCCTCCACTTCCCACGAGCCTGCCCAATGGGCGGCGCGACCGCATCCTGTCCGACCCGCACACGTCATCAGTGGTTACCCGCTGTCCTGGCTGCGGGTATGCCGCACGGCCGGCGGCGCGTGCTGCCCGTTGAGCGGAGCGGATCTACCGTTGCAACTATGGAAGTCCTCCGCCGCCCGGACGGCAGGCACCCTTCCGCCGCGACCACGGTGGTGCTTGCCGACGACCACCTGGTGGTCAGGGCAGGAATGCGCCTGCTGATGGCCGCGGATCCGGCTTTCGACGTCGTCGCGGAGACGGCGACCGTCCCGGAGACCCTCGACGCCGTGCGCACGCACCACCCCCGGGTGCTGGTGCTGGACCTGACCATGTCGGGCCGGTCCAGCCTGCCGACCATCCCGGGCCTGCTGTCGGCCTCCCCCGGCACCAGGATCCTGGTCCTCACCATGCAGGAGGACCCGGCCTACGCCCGTGAGGCGCTGCGCACCGGAGCGGCCGGCTATCTGCTCAAGGAGGCGGCCGCCGAGGAGCTGCTGGCCGCCGTGCGCCAGGTCGCGAGCGGAGCCACCTACGTACAGCCCTCCCTGGGGGCGCGGCTGGCCGTCGAGGACATCGGCGTCCAGGACCGCGGCGAGGAGCCGCTGACCGAGCGGGAGACCGAGGTGCTCGCCCTCCTCGCGCTCGGCCACACCAACCAGGAGATCGCCCGGCGCCTCTACGTCTCGGTACGCACGGTGGAGACGCACCGCTCCCGGCTCCGCGACAAGCTCGGCAGGGACAGCCGCGCCGAGCTGATCGCCGTGGCCCGGGAACGCGGTCTGGTGGCGTGACCGTGACCCGGCCGGGACGGGGGGCGCTGCGCCTGGGCTTCGAGGTCTTCGGCACCGCCTGCCTTGCCGCCGCCGTCTTCATGGAGGTCACCGACCGGGAGGTGTCCTGGGAGCTGGTGCTGTCGTTCGTCGCGGCCGTGTCGTATCTGCTCATGATCCCGCTGTGCGCCGCACACCAGCGGATCTGGCTGCTGGTCGCCACCGCCGTCGCGCTGATGCTCACGGTCGCCGGGGTGGTCCGGGTGGCGGAGGAGCCGCTGCTGAGCATCCTGCACGTGTTCCCCCTCCTGCTGGCGGGCTACGCGATCATCGCCAGCCGCGCCTCGTCGCGCCGGGAGGCGCGGCTGAGACGGGAGCGGGTACGGGCCCGCCATGACGGCGAGGAACGCGAGCGCCGCCGCTGGGCGCGCGAGCTGCACGACGACACCCTCCAGGAACTGGGCGCGGTGCAGGTCGTCCTCTCCTCAGCCGCCGCCGACGGCGGGCCCGACGCGATGAGCAGCGCCATCGAGCAGGCGCGCGCCCTGGTCGGCAATCAGATCGTCTCCCTGCGGCACCTCATCGTGGACCTGCGCCCGGTGGTGCTGGACGAACTCGGCCTCCACCCGGCCCTCCAGGCGCTGTGCCGGCACACCTCCGAGACCTTCGGGATCCGCACCGACCTTCGTGTCACGTCCCACGGGGACGCGCTCGGCGGGCGGCTCGCGCCCGAGACGCAGGCGCAGGTGTACCGGATCGTCCAGGAGGCGATCACCAACGCCGTCAAGCACGCCGAGCCGACGCGCATCGTCGTGAGCGTGGAGGCCGACGCCGGCACGGCCCAGCTGACCGTGACCGACAACGGCTGCGGCATGCCGGAACAGACCGCGGCAGGCCGGTCCGTCCCGTTACGCACCCCGGACCAGGCGCCTCCGTACAGCCGCGGGATGGGTCTGTCCGCGATGCGCGAGCGCGCCGACCTCATCGACGCCCGCCTGACCGTGCGCAGCGCCCCGGGCGAGGGGACGACGGTCGCGCTGCGCGTCCCGCTGACACCGCCGGACGCATCAGGGGAGAGCCAGGACACGACGGAGCGTTGATCTGCGCTGCCGCCAGGACGACGGTGGCACGCCGACCGACCCGCCCGGGGGCACACCCCGGGACGGGTGTGTTCCCGGGCCGGGTCGCGGGTGTCTCAGATGGTCGCCGTGTCGATCACGAAGCGGTAGCGCACGTCGCTGGCCTGGACGCGCTCGTAGGCCTCGTTGATCCGGTCGGCGGGGATCAGCTCGATCTCGGCACCGAGGTTGTGCTCGGCGCAGAAGTCGAGCATCTCCTGGGTCTCGGGGATGCCGCCGATGTTGGAGCTGGTCATCACACGGCGACGGCCGTACAGGGCCTTCAGGTCGAGCTGCACGGTCTCCTCGGGGAGGCCGACGTTGACCATCGCGCCGTCCGTGCGCAGCAACGACACGTAGGCGGAGAAGTCCAGACCCGCCGAGACGGTGTTCAGGACGATGTCGAAGGTGCCGGCCAGCTTCTCGAAGGTCTCCGGGTCGCTGGTGGCGTAGTAGTGGTCGGCGCCCAGGCGCAGACCGTCGTCCTTCTTGCGCAGGGACTGCGACAGGACCGTGACCTCGGCGCCGAGCGCGTGGGCGATCTTCACGCCCATGTGACCCAGGCCGCCCAGGCCGACGACGGCGACCTTCTTGCCGGGGCCGGCGTTCCAGTGCCTGAGCGGCGAGTACGTGGTGATGCCGGCGCACAGCAGCGGGGCGGCCACGTCCAGCGGCAGCCCGTCCGGGACACGGACGACGAAGTTCTGGTCGACGACGATCTTCTCGGAGTAACCGCCCTGGGTGGGCCGGCCGTCCCTGCCGGTGCCGTTGTAGGTCCAGGTCGGTCCGCCGTCGGTGCAGTACTGCTCCAGGCCGGCCTTGCAGTTGTCGCACTCCTGACAGGACTCGACCATGCAGCCGACCCCGACGCGGTCGCCGACGGCGAACCTCGTCACACCGGGGCCGACCTCGGAGACGACGCCGGCGATCTCGTGGCCGGGGACCATCGGGAAGATGCCGGGACGCCAGCCGTCCTGGGCCTGGTGGATGTCGGAGTGGCAGATACCGGCGAACTTGATGTCGATCGACACGTCGTGTTCGCCGACCGCGCGCCGCTCGATGGTGGTCCGCTCCAGCGGTGCCTTGGGGGCGGGCGCGGCGTAGGCAGCAACAGTGGTCATGCCGGGGTCTTCTCCTCGTGGTCTGCGTGCCCGAGGCCTGACGTCCGGGCACGACTTCCAGCAGTCCCGAGCCTGCCCCAAGCCGGGCGCATCAGCGCTCCCCCGCCTTTTCGTACGACTGCTGTGCCTACCACTGGCAGGGTCAGGCTGCCCTGCGTACGACCAGGGGACGGCACGGATACTGGTGGTATGCACGAGCAACCCGAAGGCGCCGTCGGCCGGCCTTTGAACCGGCGGGCCGAGCTGAGCGAGTTCCTGCGCAGCAGGCGCGCCCGGCTGAAGCCGGAGGACGTCGGGCTGCCCGTCGTCGGGAGGCACCGCAGGGTGCCCGGCCTGCGCCGCGAGGAGCTGGCCCAGCTGGCCGGGGTCTCGGTCGCGTACTACACGCGCCTGGAACAGGGCAACGGCCAGAACGTTTCCGCGGAAGTGCTGGGCTCCATCGCCCGCGCGCTGCGTCTGACGGACGCCGAGTACGCGCATCTGACCCACCTGGTGAAACCGAAGGCGCACAAGAAGAAGCCGGCGGCGCGCCCGCCGCAGGCCCGGTCGGCGCTGTGGCGGCTGCTGGACTCGATGGAGGGCGTCCCGGCGTACATCGTGGGGCGGCGCTCCGACATCCTCGCCTGGAACCGGGCGGCGGCCGCGCTCTTCGGCGACTGGTCGGAGCTGCCCGCCGCCGAGCGCAACTGGGCGCGCCTGGTGTTCCTCCGTCCCGAGTACCGCGATCTGTTCGTCGACTGGGAGCAGAAGGCGATCGACATCGTGTGCGCGCTGCGCATGGACGCCGGCTGCTACCCCGACGACCCCAGGCTGTCCGCCCTGGTCGGTGAACTCTCCGTCAAGAGCGAGGAGTTCCGCCGCCTGTGGGCGCTGTACAACGTCAAGGAGAAGAGTCACGGCGTCAAGCGCCTGCGCCACCCGCTGGTCGGAGAGCTCCAGTTGCATTTCGAGCAGTTCCGGCTCGTGGACGACGCCGACATGGCCCTCGTGACCTTCCACGCCGAGCAGGGTTCGCCCTCCGCCGACTCACTGCGTCTGCTGGCCAGTTGGGGAGCGGACAGCACGCACCGGGTGCCGTCGGCCTGACCGGGGCCCTGCCCGGACCGCCGGGAAGGGACGGCGGCGGGCCCGCTCCGTCGGCCGACCGGCGCGACCACGCCGGAGGGGGCCTTCCGGTCGCTTTCTTGACCTCGACGGCGGTCGAGGTTCTACGGTCCGTACATGAGCATGGAGACCACCGCCTGGACCCAGTTGCACAGCGTCATGAACGCCACGCAGGACCGCCGCCCCCTGGCCCGCGACACCCTGCGGCGTGTCGCGGCGTTCGCACGGCCGCACCGCCGCCGGATCACATGGTTCGTGCTGCTCAGCGTGGTGACCGCGCTGCTCGCCGTGGCCACCCCGGTCCTGGCGGGGCGGGTCGTGGACGCCATCGTCTCCGGGGACCGCTCCGGCCGGGTGACCGTCCTGGCCGCGCTCATCGCCGTCATCGCGCTCGCCGAGGCCGGTCTCGGGCTGGTGAACCGCTGGCTGTCGGCGAACCTCGGCGAGGGCCTGATCCTCGATCTGCGCACCGCCGTGTTCGACCACGTCCAGCGCATGCCCGTCGCCTTCTTCACCCGCACCCGCACCGGCGCGCTGGTCAGCCGCCTCAACAACGACGTGATCGGCGCCCAGCGGGCCTTCAGCAACACGCTGTCCGGGGTCGTCGGGAACCTGGTCACCCTGCTGCTCACGCTCGGCGTCATGCTCGCCCTGTCCTGGCAGGTCACGCTGCTCGCCCTGGTGCTCCTGCCGGTCTTCGTCGTACCGGCGCGGCGCACGGGCACCCGCATGGCCCGCCTGCAGCGGGAGGCCGCCGCGCACAACGCCGCCATGGGCACGCAGATGACCGAGCGCTTCTCCGCCCCCGGTGCGACGCTGGTGAAGCTCTTCGGCCGGCCCGCCGACGAGTCCGCCCAGTTCGCCGAACGCGCCCGCCGCGTGCGGGACATCGGGGTGCGCACCGCCATGGCGCAGTCGGCGTTCATCACCGCGCTCACCCTCGTCTCCGCCCTCGCGCTGGCGCTGGTCTACGGGCTCGGCGGCCACTACGCGCTCACCGGCACCCTCGAAGCAGGCTCCGTGGTCACCCTCGCCCTGCTCCTCACCCGCCTCTACGCGCCGCTGACGGCGCTCGCGGGTGCGCGTGTCGACGTCATGAGCGCCCTGGTCAGCTTCGAGCGGGTCTTCGAGATCCTCGACCTGTCGCCGCTCATCGCCGACAAGCCGGACGCCCGCGAGGTGCCGGAGGGGCCGCTCGCCGTGGAGTTCGAGAACGTGCGCTTCGGCTACCCGTCCGCCGAGAAGGTCTCCCTCGCCTCCCTCGAAGAGGTCGCGAGCCTGGACACCCGCGCGGGCGGCGAGGTGCTGCGCGGTGTCTCCTTCCGTGCCGAGGCCGGCCGCACGCTCGCGCTCGTGGGCTCGTCGGGGGCCGGGAAGTCGACCATCGCCCAGCTCCTGCCCCGGCTGTACGACGTGGACGAGGGCGCGGTGCGCGTCGGCGGGGTGGACGTGCGCGACCTGACGGCGGCGTCGCTGCGCGCCACGGTCGGCATGGTCACCCAGGACGGCCATCTCTTCCACGACACGATCCGCGCGAACCTCCTGCTGGCCAGGCCCGACGCCGGTGAGGACGAGCTGTGGGAGGTCCTGCGCCGGGCCCGCCTCGCGGACCTCGTGACCGAACTCCCGGACGGGCTCGACACCGTCGTGGGCGAGCGCGGGTACCGGCTCTCCGGCGGCGAACGGCAGCGCGTGACCATCGCCCGGCTGCTCCTGGCGGGGCAGCGGGTCGTCATCCTCGACGAGGCCACGGCCCACCTCGACAACACCTCGGAGGCGGCCGTCCAGGAGGCCCTGGCCGAGGCCCTGGAGGACCGGACCGCCGTGGTCATCGCCCACCGCCTGTCCACCGTCCGGGCCGCCGACCTGATCCTCGTGGTCGAGGACGGGCGGATCGTCGAACGGGGCACGCACACCGAACTCCTCGCGGCCGACGGCAGGTACGCCGAGCTCCACCGCACGCAGTTCAGGACGGACGACGACCCGGAGCCGGAACCGGCCGGGGTCGCCTAGGCCGGGGCACGGCCTGTCCCGGTGGTGGCAGGCCGTGGACAATGAGGGGCCCCGGGAAGGCCGGAGCACGCGCACGCGACACATCCGAACCCGTGGAGAGCCCCGCCATGCGACGCACGACACGAACCAGCCGAGCAGCCACGTCCGGCTCCGGCAGGGCACCGGTACGGCGAGGTCTGCCGCTCCTGCTGACGGGAATCGCGGCCCTCGCCCTGACCGGGTGCGGCGGCACCGCGGACCCCGATCAGGGCCTGGAGGTGCGCCTGGTCAACGAATCGGCCTGGGACGCGCGCGTCGAGCACTGTCCCGACTGCGGTTCCCGCGGGTTGGTGGTCGTCGGCGCCCCGGACGGCGACACTACCGAGGGCGGGGGTTCGTACCTCGGGTGGCACGAGAAGCGGCCCTGGCCGGTGGCGTACCGGGTCGTCGTGCACGGCGTGGAGTCGACGTGCCCCGTCATCGCCCCGGCCCCCACCCCGGCCGGGCGGTCCACGGTGGGCGGCCGGGACATCGTCTACCTGGTGGATCGCGCCGGGAAGTGCGTGGCCGGCCCACCCGGCTGGGACGCAGTGGCCGACCACGCACCGCCCGTGAGCTGACCGGGGCCGCCTCGCGTCCCCGGACGACGTGACGGATCCGGCGAGGGCCCTGCGCCTCCGCACCGAAGAGGGCCGGCAGTGCCCGGGCCTCTGCGGCTTCCGCGCCGAAGAACCGCTCGGCCAGGGCACGCGGCACCGTGGGCCCCGTGCATCGGTCCCGATCGGGGCCAGGGCACCGGCGGCCTCGCCCCCGGCCCGGAGGGCAGCCGTCCTGCCGGGACAGGGGGGCGCCCGGCCCCATGGGAAGGCCGGAGTCCCGCACGATCCCGATCCCGATCGGGGCGGTGGCGGCGACGCTTCGGCGGGGAGGAGCACGGTCGCAGTCCGCCCGCCGGGCCGCCGGACGCTCGCCGGGTCGCCTATCCCCGGTAGGCCTCCAACAGGCGGAGCCAGACCTCGCTGATCGTCGGGAAGGCGGGGACGGCGTGCCAGAGCCGTTCCACCGGCACCTCGCCGGTGACCACGACGGTGGCCGAGTGCAGCAGCTCGCCGACGCCCGGGCCGACGAAGGTGACCCCGGCCACGGTGCCGCGCTCGGCGTCGACCAGCATGCGCGCCTTGCCGCGGTATCCCTCGGCGTACTGGTGGGCGCCGGCGACGGCCGAGAAGTCGTGGTCCACGACCGTGACCCGGCGGCCGGTGCGCCGCGCCTCCTGCGTGGTCAGGCCGACCGCCGCGACTTCCGGGTCGGTGAAGACCACCTGCGGTACGGCCGCGGTGTCGGCGGTCGCGACGTGTCTGCCCCACCGGCGCTCGTCCACCGGCTCGCCCTGGGCGCGCGCCGCGATCACGGCGCCCGCGATGCGGGCCTGGTACTTGCCCTGGTGGGTCAGCAGGGCGCGGTGGTTGACGTCGCCGACGGCGTAGAGCCAGCCGTCGGTGACCGCGGTGACCTGGAAGGTGTCGTCGACGGTGAGCCAGTCGCCGGGGGTGAGGCCGATGGTCTCCAGGCCGATCGCGGCGGTGCGCGGGGCCCGGCCGGTCGCGAACAGGATCTCGTCGGCGGCCAGGCGGTCGCCGTCCGCCAGGGTGATGCGCAGTTCCCCGCCCGCGTCGTCGTCCCGCGTCACGGAGGTGACGGAGGCCCCCAGGCGTACGTCGGCACCCGCTTCCCGCAGGGCGTCGGCGACCATCTCCCCGGCGAACGGCTCCATCCGCGGGAGCAGCCCCTCGCTTCCCCGGACCAGCAGGGTGACCTGTGAGCCGAGGCCCTGCCAGGCGGTGGCCATCTCGACCGCTACCACCCCGCCGCCGACGATGGCCAGCCGGCCGGGCGCCCGGTCGGCGCCGGTCGCCTCGCGGCTGGTCCACGGCCGGACGTCGGCCAGATGCGGGAGGTCAGGCAGCGCCGCTCCCGTGCCGGTGCACACGGCGACCGCGTGGCGGGCGTGCAGGCGTACGGTCCCGCCGTCGGGGGTGCGCACCACCACCTGGCGGGGCCCGTCGATCCGGCCGTGGCCGCGGACCAGGTCGACGGAGACCGAGGCCAGCCATTCGGCCTGGTCGTCGTCGTGCCAGTGATGGACCATGGCGTCGCGGTGCGCGAGGACGGCGGACACGTCCAGCGGCCCTTCCACGGCCTGCCGCAGTCCCGGCACCCGGCGGGCGTCGGCGCGCGCCAACACGGGCCGCAGCAGCGCCTTGCTGGGCTCGCACGCCCAGAACGAGCACTCGCCGCCGAGCAGTTCGCTCTCCACGATCACGGTGCTCAGACCCGCGGCACGGGTCCTGTCCGCGACGTTCTCACCGACCGGCCCTGCGCCGATGACGACGACGTCGTAGGTGCGGGACGTCTCGGTCTCGGTCTGTGTCATGGGTGTTCCCGTGCCTCTCTCGGTACGCGAAGGCGTCGCTCAGCGGCCGGGGAGGCGGGTGGTCACTTCCTGGAGGACCCATTCGTTGCCGTCCGGGTCGCTGAACGAGGCGAAGGACCCGTAGCTCGCGCGCTCGGGGTGCGGGCCGGCGACCCGGTCCTTGTCACCGGCGTGGTGGAAGACGCCGCCCGCGTCGTGGAACACCTCGCTGACGTCGACGCCGCGCCCGACGAGCTCGGCCCGCGCCTGCTCGACGTCGGTGACGACGATGTGCAGGCCCTGGGCGGAACCCGGGGCCGCGGTGGTCACGTCGTCGCCGAAGAGGATGGAGCACTGCGATCCGGGGGGCGTCAGGTGCACGACCCGGAAGCCCTTGTCGTCGGAGTAGTCGACGTCCAGCCGGAAGCCCATGCCCTCCTCGTAGAACCGCTTGGAGCGGTCGACGTCGGATACGGGCAGAACGAGCACTTCGAGCTTCAGGTCCATCGTCGTCCATCTTTCCGTGGGGGATTTACATCACCGGTCTGACTGGTGACGAGCATGACCGACGAGAACGTCACCTGTCAAGGAGGTGACGTGCGAGCCGGGGAGAGCGGCGGGGATCAGCCCTGGTCGGCCAGGTCGCCGCCGGCGACCTTCCGGAGCGCGGCCGTGAGCGAGGCGAGGTCCTGGCCCTCGAAGTGATCGACGAGGTTCTGCCGCACGGTGGCCAGGAACGTCGGCCAGGCCCGCTCCAGACGGGCGAGCCCGGCATCGGTCAGCACGGCGTTCCACCCGCGCCCGTCCTCGGTGCACTTGACCCGCTGGACCCAGCCCTGCTTCTCCAGCCGGATGACCACACGGGTCACGCCGCTGAGCGAGAGGTTGCAGGCGTCCGCGAGCTCGCTCATCCGCAACTGCGCCTCGGGGGCCTCGGACAGGTGCATCAGCGAGGTGTACTCGGAGAGCGGCAGTCCCGCCTCGCGCACCAGGTCGTTGTCGACCACGCGGGGCAGCACCAGCATCACCCGGCTCAGCTCGCGCACGAACGCCTCCTCGCGCGCGCTGAGGGGCTGCAGTGGTTGCGGTGCCTGGGGCGACCGCGATGACCGGGGTGACTGCTCTCGGGGCGACACGTCCTCACCCTAACTGCTTGACAGGTCAAGAGGGCACCGCGGGACGGCGCGCGCCGGCGTGGCGGCGCCGCCCTCGCGCGGGGTGATGACGCCACGTCAGGGTCTCTGTACCGTGGCCGGGATGCGGATACTTCACCTGTCCGACATCCACATCGGCCCCGACGACGCGCCGAACGCCCGCGGCGTCGACGCCCGGGAGTCCCTGCGCAGGATGCTCACCGACCTGGAGGCGGTACCCGGCATCGGCACAGTCGTCGTCAGCGGGGACGTCGCCGACGACGGCTCGCCGGAGGCGTACACCGCGGCGCGCGACATGGTGCGGGAGTTCGCCTCGCGCAAGGGGGCCCCGGTGGTCTTCTGCACCGGCAACCACGACGAGCGCGGCGCCTTCGCCAAGGTGCTGGGCAGCGGCCACATCGGCATCGACGGGCGCGACACGGCCACCACCGTGGTCGATTCCCCGGAGGGCGAGCGGGCGGCCGCCAGCACGATCGACGGCCACCGCCTCATCACGCTCGACTCGCTCGTCCCCGGCAAGGTCTACGGACGGGTCGGCGCCCGCCAGCTCGACTGGCTCCGGGAGGTGCTGGCCGCGCCCGCGCCGAACGGGTCGGTGGTGGTCCTCCACCACCCGCCGGTCACCCTCGACGTCGAGGTCCAGAAGACCCTGGGCCTCCAGGACGCGGCCGAACTGGCGGACGTCGTGCGCGGCACGGACGTACGGCTCGTTCTCTGCGGCCACTTCCATCTCCAGCTCTTCGGCCACCTCGCGTCCGTCCCGGTGTGGGTGACCGCGGGGGTCCTCAGCCGGATCGATCTGACGGCCCCGCCGGGGACCGAGCGGGCCGTACGCGGGGCCTCGGCGACCCTCGTCGACCTCGCCGGTCCTTACGCCCCGATGTTCCACGTGCTGCACGCACGCGACCCGCGGGCGGGCGAGACGGTGTACGAGCTCGACCGCGACCAGCTCCGCTCGGTCATCGACCGGCTGGGGCCCGGTGCCTGATCAGGGGGCGACGACGACCTTGCTGACCAGCGGGAGGTGGTCCGACGCCGTCTCGTCCACGTGCACGACGTGCGTGAGGAGCGGCTTCACCTTCTTCGTGGTGTAGATGTCGTCGATCCGCTCGGCCGGAGCCTCGGCGGGTACGTCGCCCCGTCGCCGCGCGGGTGCGGGGACGTCGCCCAGGCGTCGGTGTAGGCGCTCTGCAGGGGCTGGGACTCCGGCGCGGTAGGAACGGCGTTGAAGTCGCCCACGAGGATCGCCGGCTGGGTGGCGCCGATCCTGTCGACGATCTGCGGGGTCTGCTGCAGCCGGTCGGTCTGCGAACTGGCCGCCAGGTGGGTGCAGTAGAAGTGCACGGTCCTCCCGCGGACGTCGAGCGCGGCGTGCAGCAGCCCGCGCTGCTCCTGGCCGGGCGACTTGTACAGCCAGGTGTTGTCCGACTCCGTGATCGCGTAGCGGGACAGGATCGCGGTGCCGTACTGGATCCTGTGGTCGCTGCCGGCCGGGGGCGCGTTGTCGATGTTGGCGCCGAACACCACGTGGTAGCCCAGCAGCGCGGCCAGATCGGCGGCCTGGTCGGCCCAGTCGCTGCGCCCGGAGTAGTGGTTGTCGACCTCCTGGAGCCCGACCACGTCGGCGCCGCTCTCGCGGACGACGTCCGCGATCCGCCGGACGTCGAGCACGCCGTCGGTGCCCTGGGCGTGGTGGATGTTGAACGTCATCACGTCCAGCACCCGCGGCCCTCTGCCCTCGGCGGCCGACGCCTCGGCGATCCCGGAGGTGGTGACAGTGGTGAGCGCGGTGACGACAGCGAGCGCGGCCAGGGTCCGGCGCAGCATGAAAGATCCTCCTGGGGTGGGGACGGGGGCGGAACGATCACGATCGTCGTCCTCCACCCTGGCGGAGTCGTGACCGCCAAATGAACGGCCCCCCGACTCCCCGTGGAGAACCTGCAGGTCATCCGTCCACAGGGAGCTGCCGGCACCACCAGGAGCCGCAGCCGCAGCCCCAGGAGGGGGGGCTGTCCACGTGCCGCCAGGAGCGTGCGGGCCTCCGGGCCGGGGACCACAACGTCCGATGGACACCGAGGACGTGCATGCTGGTGGAGGCGCCGCTCACGGAGGCGTTGCGGACGACGCTGCTGAATCCGGGGTCGGCCGCTCGCGCACGCGCCGGCCGGCCGGGCTTGACCCTCGACCTGGTGCAGGGCTCAGGGTTCCGGGTGTGGAGAGCGAGATGCGCAGTATCGGCGAGATGGCCCGGGACAGTGGGCTGGGCGTGAGCGCCCTGCGGTTCTACGACCGGGCCGGCGTGCTGGTGCCGGCCTGGGTGGATCCCGTGAGCGGCTACCGCTGGTACGACGCCGAGCAGTTGGAGGAGGCCAGGCTGCTGGCCCGGCTGCGCAGGGCGGGGATGCCGCTCGCGGACATCCGGCTGGTGCTGGCGGGCTGGTCCGGCCGGGACACCGGCCTGGTGCGGCAGTTGCTCGAGTCGCATCTGCGCCGTCTCGAACGGACGCTGTCCGATGCCCGCATCGAGTTCTCCACGGTCCGAGCCCTTCTCGATCGCAGGGAGAATCCCATGACCTCGACCAGCACGCCCACCGCCGCCCGGCTGGACCTGCCCGCGGCCGAGTTGGCCGCGGCCTTGGACGCGGTCCGCTTCGCCGCCGGCACCGACCCGGAACTGCCCATGCTCGGCGGAGTCCTGTTCGACATCGAGGACGGGATCCTGCGGGTCGTGGCCACCGACCGGTACCGGATGGCGGTCGCGCGAGCGGGCGCCACCGCACATGACGGGCCCCGTACGCAGGTCGTCGTACCGTCCCCGCTGGCCGACGCCATGCGGGCGCTGCTGAGCGACGGCGGGTCCGTCCGGCTCACCGTCGACGGTGACCGCGTGGCCCTGGAGGCGGGGGACCGGCAGGCGGCCGGCCGGCGTGTCGACCACGACTTCCCCGACTACCGTCGCCTCATCCGCGTGCCGGCCGGGCGGCGCGCCCTCGTCGACGTCCCGGCGTTCCGGGCGGCGGTGGAGGCCGGTCCGGTCCGCGCCGGTGAGGTGCGGGAACAGGACGGCGTGTCCTTCGACATCGTCGTACTCAAGGTGACCGACGACGGCACGGTGGGTGTCTGCGGGGGCGAGGGCGGCGACGACGCGGGCGATGTCGCCGTCAACCGCGACTTCCTGCTGCACGCCCTGGCCGCCGGAGACCAGGACCGGCTGATCCTGGAGTTCGGCGCTCCCACCGCGCCGCTGGCGGTCCGCAGGACCGACGCCGAGGACACCTTCTCGCTCCTGATGCCCGTCCGCCTGGAGGACTGACCCGGCATGCCGTGGCACCGGCTCGGGCGGCGTCGTCGAGGCCGACGCCGCCCGGGCCGACCGGTCAGGCGCGGGAGAAGAGCCCGATGCCCTCCGGGACCGGCCGCTCGGCGCCGCCGGTCGGGTGGTTGCGCACCACGGGCAGCCCGGTGACCGCGTCACGGGTCACGAGGGTGGACGAGCCGCCGCCGTCCAGGTTGACACCGTTGTCGGCGCCCACGCTCTGGAAGACGCCCGCGAGTTCGGCGACGGTCAGGCCCGCGCCGCTCTCCGCGGTGCCGTCCAGCACCAGCAGGTACAGCAGCCGGCCGCCGTCACCGAAGGCCGCACCGGTGCGGGTCGCCACGGCCTTGTTGTCCAGGCCCGCGATCGGCTCGCCGTCGCGCAGCACCGGGTTGCCGCCGACCGCGAACTTCAGCCGGTTGCCCCCGGCGGAGTCCAGGTCCTCGGAGACCCGGATGTGCTCGCCGATCTCCAGCGAGCGCAGCTCCGCCGCGCCGGCCTCGCGGCCGACCAGGACCACGGAGTCCGCGTCGATGGCGCCGGCCCCGATGGTGGACGAGCCGGACACCACGCGGTTGTTGCGCACGGTCACCTCGTAGACGTCCGTGCTGCACGCGGCGGCCCGTACGGTGTCGGTGCCGCAGGTGGCGCGCATGCGCGATATGTCGCCCCACTGGGAGGTGAAGGCGCCGATGCCGCCGACGGGGATCGCGTACTGGTTGAACCCGTCGAGGCCGAGCTCCTTGTCCCGGTGCCCCTTGATGGAGCCGTCGAGGGTCAGCGAGTCCAGGTGGGCCACGTTCTTGTAGTCGACGCCGATCACGTCACGGGTGGACGTGCCGGGCGAGAGGCCCGGCCCGAAGCGCTGGCCGTTCGGCACGGCGGACTTGAGCGCCACACCGTTGTCGATGGCCGGGCCCACCGCGGAGTTCGTGGCCGGCACGCCGGGGTGCTGCGTCTCGTCGATGTTGAAGAAGTCGGCGTTGACGCCGGCCACCGCGCCCTGCGCCGAGACCAGTTGGGAGAGCTTCGTGCGGGCGGAGACCTTGCCGGGGGTCAGCATGCCGACCGAGACGCGGCTGTCGCTCAGGTCGGCGGTGATCACGTGGCCGGTGACCTTGCCGTGCGAGGCGGTCACGGAGAAGGCCTGGTACGTGATGCCCGGCGCGACGGTCACGTCCTCCGCCAGCCGGACCCGCTCGACGGCGTCCGCCTGGGTGATACCGGCGCCCAGGACCGTCACGCTCATGGTGATCGCCGCCGCAACGGACGCGGCCGCCGTACGGGCCCGCCCTGTCATTCTGGTCATGTGTGTCCCGTCATATGTGCATGCATGGCGCACGAATATCCGCCGGAGCCATGAGATGCGGTCCGGAGGAATAGCCGGTGGCAGTTCTCTGACGGGGCGGCGAATCTTGGCGGACCGGGCGCGGGTCCCGCGGGCGCGCGGCCGGGCGCGGGTGAACCCGCGGCGCTGCTCAGGCGGCGGCGCCGAACCACCGTGACAGCGGGCCGAGCAGATCCGCCTGGTCCTCGCCCGCCCACACCACATGGCCGTCCGGCCGCAGCAGCACGGCGGGCACGTCCAGTTCCCCGTCGGCCTCGGCGGCGTCGACCACGTGGTCGACGCGATCCGCCCAGCCGGCCACCGACAGCCGGCCCGTACGGTCGAGCAGGAGCCCGCGGCCGCCGTGCATCAGCGCGTAGAGGCGCCCCCGCCGCAACCGCACGTCCCGCAGCCGTCGCCCGAGCAACTGGTGGCCCTCGCCGACGTCGTAGCGGATCCCGATCGCGGTGATCCTCTCGACCAGGTGCCGGTTCACGTCCTCGAAGCGCACCAGTTCCGACAGCAGACGGCGCACCGAGCGCGGGCCGGGCTCGGTGCTCATCAGCTCCATCTGCGCGCGGGTGTTCTCCAGGACGTCGGCGGCCACCGGGTGCCGCTCGGCGTGATAACTGTCCAGCAGCCCGTCCGGCGCCCAGCCGTTGACCTCGGCGGCCAGTTTCCAGCCGAGGTTGAACGCGTCCTGGATACCGAGGTTGAGTCCCTGCCCGCCCGTCGGCGGGTGGACGTGCGCCGCGTCGCCGGCCAGCAGCACCCGGCCGGTGCGGTAGCGCTCGGCCTGCCGCGTGGCGTCGCCGAAGCGGGACAGCCGGCGCGGCGAGTGCACGCCGAAGTCGGTGCCGGCGAACACCCGCAACTGCCGCTTGACCTCGTCGAGGGTCGGCGGGACCGAGCGGTCCCCGGCGACCCCCGCCGCGGGCACGACGACGCGGTACACCCCGCCCCCGAAGGGCCCGACCCCGAACCGCTTCTGGGTCCTGCGGACTTCGGCCACCACGGCGGCCACCTCCTCCGGCGCCGCGGTCACCTCCATCTCGCCCAGCAGCGTCTCCACCCGGGTGGGTTCGCCGGGGAAGCCGACGCCGAGCACCTTGCGCACCGTGCTGCGCCCGCCGTCGCAGCCGACGAGCCAACGCGAGCGCAGGCGTGTGCCGTCGGCCAGTTCGGCGGTCACCCCCTGGTCGTCCTGGCTCAGTCCGACGAGTTCGCGGCCGCGGTAGATCTCGGCGCCGAGTTCGGCCGCGCGCTCGGCGAGCAGGCGGTCGGTGGCGGGCTGCGGAATGCCGAGGACGTAGGGGTGAGCGGTGTCCAGCCGGTCGGGCCAGGGCATGTCGAAGCCGGCGAAGAGACCTCCGGCCGCGGACCGCTTCCCGACCGCGAGGAAACGCTCCAGCAGACCGCGCTGGTCCAGCACCTCGATGCTGCGCACGTGCAGACCGAGAGCACGGACGAAGCCGGCCCGCTCCGCCTCCTTCTCCAGCACGACCACGTGCACGCCGTGCAGCCGCAATTCCGCCGCCAGCATCAAGCCGGTCGGCCCCCCGCCGGCCACGATCACGTCGATCACGCCGTTGTCGTCGTTGTCGTCGTTGTCGTTGTTGGCGTCGGTCACGAAATCCCCCAGGAGCGCACGTACTTCACGAACCGGCCCATTCGGCAGTTCTGCCGTCCGTCGCGGATTCTGCGGCACGACCGGGGGCTTGCCGCAAGGCCCCCGGTGCGCTATAGGTTGAGAGTGGCGAGGAGGGTACGACCCCCTCGCCTTCGCTGTCTCCTTGTGCCGTCCGCCGGCGGACGGGCGGGCGGGGGAATGCGCTTGCTCGGCCGCTCCCCCTCGTATAGCAATGCTCCCGTGATGCATGGCGAGAAGATCGGGCTGCGCGCCCGGCAGGAGAGCGACGTCGACGTTCTCCATTCCGAGCTGTACGACGACGTGGCCGTACGGTCGCGCGCCGACTCCCGCCCGTGGCGGCCCGTCCCGCGGGATGCGGGCCGGTCGCCTTTCGCGGTGACCGATCCGGCGGACGGGGCGGCCGTGTTCTCCGTGGTGGAGCTGGAGTCGCAGGAACTGGCGGGCGAGGCCCTGCTCTGGGGCATCGACACGCACAACAGGACGGCGCACATCGGGATCTCCCTGCGCCCGGCGTTCCGCGGCCGCGGCTTCGCGGTCGACGTCGTGCGCACGCTGTGCGAGTACGGATTCGCGGTCCGCGGACTGCAGCGGCTCCAGATCGAGACCCTCGCGGACAACGCCCCGATGGTCGCGGCCGCGACCGCCGCCGGGTTCGTGCGCGAGGGCACCCTGCGGCGCTCCGCCTGGGTGTACGGGGCGTTCGCGGACGAGGCCGTCCTCGGCCTGCTCGCGAGCGAGTGGACGCCCCGGACGTGAACAGCGCCCGCACCGAAGGCCTGATGGGAACCCGCCTGGTGGCGGCCGGAGCCGCCGTGCTGACCGTCGGCGCGGGCCTGGGGCTGCGGGCCGTGGCGGCGGGGAGCGCGGCCAAGTACGGCGGGGACGCGCTCTACACCCTCCTGCTGGTGGCGCTCGCCGTCCTGGTGGCGCCACGGATCCGGCCGCTCGTGGCCGCCGGAAGCGCGCTGGCTCTCAGTTGGGCGGTGGAGTTCCTCCAGCTCAGCCATGTGCCGGCGGAGCTGGCCGCGCGGAGCACCGCCGCCCGCCTCGTGCTCGGCTCGACCTTCAACGCACCCGATCTGTTCTGGTACGCGGTCGGTGCCGCGGTGGGCGGGCTCGTCCACGGCGCGGTGGGTTCCGCGCTGTCCCGCCGGCCCGTGCCGTATCCGCCGCACCCCCTTCACCAGGGGGAATGAGGTTCCCGGCAGGCCTCCCGCAGCCGCTCCGAAGACGGCCGAAAGTACGCCATTCGGGGAAAATCCTTGGACTCCGGGGATTCCGGCGCGGGACACTCCCCTCCCCCGCGCCTCTCGCTGTCGAGGCGCGCGCCCGAACCGGGCCGGGGCGCCGCACGGCCCGTGAATCCGCACGTGGCGGGCCGCCGTACGACAACACGGGGTTGTGATGGGACTGTCTGAGGAACACGCGGGTACACCGGGCAAGGGCTCGGTCGTCCTCGCGCTTCGCCACTACGGAAGGGAGCTGTCCCGGCTGCGGCGTTGGACGGCGCCCGCGATGCTCCTGCCGGCGCTGGGCAACATCTGCATCAACTATCTGGCGCCGCTGATCGTCGCCAAGCTCGTCGGCCGCGTCGCCGGCGGCAGCGCCATCGGCTACGCGACCGCCCTGCCCTACGTCCTCGGCTTCGCCTGCGTGCTGCTGGTCGCGGAGGCCCTGTGGCGGCTCGGTCTGCACTGCCTGAACCGCCTCGACGCCCTCGGCATCGAGCACTTGTACGTCGTCGGCATGGACGAGCTGTTCGCCAAGGACGCGGCGTTCTTCCACGACAACTTCGCGGGATCGCTGACCAAGCGGGTGCTGAGTTTCGCCTCCCGGTTCGAGGAGGTCATCGACACGGTCACGTTCCAGATCATCGGCACTCTCGTGCCGCTGCTGTTCGGCTCGGTGGTGCTGTGGCGCTACGAACCGCTGCTCGTCGTCGGGCTCGTGACGATGATCGCGCTCACGGCGCTGTGCGTGGCCCCGCTGATCCGCCGCCGCCAGGCGCTCGTCAACCAGCGTGAGGCCGCGCTGGCCCGGGTGTCGGGCCACGTCGCCGACAGCCTGGCCAACATGGACACGGTGCGGGCGTTCGCCGCCGAGGAGCGCGAGGCGGCCGAGCACCGGCGCCGTGTCGCGGAGTCGCGGCGGCTCACTCTGAAGTCGTGGGACTACGGCAATCTGCGTATCGACACGCTGGTCGCGCCGCTGTCGGTGCTGACCAACGGTTTGGGTCTACTGCTCGCGATCACCCTCGGCAGCAGCGGGCACTCCGGGGCGCACAACGTGGAGGCGATCGTGGTCGCCTTCACCTACTACACCAACGCCACCCGGATCATGTTCGAGTTCAACCAGATCTACCGCCGCCTGGAGAGCTCGATGACCGAGGCGGCGCAGTTCACCGAACTGCTGATGACCCCGGCGACGGTGCTCGACCCTCAGTCCCCGGAACCGTTGCGGGGCGGGTCGCGCCGGTCGGCCGACGTCCGCTTCGAGCAGGTGACCTTCGCCCACGCGGGCGCGGAGCCCCTCTTCGAGGGCCTTGACCTGGCGGTGCCCGGCGGGGAGAAGATCGGACTGGTGGGCCGGTCCGGCGGCGGCAAGAGCACGATGACCCGGCTCCTGCTGCGGATGAAGGACATCGACTCCGGCCGCATCCTGGTCGGCGGTCAGGACATCAGCGGTCTGCGCCAGGCCGATCTGCGCAGCCTGATCGCCTACGTGCCGCAGGACCCCGCGATGTTCCACCGCACGCTGCGGGACAACATCGCGTTCGCCCGGCCGGAGGCCACCGAGGCCGAGATCCGCCGCGCGGCCGAGGCGGCGCACGTCACGGAGTTCGCCGACGCGCTGCCGGAGGGCTTCGACACCATGGTGGGCGAGCGCGGCATCAAACTCTCCGGCGGACAGCGCCAGCGGGTCGCCCTCGCCAGGGCGATCCTGCGGGACGCGCCGATCCTGCTGCTCGACGAGGCGACCAGCGCACTGGACTCCGAGAGCGAGGTCCTGGTCCAGGAGGCGCTGTGGCGGCTCATGGAGGGTCGCACCGCGCTCGTGGTGGCCCATCGCCTGAGCACGGTCGCCACCATGGACCGGCTGGTCGTCCTCGACCACGGGCGCATCGTCGAGCAGGGCACCCACCAGGACCTGCTCGCCTCGGACGGCGCCTACGCGAAGCTGTGGCAGCACCAGTCGGGCGGCTTCCTCGACGACACCCCGCGGGAACGGGAGGCGACCCCCACCCCGTCCTGACCGGCGGCCCCGGGCAGGAGGCGGTCGCCTCACCCGCGGAGCGCGTCCGCCATGTCCCGGGCCGAGGAGGGCGTCCCGGGCATGCGGTGGCCGCCGTACCGCACGGGTACCCGGTCCAGGGCCGGGACCATGGACCGGGAGCGTTCCTCGGACACGCGCTCCAGGACGGTCGTGCCGGTCTCGGCCTCCAGGGCCGGGGCGTAGCCGGCCCTGCGCAGGGCGGCGAGGGTCTCGTCGGGCGGCGCGGTGGAGATCAGCACCGTCGGCGCGATGCGCCGCAGGCCCAATGCGGCGAGGCCGCGGGTCTGGGCGACCTCGGCGATCAGTGCCGTGTCGTCGGAGCGGACGCAGCACGCGGAGCGCACCACGCGCAGCCGCCCGTGCCCGCGGGCGATGTCCTTGACGGTGTACGCCAGCGGCTGCGGCAGTTCGGTGCCCGGCTCGCGGACCGCGGTGAGGCGTTCGAGGATGTCGTCGGCGCTCCATCCCGCGTCGAAGGCGCGGCGCAGTGAGACGGGGGTGATGCGCCAGACGACGGCGTGCCCCTCGGACTCGATGTCGCCGACCGCGGACAGGAGTGCGGCCAGGTCGGGGGCGGGAGCGCCGGTCACCGTGGCGGTGGAGTCGGCCTGGAACCGGGCCGTGGTGCTGGGCGCCGGGAGCATCGCGCGCAGGGCCTCGCGCAGGGCCGCCACCGCCTCGGCCAGGTCCGGATGTGCGGCCAGGCCCTTCCCCAGCCGGGCCGTGCCCTCGGCCGCCGGGTCGGCGTCCGCGCCCGGGACGGCCGGGTAGTGGCGCCCGGCCCCGGCCTCCAGCAGGCCGACGATCGCGCGGCCCGCCCCGGTGACTGCGCCGTGCGCCACCAGGCCGAACAGCTCGGCCTCGGCGAGGGTGGCCTCGAGCCGCCCGGCCAGGCCTTCGTCTTTTCCGCCGTGGCCGTCGTAGCGGGACCCGAGCACCGGCTGGAACCAGGCGGCACGGTCGAGGAGTTCGGCGTGCGCTGTTTCGCCGGCGACCAGCCCGTACCCGTCCGGCAGGGTGGCCAGCGCGCGCAGCACGCCGTGCCGCAGCGCTACGGCGTACGGATCCTGGGGGCTGATCAGTGCCACCGGCGTCTCGTCCTGCTCCGGCCAGTGGGTGAGCACCTCCGGCACCACGGCCCAGGCCGCCATCAGCGGCAGCAGTTTCCCGGCGGGCGTGGCCGCCGCCCACGCGTCGTACCGGTCGGTGGCGAGCAGCCGCGCCGAGGGCTTCGGCGCGCCGGGACGGGTGCGCCCCCTCCCCCGGCCGCGCACCGCGGGTTCCGGCTCGTCGGCCTTGGGGGCGGCGAGGCCGGCGTTCACCGCCAGGTCGAGCCAGAGGCGGGTGTGCTCCTCGCTCGTTCCGGCCGCCTTGGCCAGCCGCCGGGTGTCGCGCACCGCGACCCCGCCGGCCTTGCGCACCGCCAGGGGGTGCGCGGCCAGTTCCCGCAGCACCAGTTCGGCCCGCCACGCGGCGGCCCCGGCCGCCATCGCGCCCTGCCCGTCCCAGTCGTGGGGCAACTCGGCGACGCAGGTGAGCGGTTCCGCGTCCAGGCTCAGGGCCCGAGTGGGACCGTCCAGCCGCAGGGCGCGGCCCACCTCGTAGGGCAGTTCCACCAGATCCGGCCCGACCGGCACCACCATGCCGCGTTCCGCGAGCCAGTCGGTGCCCTCGTCGCCGCTGCCGCCGTCCCGGAAGGTGTACTTGTCGTCCGGGCCGCCCGCGTGGCCCCCGTACCGGGAGACGAAGCGGCGCGTCCGCATCAGTGGAGGCCCCGGCACCATGTGGTCCAGCAGCTCGTGGGCCGCCGCCGGCGCCTTGGCCACCAGCTCCCTCACCCGGCCGGCGTCCGCGAGCAGGGCGCCGATCGCCGCCTGGGCGTCGGCGCGGGTGCGCGGCTCGATGCCGAGCGCGGCGGCGATCCGCTTGATCTCGGGCGCGTTGTAGGCACGGGTCAGGAGGGTGTCCAGCGGCCTGCCGTAGCCGTCCATCCGGGCCGCCCAGGTGTGCAGCAGGGAGGGCAGCGCCAACTGGCCGGCAGGAGCGGGCAGCAGCAGTGCGCGGTCCCGCAACCGGTCCAGCGCGGAGGTCAGGTGCTCGCGGGGCGTCCCGCCCCGTTCGAGCCGGTCCCGCACGTCCGCCTCGGGTACCAGCCGCTGGTAGGAGTCCACCAGGGGCGGCTCCGGCCGCCAGGAGTACGCGGCCCGCTCCGGGGCGGGGACGGGGCCGTATGTTTCCAGCGCCCTGGCCGCCACCCAAGCGAGCAACTCCACGTCCCCCGCGGTCCCGGCGGCCAGCGCGCGCTCCACGGAGGCGTCGGTCAGCAGGTGTTCCGCCAGTTGCCGGAACGTGTCGATCCGCGTGTAGCCCCCGGCATGGGGCAACTCACGCTCCTCCAGCAAGGCGGTCAGACGCTCGCCGGGGAGCCCGCCGAGCCATCTCTCCAGGGCAGTGCGCTCATCCACGCGTCCGAGCCTAGGGCAGCGCCACCGCCTCGCCGGGCACCGGACGCTCCGCGCCGCGAACAGGCCCGCAGGAAAACCGGATTGGCGAAGCACCGGACACCCGACCTGCGCGCGGCCAACGGCTGGGGACGGGAAGGGCTCGACGGCCTCACCGTGGCGGCGTCGGCCTCGGCAGCGGTGAGGGCGTCTTCGGGCGCCGCTGATCCGTGACCGCACTCGCACGGACGGGGGGGGGGGGGGGGGGGGGGGGGGGGGGGGGGGGGGGGGGGGGGGGTCGGGGGGGGGGGGGGGGGGGGGGGGGGGCGGGGGGGGCGGCCCCCCCCCCCCCCCCCACGGCCGTTGTCCACAGTCGGGTACG
>NZ_JBIVNJ010000032.1:0-43946 GCF_044753585.1 Streptomyces sp. NPDC088354 | reverse complement strand
GCCGGCTCGGGCCCGCCGGCCTCCCGGTCGCGGGGGGGGGCGCGGCTGGGGTGGCGGCGGGGGGGGCGCCCCCCCCGGCGCCCCCCCCCCCCCCCGCCCGCCCGCCGGCCCCCCGCCGGCGCCCGTCCGCGGACGGATCTCTCAGTAGCGGTCGAGGATCAGGTCCGTCTTGAGGATGTCGCCGTGGTAGAGCCAGCCGTTCCGGTCGGCGGCCGCGATGGCGTCGGTGTGCAGCCGGGAGGCGTCGGCGTAGGTGTCGGCCTTGAACGACAGCTCGATCACGTACTCGGTGCCGGTCCCGGCGGCGTTCTTGACGGGCAGCACCTCGATGCTCGCGTCGTCGGACGCCTCCCAGGCGCCCGACCACACCTGGGCGGTCACCGGGCCGTGGGCGCGGGAGGCGGAGAGGGTGTCGCCGCCCCAGTTGTCGCGGGACCAGTCGTCGAGCTTGCCGGGGATCTCGTCGACCAGCCACCCGCGTCCGGTGGCGCTCGACGGCATGGCGGTGCCGGAGTAGCCGCTCGCACTGTGGGACTTCTCGTTGGTGAAGCTGAGGGTCTGCTTGGCGTAGCCCCAGTCCACCTCGGCGTCGTAGTTGGTGTCGCTGCTGTCGAAGCCCTGCGCGTTCGCCTGGTTCAGGGCGGCGGTGATGTCGCCGTTGGCCACCGCGTAGCGCTTCTTGTAGCTCTCCTCGAACGAGGACCCGGACTTGTGGCGGAGCCGGACGCTCCAGCCCTGGGCGTCGAGGGCCCGCGCGTCGGTGTCGAAGTACTCGTACGAACGCGCCTTGGCGGAGCCGGAGATGCCGAAGGCCGCCTTCACGGCCGCCGTCGGGCTGTGCGAGGCGTCGAGCGCGGCAGTGGTGAGGTTGATCTTCACTTCGTACGTCGGTACGGCGTTGGACGCGGCGAACGCCGGTGTCGCGGGGGCGAGGACGGCGAAGGACGCGGTGAGGGACGCGGCGAGGGCGATCACGGACGCGATGGGCGTGCGACGGCCCAGTGAAGTGATGGACATGCCAATAACTTCCGGCCGGCGGATGATCAACACGTATGCGCCGTCCGTGATCCACATGAAGCGCAGGCGTCGATACGGTCGCGGCGGGCCCGGCGGCCGGTCGGGCGCTCACGACGGGACGGCGGTCACCCGGTCCCAGAACCAGTAGAGGCTGACGATCACGATGGGCGCGGTCATGGCGGGCAGCACCCAGCGGTGCGCGGGGGTCCTGCGGAGCAGCACCAGCAGCGGGAACACGACCACGATGATGCCCAACTGCACGGCTTCGATACCGACGTTGAAGCTCAGCAGCGACAGCAGCAGTTCCCACGACCAGCTCTCGTCGATGCCGAGCGCCCCCGCGAAGCCCAGGCCGTGGACCAGGCCGAAGAGGAAGACGACCGGCAGCCGCCAGCGCCCGGTGCCCTCCCGGTCGCGCAGGAGGATGCCGGCGCAGGCCATGACGGCGATGGAGGCCGCGATGACCGGTTCGACCACGGCCGCGGGCACGCTGACCACGCCCATGGCCGCCAGCAGGAAGGTGACGCTGTGGGCGGCGGTGAAGGCGGTCGCCGCGAGGAGCACGTCGCGCAGGCCGCGGGCGCCGATGAGCAGCGAGAGCAGGAAGAGGACGTGGTCCAGGCCGAACAGCAGGTGTTCCGTGCCGAGCAGGAAGAACTCGGTGATCTGGTGGCGGGACCGGTGGGGTCCGCCGGTCTTCAGGGTGGGCGAGGCGGCCGTCAGCACCTGGGAGCCGCGCTGCCCGTCGATGTCGTAGTGGACGATCGTCTCCGTGCTGTGCACGAAGCTCTCGGCGTCCGGGAACAGGGCGCTGGAGATCGTCCGGGCGCCGTCCGCGCCGGCAGGGCAGTCGTAGGCGAGGGTGAGGACGGCGAACGGGCGGGTGCCGCGGGTGTGGACGGCGGCGTCCCCGGCCGGGCGGGGGGTGCAGGCGGTGCCGTCGTGGGCGAGCGCGAAGCGCCCGGTGACGTACTCGTTCACGGCCTTGGCGTTGATCTTCAGCTGGCGCAGCTGCTCGGCGCGGTCCTTGGCGCCATAGGCCTCGGCATAGAGCCAGGCCGACTTCATGAGCAGGTCGTACTCGAGGTCGAGTTCCGCCTGGACGCGGGTTCCGGTGCCGGTCACGTCGACGTACGCCGTCGTGGTCGCGTCGTGCGCGGCGGCCGGGGAAGCGCTGGCCAGGCCGGCGGCGAGCACGGTCAGGAGCGCCGCGAGGAAGGTGAGCAGTGCGGCGGGCGGGCGCGGGGCGGCGGAACGCATGCGGATCTCGGTTCTCGTGGTCGAGCGGGATGGACGGCGGTGCGCCCGCCGCCCCGGACCGGTGGTGTCCGGGACGGCGGGCGCGGGTAGGGGCGACAGGCGACCCGTCACGCGGTCAGGAGGTCAGGAGGTCAGACGGTCACCTGCGGACGGCGGACGAGGCGAACCAGGGGTACGCGGACTCCTCGGGTCCCCAGGAACCCGCCCGGCCCCGCGCGTCCTTGGTCACGAGGACACTCGGCTCGGAGGAGGTGACCCCGCCGCCGGTGGAACGCGCCGTCACGAGCCACGCGTGGGTCGTGTCCGGCTCCAGGTCCCGCCAGGTCACCGAGGCGACCCGGCCGGAGGCGACCGTGGTCTCGCCGATGACGCTCACGGGCGTGTAGAGCGCCAGCGAGTCGGTCCTGAAGGTCGTCTTGCGGCTGCTGAGGTCGATCGGCAGCACCATGTTGTCCTCGGTGCCGTCGTACCGGTGGTCGGTGTCGTACTCGGTGGCTCCGAACTCGTCGAGCAGCGGCGAGTAGGTGTCGACGGTCAGCTGGGAGCGCTTGACGTCGAACTGGAGCATCCGGAAGAAGCTCGCACCGAACTGCAGCTGGTCGTCGGGCTTGTAGCCGCCGATCTCGGTGAGCCCGAGCCGGTCCGCGGACACCGTGTAGAACTGGTAGTCCGCCAGCAGCTCGACGACGTCGTGCGCGACCTTGCCGACCCGGGGCTTGAGGTTGGTGCCGACGCCGTGCTCGTGACCGGCGAGGATCAGGAACACGTTCGGGTTGTCCTGGACCACGGTCTTGTACAGCATCGATCCGTCGGGCGCGGAGAACGGGGCGCCGCGTCCGTTCGGGTTGCCGCTCGGCGCGAGGTAGTCGTGCGAGAGCAGGATGCCGTTGCGGTCGGGGAAGCGCTTGAAGACCGAGTCGGCCCATTCGGCCTCCTCGCGCGTCACTCCGTAGGACAGGCCGACCACGACGAAGTCGAGGCCGCCGGCGGAGAACAGGTCGTAGTGGTTCTGGTTGTCGCCCGCGCGCCACGGGCCGCCGTACTCGGCGTGCTCCCAGCCCTTGGACAGGGCCTGGTAGCGGTCGGGGCCGTAGTACTTGTTGTAGATCGCGTCCGGGCCGTTCTCGGTGCCCGACTGGTTGTCGTGGTTGCCCGCGATGACGCCGTTGGGCACGCCGGCGTCGTCCAGGATCCTCTGCTGCTTCGAGGACACCTCCAGCTCGCCGGTGACCTGGCGCCGGGTGGCCTCGTCGGCGGGCTTGCGGATGTTGTTCTCGATGAGGTCGCCGGTGTGGGCGACGTAGGCGATCTTGCGTTTGTCCTTGTTGTCGACGATCCAGCGGGAGACGTCGCCGTACGCCTTCTCCCACACCGCCCGCTCCTCGGGCGTCTCCTGCTCCACCGCGCCCTCGGAGAGGTACTGCGTGTCGGTGTAGTGGACGATCGAGAAGTCGTACGCGTCGGGGTCGGCGAACGTGTTCGGGTCTCCGGCGTCGATGTCGTCGGCGAACGGGTCCTCGCCGGTCACCATGGCGTGGACCTTGGTGCCGTCGACGTAGCGGCGGTCGACCGTGGCGGTCAGGACGGTGTCGCCCTTGACGGCGCCGCGGGCGCTGGTCAGGACGTCCCACTTGTCCGTCGCGGAGTTCCACACGCGCAGCGCGGCGAGCCGCTCGGGGTCGATGGTCCCCTCCCAGCGCAGCACCGGCGCGTCGACGAGGTTCTTCACCTTGACGTCGAACCGCTGGTAGCTGACGGCGTCCGCGGCCGGCGCGTCGATCGTGCGGCCGTCGGCGGGCTCGATGCCGGTGGCCTTCAGCTTCTGCTCGCCCTCGACCTTGAGGGTGGTGGGCACGGTCGCTGCGGTGCCCTGGTAGACGTGGTCGGGCGTGACGATCTCGGTCTCGGAGAACGTCGCGTTCACCTCGCCGCCGTCGGGCTCGCCGACCTTGGCCGAGAGCTGGACGCTGCTGCCCGCGTCGGTCGTGCCGGACACCGGGGAGAGTTCGGTCGGGACGTCGGGGATGCCGGCGGAGGTGAACCTCACCTCGCGGCTCGCGCTGTTGCCGAGGCCGTCGGTGGCGGACACCGCCAGCGTGTGCTCACCCGCGGACAGGCCGGGGCCCACGAGGGCGCCCACCTGGACCGGCTTGCCGTCCAGCGTGACGACCGGGCCGGTCACGACGGCGGACAGGTCCTCCATGCGGACGTCGAGCACGACCGAGGCGGTCAGCTTCTGCCCGGCGGCGGGGACGCTGGAGGCGACCTTGGGCGCGGAGTTGTCGGTGGCCAGGACGCGGGTCGCGGCCTTGCCGGTCTTCGACGTCGCGGCCAGGGTGTGCCTGCCGTCGGCGATCCGCGCGGTGTCGAGGTCGGCGCGCAGGCCCTGGGCGGGGCCGTCGACGAAGAACTCGAGGTCGATCTCGGTCAGCGGGTTGACGTTGTCGCCGCAGTTGCCGTCACCGAGGCTGTACGAGCCCTTGAGCATGCGGCCGGCGGCGGTGCCGATCGCCGGGGTGAGGGTGATGTCGGAGATCGCGAAGTCGTCGTGGTTGTCGCCGCAGGAGGTCGGGAAGGTGCCGGTGACGAAGTCGACCGTGTTCCAGCCCGGGACCAGCCACTCGTTGGGCAGCGCCAGGTCGACGCGCTGGCTGACGAAGTCGCCGTCGAGGACGTGCTTCTGACCGTTCACCAGGACGTGGTTCTGGTAGCGGGCCTCGATGGAGTTGGTGCCCACGGTGAAGCCGAGGACGGCGTTGCCGGAGCCGAGAGTCGGCGTGGCGTGCACGGCCGGGGCGTCGATCGTCCAGTGCAGCTCGGCCTCGCGCAGGCGGGTGGTGGTGTTGCCGCAGCTGCCGTCGCCCATGGCGTAGGAGTCGGCGATGCCGTGGCCGGTGACGGTGCCGCCGTCGAGGGCGAGCGCGAGCCGCGAGATGTCGAAGTCGTCGCGGTTGTTGCCGCAGGTCTCCTTGTACGGGCTGGTGACGACCGTGATCGTGTTGTCACCGGGCACCAGGAAGCGCGCCGGGACCGCGATGTCGACCCGCTGGCTCACCCAGGTGCCGCCGAGGTCGATGCGCTTGCCGTTGACGAGCAGGTAGTTGTCGTACTTGTCGTCGATCGAGTTCGACCCGACGTCGAAGGAGAAGGTGGCCGCGCCGTTGCCGAGGTTCGCGTCGGTGGCGGGCTCCTTGCCGTCCACGGTCAGCGTGGTGGTGTCGCCCTCGGTGCCCGCGGGGAAGTTCGCGAACACCGGCTGGCGGCCCTTGACCAGCGTGCCGTCCTCGGGCAGCAGCTTGGGGGCGCCCGCGGGGGCGTTGTTGACCGTCACCGTGGTCTTGACGGACTCGCCGGAGACCGTGCGCGCGCCGAGGACGTGCTCGCCGTTGGACAGCTTGGTGGTGTCCAGGTCGGCGCGCATGCCGGTGGTGCCCTGCGGGTCGCCCAGGACGAAGAAGCTCAGCGCGGCCTTCGTCAGCAGCGTGGTGTTGCTGCCGCAACTGCCGTCGCCGAAGGAGTAGGTGTACTCGTTCTCCTCGCCGTCCGCGACCTCGCCGAGCAGGTCGAGGCCGATGTCGGAGAGCACGAAGTCGTCGTAGTTGGTGCCGCAGGAGCTGTCGACCGTGCCGGCGAAGAACTCGATCGTGTTCTCGCCCTTGCGCAGGTGCTGGTTCGGGATCTCGAGGGTGCCGCGCTCGTTGACGAGGTCGCCGATGTCGATCCGGTAGTCGCCGTTGACCAGCACGTAGTTGTGGTAGCGGGCCTCCGTCGAGTTCGTCCCGACGTCGAAGCTGAGCCGGGACACTCCGATCGTCGGCTCGGCGTCGATCGCCTTGCCGTCGACGGTGATCCGCCGGATGGAGTCGCCTGCGGCGGTCGGCGTGGCGACGACCTCCTCGGTGCCCTCCAGGTACGCGCCGTCGCCGGGCGTGAGGGTCGGCAGGCTCGTGGCGCCGGCCGGCGTGCTCCGCTGCGACGGCCCGGCCTCGGCGGCGTACGCCGCGGTCAGGTTCCCGCTCACGAGCAGCAGGGAGGCCAGCGCCGCACCGAGCAGCCGCCGCCCGCCCGATCCCTCGTCTGGCCGTCTGCGCCACTGTGTTGGCCGCTTCACGTACTGCCCCTCCCGATCGGTACAAGGTCAAGGGCACGTCGGGAAAGGACCACGACATGCCCATGGTGGATCCTGGGTGGCGTAAATGAACGCAGTTAAAGCAGAGGTAAACGACCAGCGGAATGGTCCGTTCGGGACGGGCGGGGACGGCGGCCCAAGGCGGCGTGTCCACCAGTGCGTTGGGCCCGGCGGGCGCCACATAACGTCCTCTTGACGATAAGTGCTCCGCATGCGAGGCTGACGCCACATCAGGGCCGCGGCCCGCCGTGCGCGGATCGCCCGATGACCTGGAGGACCCCATGGCGCACGCCCCCGTACGCAACCCGCACCTGGACGCGCGGGCCTCCGACCGGGCTGCCGGGGTGCTGCTCGGCGCGGCGGTGGGCGACGCGCTGGGTGTGCCGTACGAGTTCAAGGCGACGCTGAGCGAGGACCAGCGGCCCCGGATGATCGGCGGTGGCCTGGGCCCGTACGAGCCCGGCGAGTACTCCGACGACACGCAGATGCAGGTGTGCATCGCCCAGGTGGCGGCGACCGGCGCGGATCTGCGCAGCCCCGGGGCCCTCGATGCGATCGCCGCCAACTTCCAGCACTGGCTGAGCGAAGGCGCCAGCGACGTCGGCAACCAGACCAGCGTGATCCTCAGCACCGCCGCACGTGCGCCCGGTTCGGCGGGCACGGCGATGCGGGAGGCCGCCCGGGAGTACACCGCCGGCACCGTCCGCAGCGCCGGGAACGGCTCGTTGATGCGGACCGGGATCGTCGCCCTGGCCCACCTCGACGACGCCGCCGCGATGGCCGAGGCCGCGATCGCCGTCAGCGCGCTCACCCACCCGGACCCCGACTGCGCCGACGCCTGCGTCCTGTGGTGCTCGGGCATCCGCACCGCGGTGCTGCGCGGGACCCTCGACGGCGTGCGCGAGGGCCTGGACCTGCTGCCCGCCGAGCGCCGGGAGACCTGGGCGATGCGGCTGGACGAGGCGGAGGCCCATCCGCCGCGCCACTTCCAGAACAACGGCTGGGTCGTCCACGCCCTCCAGGCCGCCTGGTCGGCCGTCACCCGCACCGCCGTGCCCGAACTGAACCTGGCCGAAGGCCGCTTCCCCGCCCAGCACCTGCAACTGGCCCTGGAGGCGGCGGTCCGCGCCGGGACGGACACCGACACCGTCGCGGCGATCGCGGGCGCCCTCCTCGGCGCCCGCTGGGGCTGCTCCGGCATCCCGCTGGAATGGCAACTGGCCGTCAACGGCTGGCCGGACCTCGCCGCGCCCGACCTGGTCCGGCTGGCGGTGCTCACCGCCAGGGGCGGGAGCGACGACAAGCTCGGCTGGCCCTCGTCGCCGCACCTGCCGTCCGGCGGCCACCTCGGCTTCGCGC
Source organism: Streptomyces sp. NPDC088354 (assembly GCF_044753585.1). Lineage (NCBI taxonomy): Bacteria > Bacillati > Actinomycetota > Actinomycetes > Kitasatosporales > Streptomycetaceae > Streptomyces > Streptomyces sp. NPDC088354. The sequence goes on along the minus strand of NZ_JBIVNJ010000032.1, from coordinate 36,181 downwards.
TACCCCACCCCCACGACCCCGGTGTGATCCTGGGCAACCTGGCCCTGGCCCAGGGCACCGAGCCGGTCGGTGTCGACGCCGTGGTCTCGCTGTGCCGCGTCGGCACGGCGCCGCTGCTGCCCGGCACCGACATCGAGCACGTCCGCGTCTGGCTGGTCGACCGCCCGGGGCGGAACGCCAACCTCCACTACGTCGTGGACCAGGCCGCCCGCCAGGTGCTGCGCCTGCGCCGGGAGGGCAAGCGGGTCCTGCTCCACTGCTTCGCCGGGCAGAGCCGCACCCCGGCCGTCGCGGCCGTCTACAGCCACCTGGCGAAGGGCATCGACGCGGAGAGCGCGCTGCGGGACCTGCGCCGCACGCTCACCGGCGGGTGGCACCTGTACGCACACCCCGAACTCCAGGACGCGGTGCACGAACTGACCGCGCGGACGGTCCCGGACGAGGTCCAGGAGTCCCTGAAGGCGAAGGTCGCGCCGTCCCGGGCCCGCGGGCTGATGCTCGGCCTGGCGGTGGGCGAGACGCTGGGCCGCGCCGGGGGCACGCCGCCGGCCGAGGGCCCGCTGCGGGCGGGGGTCAGCACCCAGTTGGCGTGCTTCATCGCCGAGGGCACGGTCCGCGCCCTCGTACGCGGCGCCGAGAAGGGCATCTGCCACCCGCCGTCGGTGGTGTGGCACGCGTACTGCCGGTGGGCCGCGCTGCAGGGCCTGGAGGCGAAGCGCTGGGATGCGGGCGAAGGGGCCTGGCCCGACGGCTGGCTCGCGCAGGTGCCGGTGCTGGCCGAACGGCGCGGCTCGGCACCGGCGACCGTGGCCGCGCTGGCCAGGATCGAGCAGGGCACGGCGGAGCGGCCGACGACGACCAGCCGCGGCTGCCACGCGCTGACCCGTACCCTCCCCCTCGCGGTGCTCTGCGCCGTGCAAGGCCCCGAGCTCGCTGCCGCGTGGGCGCGCGACGTCGCCGCCCTCACGCACGGCGACCCGGCCGCGCACTCCGCGGCAGCCCATGCGGCGGTGCTGGCCGGGCACTGCCTGACCGGCTCGCCGCTGCAACTGGCCCTGCGGGACGGCCTCAAGGCGCTGCGTGCCGCGGAGCGCGGCCCTGCTGCCAACGACCTGGACCGGATCGACGCGGCATTTCACGAGGCCGTCGACCATCCCGCGGACGCCGGGCGGCTCGCGCGGCTCGCTCCGGACGCCACGGCGCCGGCGGCCCTGCTGGGCGGCGTGTACGTCGCCGCGTCCTTCCCGGCACGGGAGCAGGTGGGTGACGCGCTGCGCTTCGCCGCCGGGGCACCGGACGGCGACTCCGTCGCCTGCGTGGCGGGCGCGCTGCTCGGCGCGTCCCACGGCGCGGAGGCCCTGCCGGTCGCCCTGGTCAGCCGCCACGAACTGGCCTGGGTCCTGGACACCTTGGCCCGCGACCTCGTCACGCGGCTCGCCCGCACGGACAGGGACGCGCAAGGGTGGGGCCGCTACCCCGGCTGGTGACCCGCCTCCTGATGCGTTGGCCGCGAACGTTGCCGGGGTGTTGGTGGCTCGCCGGTCGGTGCTCGCTGTGCTGGCTGGTAGGCGTCATCCTCGCTGTCGATGTGGTCGCTGGTGAGGGCGAAGATGGCAGAGCCGGTCAGACGCCGCCATGCGCTGATGTCCGTGTCGGCGGCCAGTGCCACCAGGGCCGTGTCTGGCACAAGATCCCGGAAACAGGACGATCGTCGGTCAGTGCAGGCGAAGGCGGCGTTCCTGGAGGGCGACCGCCGCACCGTCCGGTATCGGCGCACCTGCCGGTACAGCGCCCCGGGATCGGTGGCGAGCGTGCCGGACGCTGTACGGTGAGCTCGCGTCCGCCGAGGAGGCGTGCGGCCGGGCCCGGCTCCGAATCCGAATCCGAATCCGAATCCGAATCCGAATCCGTAGGAGCCTGACACATCCGGTGTGCGTGCCACCGTGGGGAGTACGGTGAAGGGGCCAGGGAACTTGGCCTGCCGGCAGCGGTGCCGAGGCGATGCGGCTTCGGGAGTCCGGAGGGCCGACCGGGCTCCGTGCTGACAAGCGAGAACAGCCATGGCCGACGTGGACAACCCCCATCTTCCCGAACACTTCCCGGACGAGATCCAGCGAGCGGTGAAACCCGGGACGGCGCTGCTGAGGCTGGAGACGACTCGGGACCGACAGGGAATCCTCGACGGTGCGTGGTGGCCGCGTTCCCGCGACATCGCCGCGGAGCTTCCCCGCCTGGTCACCGAGTTGGTCCGCTATCTGGGCCCCATCACGCGCGTCGGTCTGGACGCGACCGCCTGGGACGGACTCCCCACGCGCCTGACCGTTGACGACCGGGTCGTGCACATCGATTCCTTCCCCGTCGGTGACGACACGGTCCTGATCACCCGCGGTGACCGGGACCACTTCTCCCTGCTGGTGGTGCCACCGCGGGCCACCCCTGATGCGGCGCGCGCCGCGATGGCCAAGGCGGTACAGGCCGGCAACGTCGCCGGGGCCGAACAAATCCTCATCGACACAGGCACCAACCCGGATCGTCCGAGGCGCGTGGACGACGCCGGCGGGGGCCGGCAACCCGATGATCTGACGTGATGGTGCGGCCGAGGGTGGTCACCGGTCGGCTTGTGCGCCGGCCGGGTTAGCAGCGATACCGTGGGCATATGTCGGTTTATGTCAAGCTTGTGCTTGAAGCGCGGTCGCCCGCGGAGTCTTCCCAGGGGCCCCTGGACATGCAATACGAAGACAAGCCAGGGCTGGCGACGTACGAGTACGACGTGCACCCGAGCGGGGCCTTGCGGGTTTTGCGCGTCTCCGAGAACGCGCCGCACGTCATTGAGGGATTCTTCGGACCCGGCGCTTGGCTGCAGGTCACGGGCACGTATCTCCGAACGGGCTCCCAGTACTGATCGACGACCGGTACCGGCTCGACCGGGGCGCCAGGCCTCGCAGAGCGAGGATGGCGATGGGTAGGGCCGCCGGCCACGGTCGCCCAGCAGTGGGTGGGGGCCATGCCTCCCAGCGGGTCGTGACGCCGGTCCCGGCGAACCGGTCGGCGTCCCCTTGACACGCACCACTCCCCGCGGCGGCGAAGGCGGTACCCCTTGGTCCCGCATCCTGTGCGGGAGCGTCCGCGTCAACCGGAACGCAACGACCCCGGCGCATTCACACGCCAGGGCCGCCCTTCCGAACTGCTGCACGTGAGAGTGCACCAGTTCAGTACCTATCGTAATGCTGCCGCACTCTCGACGCGGAGACGCGGAGACGCGAAGAGCGGGTGAGCCGTATCCCGCACCTGCAGTGCGCCCAGACGCCCGCTCCGCCCCGGCACGGTGCCGTGGCCGGGCTACGCCGGGCAGGCTGGATTCGCCCGCCCCCTCCGCCTGCCGGCCCGATCGGCCACGGGCCGGTGCGTCACCCCCAGGCGATTGCCGGCGGCCAGTCGGCCCGGCGGGCCCGGGCGGTGTCCGCTCGCTTGAGGGCCTCCGTCGCCGCGTCGCCCTTATCACGGCTGCTCGTCGCCACCCGAGGCGGAATCTCTGCAGCGTGCACATGGCCGGCAGGGGTCGCACGGCCCGTGTCCTCACCGGACTGGAGCGACTGCCCGGCCCGAGGGGCCCGCGCGGTGTCGACCGTGAGGTGCAGGCGGGTGGTGCCGCCCTGCGGGCTTGCCGGGCAGCTGCGCTGTTCCGTACCCGCGAAGTGTTGCCGAAGGGCGTCAACAACCTCGCGCGCGGCCTCCGGGGACGCGGCGATGACGCGGACCTCGGCGAGCGCGGGCCAGGCCGGTGCCGTCCGTGCGGTACGCCCCTCGGGTGGCGGGCGGCCCGTGACGGTGACACGACGGGGGGAGGCCAGCAGTCGTGCGGGGCGCTGCGCGCCTGCTTCCGTGGAACGGGTGGTGCGCGGCCGACGACGGCTGTCGCCTTGCGGCTCTTCGTGCACCGTCCTGGCCAGTGAGTCAGAGGAATCGACTGCGCTTCCCTCTGGGACGGCGACAGTCCGGCGACGACGGTACGGGAGGAGATCGCCATAACGGAAAGCGCTGATCCGCTGGTCGTGACGCTCGTTGAGAGCACGGATGATCAAGGCGCCCACGACGATCATCGCGAGGAGCACGGCCAGGCTGACGAGGATCGCCATCACGTCCACGTCCCCCCGGCGTGGCCGGGCACCGCCGCCATGTCGGCCGCGGACGGGGTGCCGCCTTCCGACTCCCAGACCGCTTCGCCTCTGCGGTCGGTTCCCGCGGTTCGGAGGAGTTCATCGTCCGCCATGAGGCCGCTCGCGGTGAGTCCGCGCCGGGGGTCGGCCGCGGCTGCCATCAGCCGGGTCGCCGCGGCCAGATCGCATTCCGGCGGGATAACCAGCAGATCCAGGCGACCGGTGGTGTAGGAGAGCAGCAGCAGTTTGTTCGGGTCCTGTTCCCTGAACCACCCGACGTGGACGACATGTCCCGAGGCGGAGACCCTTCGCGGGATCACCGGCCAGAGCGCGGGGTTCACCGCGACGCGGGTCACTCGCGCCCAGCGGCGATCCAGTGTGTCGATCAGGGCCGGGAGTTCACGTGCGAGATCGCGGGAACGCGGCCACCAGGCTCCGTCCAGCAGACCACGCGCGGCAGCGGCCGGCTTCAGTGCCAACCGAGGCGGGGGTATCGGAGGTGAAGAATCCTGCCCATCAGCAGCGATGAGCGGTCGATCGAGGATGACACTCATGACACGGACCTGACTCCGGGCGTGTTCCCACTTGCCCGAGATGGTCGTTCGCCGGGAACGACACCGGCATGAGGGCCCGTGTGCGCAATGCTCCTGGTGACTCCAGGCTACTCCGGGTGGGGCCCCGGCGGGGCCGCGGTTCACCTGCGGGTTTCATCGCGGATGCTCAACGGGGCGAGCATGGGGTCGCGCTCGACACGCGGGTCCGGGCCGGAGGCTCGGTGCTGCGTCGAGCGCGAAACGGAGGAGTTCTGCCTGGCGGAGCACTGCCCAACAGGCCTTGCCCGGGCGTAGGCAGGACCGCTCCCGGAATCCGACTCGCCGAGCAAGCCGGCCGCCTTCTCCCGGCGCGAAATCGCCCCTCACCAGAGCCTGAACCACGCTCCGCCGTGGTTCCCCCGCCGGACGCGACGGCTGGGCACGACTCGCGGGGGTGGCCCCGCGCACGGAGTAGACCCCCACACCAAGGGTGCTCGGCGCCCGGCGCGGTTTCCTCGCTCTCGGCATCACATCCGCGCGCCGCGCGGCCCCACGTCACCGGGACGGCGCAGCGCGGCACGGGCGTCCCTGGCGGGAACCCGGCCCCCGGCGCGGGGGCGGGATCGCGGGCCGAACCCGACCGCGTCCTGGCGCCCCGGCCGGCGCGGGGAAAGGATTCCCCCTGAGCGCCGAATGCCCCGAATAGGTAGATTCGCCCCGGATGCCTGGGGCGCGGACGCCCGTAACGGCTTCCGCCGCAGGACCCCGGAACCGCGACCCCGAGGCGAGGAGGAAACCCATGTCCCGACCGGTCGTCGCGGGCATCGGCTGCCACGGGGGTCCGGCGGCGGGACCCCGGGCCGCGGCCGTTCCCGGTGACGGCAAGGCCGGTGCCACCGCGGACGCCACACACCCGGACAACGAGAACTCCGGCCCGCGCAGGCCGCCGAGGAACGGGGAAACCCACCATGGCCACTGACACACCCATGCAGCTCGGCATGATCGGGCTCGGCCGGATGGGCGCCAATCTCGTGCGCCGGCTGATGCGCGACGGCCACCGGTGCGTCGTGCACGACCTCAGCCGCGACGCCGTGCTGGAGCTGGAGAAGGAGGGGGCGACGGGCACCGCCTCCCTCAAGGAGTTCGTGGAGAAGCTGGAGCCGCCCCGCAACGTCTGGCTGATGCTGCCCGCCGGGGTGGTGCAGCCGACGCTCGACGAGCTCACCACTCTGCTCCAGCCGGGCGACACCGTGATCGACGGCGGCAACTCGTACTACCGCGACGACATGACCCGCGCCAAGCAGCTCGCCCCGCAGCGGATCCACTACGTGGACTGCGGCACGTCCGGCGGCGTGTGGGGGCTCGAACGCGGCTACTGCCTGATGATCGGCGGCGAGGACGAGCCGGTCGAGCGGCTGGGCCCGGTCTTCCGCACCATCGCCCCCGGCCGCGGGAACGCCGAGCCCACACCGGGCAGGACCAGGTCCGACGGGACCGCGCCGGAGGGCTATCTGCACTGCGGGCCGAGCGGCGCCGGGCACTTCGTGAAGATGGTCCACAACGGGGTGGAGTACGGGATGATGGCGGCCATCGCCGAGGGCCTGAGCATCATCCGGCACGCGGACGCGGGCCTCGGCCGCAGGACCGTCGACGCCGAGACCGCCCCGCTGCGCGAGCCCGAGGCCTACCCGTACGAGATCGACGTGGCCGAGGTCGCCGAGGTGTGGCGGCGCGGTTCGGTGATCGGCTCCTGGCTGGTCGACCTCGTCGCCGACGCGCTGGCCCGCTCGCCCCAGCTGGACTCGTTCACCGGCCGGGTCTCGGACTCCGGTGAGGGCCGCTGGACGGTTCAGGCGGCGATCGACGAGAGCGTGCCCGCCCCCGTCATCAGCGCCGCGCTCGCCGAGCGGTACGCGTCGCGCGGACTGGGCGAGTTCGGCGACAAGGTGCTGTCCGCGATGCGCGGCGAGTTCGGCGGCCACGCCGAGAAGGCCGGGTGAAGGCGCCGTGACCCACCGTTCCCCCTCATCGAGCCACGGACCGGTCCCCGAGGACCATGTGGTGGTGCTGTTCGGCGCGACCGGCGACCTCGCCCGGCGCAAGCTGCTGCCCGGACTGTTCCACCTGGCCAAGGCGGGGCTGCTGCCGGCCCGCTACCGGATCGTCGGCTCGGCTCCGGCCAAGAGCTCGCTGAGCGACGAGGACTTCCGCAAGCACGCGCGGGAGGCGGTCGCCGAGTTCGGCCGGTCGAAGCCCGAGGGCCGCGCGTGGCAGGAGTTCGAAGCGGCGCTGTCCTTCGGGGCGTGCGATCCCGGCGCCGCCGAGCCGCTGCTCGCGGCCGTCCAGGAGGCCGAGCGGGCCATCGGCGGCAGCCCGCGGCGCCTGTTCCACCTCGCGGTGCCGCCGAGCGCCTTCACGTCCGTGGTGGAGACGCTCGGGGCGAGCGGCCTCGCGAAGAACGCCCGGGTGATCGTGGAGAAGCCCTTCGGTACGGACCTCGCCTCGGCCCGCGCGCTCAACGCGTCCATCCACGCGGTGTTCGACGAGTCGCGGGTCTTCCGCATCGACCACTTCCTCGGCAAGGAGTCGGTCGACAACATCCTCGCCCTCCGCTTCGCCAACGGCCTCTTCGAGCCGGTCTGGAACCGCGACCACATCAGTCATGTGCAGATCGACGTGCCGGAGAGCATCAGCATCGAGGGCCGGGCGCAGTTCTTCGAAGGCACCGGCACCTTCCGGGACATGATCGTCACCCACCTCTTCCAGCTGCTGGGATTCGTGGCCATGGAGCCGCCCACGGCACTCGAGGCGCACTCCATGCGGGACGAGAAGGAGAAGGTCTTCCAGTCGCTCAAGCCCATCGACCCGGCCCATGTCGTCCGCGGGCAGTACGAGGGATACCGCGCCGAGCCCGGCGTGGACCCGAAGTCGGACACCGAGACCTTCGTCGCGCTGCGCGTCGGGATCGACAACTGGCGCTGGGCCGGGGTGCCCTTCTACCTGCGCTCGGGCAAGTCGCTGGGCGAGGCGCGGCACGTGGTGACGCTCGGCTTCCGGGAACCGGCCCTGCGCATGTTCCCGCTGGCCGCGCGCGAGGGCGCCGGCGTCCGGAGCAACGAGTTGCTGATCGACTTCGACGACCCCGGCCGCATCATGGCCTGCTTCCTGGTGAAGGACCCCGGGCCCGCCATGCGCCTGCGCGAGGCGGAGATGGTCTTCAGCTACGCCGAGTCCTTCAACTCGATGCACGCGCTGGAGGGCTACGAGCGCCTGCTCCTGGACGCGATGCTGGGCGACCAGTCGCTGTTCACCCGGTCCGACGGCATCGAGCGCCTGTGGGAGGCGTCCGCCCCGCTGCTGGAGAACCCGCCGCCGGTGGAGCTGTACGCGCCCGGTTCCTGGGGACCGGAGCCCGCCGTGCGCCGGCTGATCGCGCCGCACCGCTGGAGCCTGCCGCGCCGGGCGTGACGACAGGGGGGCCGGGCTTCCGGGGCGCCCGGCCGGTCGCGGCCATGCCATCATCTCCGGATGACGGAGATCGCATCGGGGCTGATACGGCGCTGGGTGGACGGCTGGGCCACTGCCCGCTCCCTGCCCGAGGCCGAGCAGGTCGGGCAGGCCGGGGACGGCCTGTGGTCCGCATGCGACCAACCCGGCCGCGAGGTCGAGGTGTTCGCGCTGCGTGCGGACGAGGAACCCGAGTCCGTGGCACGGCTGGCGGCGGCCGTCGCCACCGCGCGGCAGATCACCTGGCTCACGGTGCCCACGCTGCGCCCGGCCGCGGTCGAAGCCGTCGTGGACGCCGCCGGACTGGGGTTGCTCCACCGGTCCGAGTCGTTCATGACGACCGACCTGACCGGGCACCCGCGGCACGTACCCCTCGCGCCGTACGAGCGCGAGGTGCGCACGGAGGGATCCGTCACGGTCGTCTCCCTCCGTGACGCCTCAGGAGAGGTGGCGGCGCGCGGATCCATTGCCGTGGTCGGTCGTGACGCGATCGCCGACCGCATCGAGACCGACCCCGCGCACCGTCGGCGCGGCCTGGGCCGCGCCGTGATGAGCGCTCTGGCGGAGTCCGCGGTCTCCCGCGGCGCCCGTACCGGTCTGCTCGTCGCCAGCGAGGAAGGCCGGCGCCTCTACTCGTCCCTCGGCTGGCGCCACGCGGCCGACGTCCTGATCGCCCGCGGGCCGGTGGTTCCCTCCGGGCGGCGCCGGAGCGTGCCGTAGCCGGATGCGAGGACGCGGACGCCGGGCCCCCTGTCAGTCCGCCAGGGGGGCCGTCAGGTTCCCGATCCGCAGGACCGCCCAGCGCACCATGATCACCGTCACCATGCCGCTCGCCACGGCGGCGGTGACGATCGAGGCGGCCGAGCCGGAGTGCAGCGCGGTCAGGAACGGGACGACCAGCGTGGCCACCGCCGCCAGCGCCCCGGCGCCGTACCAGGCCAGGAACAGCACCGGGCCCAGGCCGCCGGCAGGGGACTGGGCCGACGACATCAGCAGATGGTGCTTGGTCGCACCCCGGCAGGCGTTGACCAGCGAAGCGCCCACCAGCGCCGGCACCAGGGCCGGTGCCAGCAACGCGCGGGCCCCCGCGCCTTCCCCGGCCAGCACGCCCGCCGCCGCGAGCGCGCCCACCAGCCCCAGCACGACGGGGACCGCCGTGTGCCGCAGCATCAGGTCCCGGTAGGGGTAGGGCGCCCACGACCCGCGCCGCGTGTCGTCGGTCTCCACCCGGGCCGGCTCCAGCAGCTGGGTCAGCGACCAGTAGCCGAACACCAGTGAGGCCAGCGCCGCCGCCACGCCCGTCCCGCCGTGCGCCGAGGCCGCCAGCACCGCGCCCAGCACTGCGAGCACCCCCAGCACCAGTGCCCGGCCCAGCCGGCCCGGAGTCCGCAGCAGCGCGAGCGTGTCCCGCCACGGCACGGCCAGTTCCGCCCGACGGGGCGCCGGCAGCCTCCATCGCGTCGACCGGCCGCCGCCGGTGACCCCGGCCACCGCCTGCCGCGCGGTACGGAACTCCACCGTGCGCAGCGCGGCCATCACCCCAGTCGCGGTCCGCGAACGCCGCCGTACCGCGGACAACGGCAGCGACCCGGTGAAGCGGTGTGCGGCGACCAGCGCGCCGGCCACCACCGCCGCCAGCAGGACGCCCGCGGCCCAGCCGCCCGGCAGCGCGGCCGGTGTGGGGGCGAGCGCGGCCAGCCCGGCCCAGCCCCAGGGCCCGGACCACAGCTCCACCCGTTCCAGCCCCGGCAGCCGGTCGCCTCCGACCGCCAGCACGGTCTGCGCCACCAGTGCCAGCACCGCCACGGCGACGTACGGAGTGGCCAGCCGGGCCCAGCGGGCCACCCGCTCGCTGCCTTCCACCGCGGTGGCCAGCGCGGTCGCCAGCAGGGGCAGAGCGCTGCCGCCCAGCAGGCACCAGCCGAACGCGGCGGGCAGCCCCACACCGACGGTCAGGCCCAGCGCGATCATGCCGATCGCCGCGACCAGCAGCCCGGCCCCGCCGGAGATCGCGGCCGAGCCCCAGAACCACGGCCGCAGCACCCGGGCGACGTCCACCGGCTGGGCCAGCAGCCAGTCCACGGTCTCGCGCGGCGGCACCACCGGCCCGCGCCACTGGGCGTCCCAGGCGGCGACCAGCAGCCATCCCAGCCCCAGCGCGCAGGACCCGGCCGGCAGCGCGGCCAGGATCGCCGGTCCGTGACCGGAGTAGTCGGCGCCCATGGACTTCTCGAGGAACAGCCCCATGCTCGGCAGCGCTCCCCACACCGCGAGGATCAGCGCGACGCAGTACACGGTGTAGGCGATCTGGCCGGTCCTCTTGCGGCGGTGCGGGGTGCGCAGGTCGCGGACCAGCCGCAGCGTCTCCCGCGTCCAGTCGTCCGCGTCGGACCAGGCCGCGGAGTGCTCCCCGGTGTCCTCGGTCTCCTCTGCGAGGGTGGTCACCGGGCACCGTCCGAGGTCTCGGCCAGCCAGGTCAGTCCGTCGGCGCCGGTGGCGAGCACCTTGTCCGGATGGCCGTTGGCCACCACCTTGCCGTCGCTGAGGACCAGCACCTGGTCGGCGACCGCACGGGCCAGCTCTCCGTGGTGGGTCACCAGCAGCACGGCGACGCCCTCCGCGGTCTCCTTCTTGATCAGGTCGGCCAGCTGACGCCGCGCGCCAGGGTCCAGTCGCTGTTCCGGCTCGTCCAGCAGCAGCAGGTCGCGCGGCCGGACCATCGCGGAGGCCAGCAGCAGCGACTGGAGCTGCCCGGAGGACAGTGCCCCGGGCAGCGCGTCGGCGTGGTCGGTCAGCATCCGCTCGGCCAGTACGTGGCCGATCCAGTCGCCGGCGTCCTCCACCCCGTGGGCCACCGCCACCAGCTGCAGATGCTCGCGCACGGTCAGGTCGGGGTAACAGGCCGCGGTGTCACCGACCACCGCCACCCGGGCCCGGACCGCCGGGTCGTTCTCGTTCATCGGCTTGCCGTCGAACTTCACCGTGCCGGTGCTCGGCCTGTCCCGGCCGGCCGCTATGCGCAGCAGTGTCGATTTGCCCGAGCCGTTGTGGCCGAGCAGCGCCACGCACTTCCCTGACCGGAGCCGCAGGTTCACGGTGGCCAGCGCTGTGCGCTTGCCGTAGACCCGGCTGACGCCGCTGAGTTCGAGCAATGGTGGTGCACCCATGTCGCCGGGCCTCTCGTCAACCGCGAACGCTGTCCCCGCTTCGACCTCGGAGATGGCGGCCCGGAGCGGTCCGGCCATTGTCCACGCTCCGCCGGGCCGGTGGCGCGCTGGGTGTCCTGGGGCACTCCGCGGCCCGGGCGTCGCCGACCAGGTCCTCGGCCACGCGTCGCTCCGCGACGGGCAGGAGCTGCCGCCCTGTCCCAGGAGGGACGCTTGTGCGGTCCACCATCAGCCGGTGCACACAGCCGGCCGTCGGCGGCTGCGGCCCCCAGGCGTCGTCGTCCTCCCACCAGAGCTACCAAGCCCCGACCGCACGATCGGCAGCCTCCGCGAGCCATACCTCCCCACTTTCCATGATCCGGCGGAAGTCGTCCCCGCCCAGCTCGCCAGGCTGCCAGTGAGAGTCCGGCGGGGGGCCTTGCGGGAGGGCCGCCGCACCATGCGCGGCTTCGTTCCGGTGGAGGTGGGCCGCTGCTGCAGTTCGTCGTTCATGGCGGCTACCTGGCGTTCGGGTGCGCCGATCAGTTCCTGGAGGGCGCCGGCGACCTCGGCGACGAGGGGCTCTGCGGGATCTCGCGCTCGTGGGCGGACAGGATGCGGGTCAGCTCGCCGACCCCGGCCGCTCCGCGCGCCGTCGGTGGCATCGGGCAGGTCCGCCTCCGGCCCGATGACCGCGGATCGTTCGGCGCATCAGGTGCGGGCGAGGTCGGACAGGAGCAGGGGCAGGAGGCGTTCCTCCATGACCGCGCGGCCGGAGCCGGTCATGGCCTGAGCGAGTCCGGGGTCCCAGGGACTGTGCGCGGGTGGTCCGGCCAGGGGGGTCGACTCGCCATGGCCGAGGGCGGCGGTGTAGTCGGCCGCGGTCATCCGCCAGGTCCGGGCGCCGTGGCGGGCCAGGGCGGCGGCGGTGATGCGCAGGCCCGGCCAGTCGAAGTCGGCACGCCAGTACAGCCGCACGCCGGCGCTGGCGGCGTCGCCGAGGAGCCGGTGACAAGCGGCGGACGGTACGCCCTCGGTGCAGACCAGGGCGGCACCGGTCTCCCGCAGTTCGGCGGCCGCGGCTCGCAGTACGGCCGGGTTCTCGCAGACGAAGACGGTGCGGGCGGCCGGGATGACCGGGTCGGGGGCGGAGGCGAGCTGGTGGAGGGTGAGCCGGAAGGGGATGGCGGCGTCGGCGGCCTCGCGCAGCCAGCGGCACACCGGACTGTCGCCCCTGGCGCCGGCGTTGAGGACCAGGACCTGGCTGGCGAGGTCGTCGGCGATGACTCCGGCGCTCTCCCACAGGACGCGCCGTCCCGCCCGGTCGCGCGGGACCTCGCCGTCCCCGCGTTCGGCCAGCGCGCGCAGCACGAGCTGTTCCAGCGGAGTGCCGGAGGCGAGAGACTTGGTGTCGCCGGTGGCCCGTTCGGCGAGCACCGGCAGCGGCGCGATGCGTGCGGGGTCCTCGGGAAGCGCTTCCAGGACGCGGACGGCGGCTCCGAGCAGGGGTGCGTCGGCGCGGCGCACCAGGCGGGTGAGGGTGCCGTCGGCGGCGATCCGGTCCAGCCATCGGGTGAACCAGGTGTGAGCGGCGAGCCGGCTGGAGCGGGCGGAGTCCAGCGCCGCCGCGCGGCGGGTGTCCTCGGCGGCGCGTTCGGCGGGCCGGTCGCGCAGCGGGCCGTCGAGGCGGGCGAGGGTCTGCGTCAGGCCGGTGCCGTATCGGTGGCGCAGGTACGCGTCCAGGTCGTGCAGCGGCACGGTCAGGCGCCGCACGGTCTCGGGCCGGTAGCGGCCGGTGATGCCGATGACGGTGCGGCGTTCGCTCTCGGCGGGCGCGGTCAGTCCGATGTCGCCGTCCAGCGCGCCGCCGGTCCGCTCCAGCCTGCGCCGGGCCGCGGCCAGCAGCCGGGCCCAGCCGTCGCCGCGCAGCTCCTCGTATGCCGCCGGTCCGCCCTCATCCGGCAACGGCGGCCTCCCGCTGGGCGGGCGGGACGCGCCGGGTGCCGGGCGAGCCGAGGGCGGCGGTCAGATCGCCGGTGTCGTCGGCGAGCAGCCGCGCGCCGTCCCAGACGAGCAGCAGCGCGGAGACGGTGTGGTCGATCGCCGAGTGGGCGAGGTCGTAGTGGGCGGCGGCGGGCACGGCGGCGTGCGCGGCCCACAGGTCGTACCCGGTCATGAACAGGTCGAGGTCGAACTGGGCGGCCAGCGACATCAGTTCGCCCCGTCCGGTGTCGTCGACGCCCGCGAACGCCTCGTCGAGGGCGAGCAGCCGCGGGGCATGGGGGTGGGCGGAGTTGAGCATGGCGTGCGCGGCGGCGAACAGCGGCAGGTGCAGCGAGACGGACTGCTCGCCGCCCGACAGGCGACTGTGCCGGGCGCGGGTGAGCTTCTCCTCGGACTTGTCGGGGCGTACCAGCTGGAACGCGAACTGCCGCCAGCGCCGGTAGTCCAGCACCTGGGTGAGCAGGTCGCGGTAGGGCAGGTCGCGGTGGCGGGCGCGGGCGTTCTTGATCTGCGTGGCGAAGTGGGTGCGCGTCCGGGTCAGCCCGTCGGGGCCGAGCCGGGCGGCGTCGGCGTCGAGGAGGGCGCAGACGGCGCGCTGCTCGTCGTCGAGATGGTCCGCGAGCAGCCAGCTGACGCCGACGGTCGTGCCCGAGGACATGGTGCGGCTGCGCATGTCGGTGTTCATCCGCCGGATCAGGTCGCGGGCGTCGACGGTGCGGTCGTGGATCTGCTGGGCGAGCCGGGTGAGCAGGGCGTCCTCCAGGATGCGCTGCTCGGAGTCGCTGAGGAGTTCGGCCTGGTCGCGGCGGTGGGCGGCGATCTTCTCGGCGAAGGAGGCGACGGGCAGCGGGCCCTCCTCGTCGGCGACGCGCACCAGGATGACGCCGTCGGAGCCGTCCCATTCGGGCCGGTAGTCCTGTCCTGCGGCGGCGAGTTGGGCCTGAAGGTCGTCCAGGGCCCGGGTGAGGCGGGTGACGGACTGCTTGATGCTGCTCTCGGTGGGCGCCAGGTCGCGGGTGGCGGCCAGGATGGCCTGGTGCACGGCGGCCACGGCGGGCGGCAGGTCGTCGCCGGTCCAGTCGGCCTCCTGCGCCGGCCAGGCCAGGCCCGGCGGGCAGCGCAGGATGTCCAGCAGTTCCCGGGCGGCGTACGGGCGCAGCCCCCGGGCGGTGTCCTTCTCCTCGGCTGCGGCGACCGCCCGGGCCTCGGCTGCTGCTGTGGCGCGGGCCTCGGCGGCGGCGGTGGCCGCGATCGCGGTGTGCTGGGCGGCACGGGCCGCCTCGGCCTCCCGGGCCAGGGTGTCGATGCCGTCCTCGGTCTCCTGCACCTGACGCATCACGTCCTGCGCCTCGGCCCCGACGGCCTCCTGAAGGGCGTCGAGCTTGGCCGCCTCCTCGGTGTGGCGGCGGCGTGCGGAGCGTTCGGCGTCCGCCGCGGCCTCCTCGTCCTCGGCGGCGGCGGTGAGCCGGTCGGCGGCGGCCCGGGCGGCCTCGCGCTGCCCGGTGTGTTCGCGGCGCCGGGCGGCCAGGTCGCGTACCGCCTGCTCGAAGGCCCGGACGGCGGTTTCGACGGCGTCGGTCCGGTCGGCGGGGATACCGTGCTCGGCGGCGGCGCGCTGCAGGGCGCGGTGTGCGGCCGAGCCGGCGGCGACGGCTTCGTCGTACGAGCCCTGCGCGGTGTCGGCGGCCTCGCGGGTGGCGCGCAGGGCGGCCGCCGCCCGGTCGAGCTCGCGCAGCGCCCGGGTGATGCCGCCGGTGCGGGGCAGGGCGGCGCGGGCGTCGGCCCAGGCCTCCAGGGCGCTTTCGGTGCGGGTGCGGGTGCGGGCCAGTTCGTCGAGTGCTGCGGTGAGTTCGGCGATCCGCTCCTCGCACGCGGCGATCCGGGCGGCGCGGCGGCGCTCGCGGGCGGTGGCCCCGACGTACTCGGCGTGCTCCTTGCTGTGCGCGCCGATCAGCACTCCGGCCGCGTACCGGCCGTCCGGGCTGATCTGCGGGGTGCCGGAGGTGATGGCGACGGAGCGCAGTACGGCGGTGATCCGCTCGGCGGGCAGGGCGGTGCCGTCCTCGGGCCGCAGCAGGTCGGCCAGGCTCGGGCCGCTCACCGGTTCGCCCGCGCGCAGGTAGCCGTCGCCGCATCCGGCGGGCACGTCGGTGTCCTCGGCGGTGATGAGGGCGTCGAGGAGGCCGGAGGCCTCCAGAGCGGCTTCCAGCCCGGCGCGCCGGCTGTCGCTCAGGTCGTCGGTGAAGTCGACGAGTTGCCACAGCGGTGCGCCGTGGCGCTGCGTCCGGTCGGCGGTGCGGCCGCGGGCCGGGGGTGGGGCGTCGTCGTGCTCGGCGGCGATCCGGTCGCGCTCGGCCTCGGTCTCGGCGCGGCGGTGTTCGACGTCGGCGGCCTGGGCGCGCAGCGAGGCGAGGGTGTCGCGCAGTTCCTGCACGGCCGGGGCGGTGGCCTCGGCGAAGACGTCGGTGAGGCCGGCCGCCTCGGGCTCCCCGGTGCGCTCCAGGGCTTCGGCAAGCCGGTCGGCACCGTCCGGCGGGAGGAGCGTGCCGTGGGCCGCCTGCCACTGGCCGAGCGCGGTGCGGGCCTGTTCGCGGGCGGACTCCACCGCCGACTCGGTGTCGGCTTCGGCGGTTTCGGCCGCCGCGACGGCTTCCTGGGCGCGGTCGAGTGCGGCCCGGGCCAGGTCGCGGGTCTGCTCGGCGGCGCGGCAGGCCTGCTGGGCGGTGCGCACGGCCCGTACGCCCTCCTGGCGGGCGGCGGCGAGTGCCGCGGAGCGCTCCGCGATCCAGTCGGGTCCGGCGTCGGCGGGGCTCCAGGGGATGCCCGCGGCGTGGGCGTGGTCGGCGACGGCGGCGGCGTCGCGGGAGACTGCGGCGTCGAGTTCGGCGGCGAGGCGCTCGGCCCGCTCCGCGTCGGCGCGGGCGCGGCCGGTGGCGGCGGTGCGGCGTGCGCGTTCGGCCGCCGCCTGGCGGGCCGTGTGCTCGCAGGTGCGTACCAGACGTTCCAGGTCGGCGAGCTGCTCGACGGCCTGGTAGGCGGCGGACGCGCGGAGCTGCTCCAGGCGGGCGCGCTGGGCGGCCAGCGCGGCGTCGGCGCCTTCCGCGCGTGTTCCGGCGGCGGCCTGCCGCTCGCGGGCCGCCGCCAACTCCTCGTCGGCGGTGTGCAGCGCGGCGGTGCGGTCGGCGGTCTCGGCGCGGCGGGTGGTGAGCCGGTCGGCGGCGGTGCGGGCGTGGACTCGGAGATAGGTGGAGTAGCTGAGCAGGAAGGCCCGGGTGGCGTCGTCGGCGGCGGTCAGGCCCTCCAGGGTGCGCTGGACGGACTCCATGTCGTCGAAGGAGCGGGCGGCTTCGGCGATCAGGTCGTCGTCGAGCGGGCGCAGGCCCTCGCTGAGGGTGTCGGACAGCTTGGCCGGGTCGAGGTTCTTGGCGAGCTGCGGGCGGCGCAGCGTGAGGATCAGGGTGAGCAGCTGCTCGTACCGTTCCTGGCCGAGGCCGAACAGGCGGCGGTCGACGGCAGCGCGGTAGTCGGTCGCCGAGACGATCAGCTCGTGTCCGAGTTCGGCCGCGAGCTGCTTCTTGGTCATCGGCCGGTCGTCGTCGGTGAGCAGGGAGAAGTCCTGGCCGACCCGGCCTTCGGTGACGAAGTGCCAGCGGGCCGGGGTGTCCCGGTGGCGCTGGGCGTGCAGTCCGATGCCGCACGTGACGGCCTGGCCGGTGGTGGAGTGGGTGAACTCGATCCAGACGTAGCCGAGCGCGCTGTCCTGCCCGCGGAAGAGCAGGTTGGACTTCATGGTGCGGTCCTCGGCGGCGAACGGGTTGAGCCGCTTGGGGTCGATCCGGCCGTCGAGGACGAAGGGGAAGAGGACTTCGAGGGCCTTGGTCTTGCCGGATCCGTTGGGACCGCGCAGCACCAGCCAGCCGCTCGCGAAGGAGAACTCCTCGTCCCGGTAGTCCCATAGGTTGACGATCCCGGCGCGGGTCGGGACATAACGGGAGCGCGGGGCGGGGGCCTGAGCGGGGATGCTCACTGCGTCGGGTCCTTCACGAGGTCGTCGGAGGTGGGTGCGGGGTCGGGCCGGTCCTGTGGCCTGGCGGGTGCACGGGTCTTCACCTGGGCGGTGACGCCGCGGTAGCGGGCCAGCAGCGGCAGGGCGAGGGCGCCGCCGTCGACGCGCGCGATCAGCGACATGGCGGCCAGCAGGCCGAGGGCCTGGTCGAGCAGCCGGTCCGGGTCGCCGCGCAGGTCGGCGGAGAAGCCCGCGCCGTACTCGCCGATGATCTCCTTGAGCCTGCCGCGCAGCCAGGAGTCGGTGACGAAGGGATGGCGGACCTCCGCCAGCGGCTCCTCCTGCGCCTCGTACGGGGAAGCCCTCGGCTCGTCCGGCTCCGGTTCTCCCGGTACGCCCGGGGCTCCCGGCGCCGGGAGGGCGTCGTCGATGCGCCGGGCGTGGGCCGCGAGGCGTTCGGCGGCGGTGGGCGCGGACAGCAGTTCCGGGGCGTGCCGTCCGGTGCGCTGTGCGGCCGCGCTGATCCGGGCACCGAGCAGCAGGGCGGCCTGCGCGACCGTGCCGCCGCCGGGAAAGCGGATGTCGGACAGTCGCCCCGAGGTGTCGATCAGGGCGACGCCCTCGGCCCTGCGCTCCACCGCCAGCCCGGTCAGGCGTTCCAGGTCCTCGGTGAGGGCGGGGGCGCGCAGTTGGCCGACGAGGTCGGGGTCGGTGTCGGCGTAGTACGCGACCGGGTTCTCCAGCACCAGGCGGCGGGCGCGGCGGGCCTGGTCGCGGCGCTGGGCGGCGCGGCCCGCCGACATGCTCAGCGCGCTGCCGGAGCCCAGCAGCGCGGTGACCGAGGTCAGGTGCTGCAGGACGCGGGTGGGGTGGTGGACGGCGGTGAGGATCTCGCGGTCGATGTCGTACAGGGCCTCGGCGCGTTCGGGGTCGCCGGCCCAGGCGGTTGCGGAACCGTCGGCGATGGTGAGCGCGCCGCGTTCGGTGAGCCAGGTGACGGCGTCCACGAACGCGTCCCGGTCGGCCTTGCGGGTGGTGTCCAGACCGAGCCCGTCGATGCGCGCGGCGTCGGCGGCGACCGCCTCGGCCAGTTCGCCGAGGGCGACCTGCGCGCCGTGGCGGCCCAGAGCGGCGAGGGTGAGCGCCAGGTAGGCGTAGCGGCGGCGGTCGAAGGGGCGGCCCGCGCGGGTGAGGGCGGGGCGGGTGGGGTCCAGGCTGTCCTGGGTGCGCTGCAGCCGGGCGGTGTCGGCGGTGGTGATCAGCCGGTAGCCGAGCGTCTCCATCAGGTCGGTGCGCAGTTGCTCCGCCCAGCGGCGCACGAGGGGCAGGGCGGCGGTGTCCGGGTACCCGGCCGTGATCAGCGAATACCGCAGGACCAGCCGTACGGCCTTCTGGTAGTCGGCGAGTTCGAGCGGGGAGACGTCCTCGGCGACGCGGCTCATGCGGCCTCGCTCCCCTCGGTCGGGCGCGCGCCCGGCGCGCGCAATTGCGTCGTTCGCTCGCTCATGCGGTGACCTCCAGGCGCAGCCCGTCCAGGTGGAGCCGTCCACGAACGGTGTCGACGGTGGTGGAACCCTCGGCGGGTGTGAGGGTGAGGCGTACGCCGTGGGCGGACCCGGATGCGGCGGCGACGGTGCGGCTGGCGGGAACCCGGGCGGCCAGCGCCACGTCCAGCAGGGCGAGCAGCGCCCGCGTCTCGGCCTCCCCGAGTGTCCTGCTGTACACCCCGTCCGCCGCCAGGTGGGCGGCGGCGTCCCTGCGCTCGGCCTGTTCCTGCAGCTGCCCGGCGCGCAGCCGGGCCCGCTGCGCGTCGTTGCGTTCGATGCGCCCGGGACCGTGCAGGGCGGGGGTGCGGCCGGACTGCACCAAGGTGCGGGCCAGCTCCACCGGCTCGGCGTCCCACCAGGACGCACGGCCGGGGATCTGCTCGGGGTCGGCGTACGGCACGCCGGCATGGCGGGGCGCGCCGAGCCCGAAGACCGCCTGGAACAGGGCGTGCGCGTCCTCGTCGCTTTCGCACGAGGTGAACCACTGTGCGAGGTGGCGTAGTTGGCTCTCCCGGCTCACCCCGCCGCGCCGGGCCTCGGTGACCCGTCGCAGCAGGGCGAGGACGGAGCGGATGGCGGTGACGGTGGCGTCCTGCAGTCGCTCGGCCTCGCTGTGCTCGCGCTCGGCGAACCAGTGGACGATGCCCTCCCACCGGTGCCGCCAGTCCGCGAGGCGCTCGGCGGGGCTGCGGAAGAGCCGCTCGTCGGCCTCGGCGGCATACTCGACCATGCGCTCCACACCGGTGGCGGCGGTCTTCTCGACGGCCTCGGCCAGCAGCGGGGCGTACCGGCCCAGCTCGGCGGTGAACTCGCGCATGTGCGCCAGCAGAGTGTCCTTGTGGGTGAGGAACACCTCGGGCCGGGTGTCGTTGGTGCGCGCCAGATCGCCCAGCATGAGGTAGAAGCGGGCGGCGCGCTGCGCCATCTCGTTCAGCACGGAGTCCAGGCGGCCGAGCTTGCGGTACACCTCCTCGGCGTCACCGGCGGTGTTGGCCTCGGCAAGCGCGTGCAGATCCGCCAGGACGTCCGGGAAGACGAGCCGGGACAGCTGGGCGTCCTCAAGCCGCGCGCCGAGCACGTCCTCCACGGCCCGGTACGCCCGGTATCCGGCCTGGGTGAACTGGTAGACGTAGTGGCGGTTGCGGTACTCCGCGAGGTTCGCCGCGCGTGTCCCGTCGTACGAGCGGTCCAGGATCCGCCAGTCGGCGAGCGCGTCGAGCAGCGACTGCACGTCGCCCACGGCCGCGGCGGCGGGGTGGTCGGCGGCGATCCGTTCCAGCAGCCCGGCGGCCTCCGAAGCATGCAGCAGCACCTGGTAGTTGGCCCGCCCGCGGTCGAAGGCGCGCAGCAGCCAGAGGTAGTCGCCGCGCTTCTCGGCGGCGGCGAAGTGGAACAGCCGCAATCGGTCGTCGAGGGTGAAGGCGTCGATACCGAACGCACCCTCGGATGCGGCATCGGGGACGTCGGGCTCGTCATGCACGGATGCGGCGGCTTTCCTGGTTTCTCAGCACGGGCGGACACCAGTCTGCCGCACCCGGACGGGTGCATGGGACGGCGCCCTCATCGCGCCGGAACGTGACCGCACATGATCGGTTCCCCACCGTGGACGTGAGCACATGGACCGTGGGCGATCTCTCGAGCGCCGGCGCATCTTCCCTCACGCCCGCGCACCCCCAACCGCCTGGCGTCAGCAGTCAGCGCCGTCCTCACCCTGGAGAGGCGACGCTGAAGACGCTCAGTCGCAGACCTGGTCCGTCCGGCTGCCCGACGGGGTCAGGGCCTTCTCCCCCGCCGTGAGGCCCCGCCCCGCCACCGCGCACAGCTTGTGCAGCCACCGCTCCGGGTCGAGCGCGAGGACGTAGCCGTCGGACCCATCGACCAGGCCCATCGACGCGCCGTCCGCCGTCAGATCGGCGGTCGCTCCGTACCCGGGTGTGAAGTGGTAGCGCTCGGTGCCGCCGCTGACGTCCCAGGCGGTGTACTCGTTCTGCGTGCTCTGGGTGCTCAGCGTGGACTGCGACGAGAAGGCGCTCAGCCATTGGACGCCCCGGTACGTCAGCGGCTTCAGCCACTTGTCCTTGCCCGGCTTGTCCATGTCCCAGATCCGGACGGCGCCGTCGTAGGTGAGCACCGCGAGGAGCCGTCCCATCGGGTCGAAGCCCAGTTGCTTGACGGCGTCGGACCCGCCGACGTTGAGCGAATCGACCTCCCGGCCCTCGTCGAAGTCCCAGATGACGACGTCGGATGTCCCGGCGGGGGTGCGTACCGCCGCCTGCCCGTGCCCCGGGCGGGCCACGGCCCAGGTGCCGGCGGCGGCGATCGAGACCTCAGTGGGCTCCTGGGCCCTGGGCCGGTAGGCCGTGCCCACTTCGCGTCCCTGGACCAGGTCCCATCGCTCGACGTAGGACAGCGCGGAGATCACCACGTGGTCCGGGCCGTCGAAGGTGACGTCGACCCACGCCGGGGAGCGCCCGGAGCGCGGATCGGGGTCCGTGGGGTCGATGTCCGGCGGCCGTGGCAGGTCGATCCGGTCCCGCTCGCGCAGGCTGTCCGCGCCCACCTCCCAGACCAGGACGGTGCTGCCGTCCGCCGGCGTCGTGAGGACCCGGGTGCCGTCCGGGCTGAACGCGGCGTACAGGGCGGCCAGCGGACGGGACGGCCGCACCGCGGCCAGCATCCGGTGCGTCCGCAGGTCCCACAGGCGCAGTCCGTTGCCGTCGGCGTCGACACTGAGGACGCGATCGTGGTCGGCGTCGACAGTCCTGATCCGGGCGGTGAGCATGGTGGTGTCGAACGCGGACGGCTCCAGGACGCGCGCGACCATCACCGACCCCGCGACGCCGACCGTGGCCCGGAGCTCGCCCGGCGGTCCGGTGAGCGACACGGCGGGCAGCTGGGACTCGCCGGTGAACGAGGCGTCCTGTTGTGCGGGCGCGGGCAGGTCGAAGGTACCGGCGTGCCCCTGGACCAGGTCGAACACCAGGAACCGGAACCGGCCGAGCGAGGCGCCGAAGCGCTGCACCGGGTTGATGAGGAACCGGCCGGTCCGGTCCAGGCGCGGCACGTTCAACGGGCAGACCAGGCCCAGTTGTTAGGTGGTGTACTGGTAGCGCGGCTTCGGGCCGCCGGTCAGGTCCCAGGACTGAAGGGCCCCGTCCGGGGTGCACCGCACCAGCGTCCGGCCGTCGCCGCTGACCGTGACGGCACCGGTCAGGTCCGTGCCCCACGGTGTGGCGCGCCGGCCGTCGGCGAGGGTCCAGCGCACCAGGCGACCCTGGGTGCCTTCGGCCGCGCCTTCCTGGGCGATCCGGCCGATCACGGTCCCGTCCGGGCCGAACCACGCCTGGGCCGTCTCCCAGCCCTTCGGGGCGAGCAGGGGCCTGCCCACGCGCCGGCCGCTCTCGGACTCCCAGACCAGGACCCCTTCACCGGGCAGCACGGCGAGCACCCTGCGCCCGGTCGCGTCGAAGCGCAGGTCAACCGGGGCGCGGGCGTTCTTCCGTGCCGCGTCGACGCCCCGCAGGATCACCGTGCGCCACTTGCCGGCGGCGTCCGGCCCGATTCCCACGGAGACCTGCCCGTGGACCGAGGCCCGCGCGGACATGCGCCCGTCGGGTGAGAGCGCGACGATCCTCGATCCGGCGGGCAGGCCGTTCTTCTTCACCTCGTCCGCGCCGAGCCCCAGGCCGACGGCATCATCGCGACATCACGCACCGGGGCGTGGTTGTCCCAGACCACCCGGTCCACGTGGCGCAGCCGCAGATACTGGCTGATCAGCGCGGTACGGGCCTCCGGCTCCTGGGCGGTCCGGTAGGCCGCCGCCGAGAACAGCGCCGAGGTCACCACCGACACGTCGTCGAGCTGCGCGGCCCGCCCCGCGAGCTGCTTGGAGGCCGCCCGCCGCAGTTGTCCGTCGAGCTGCGCGTTGCGCCGGAAGAACAGCCCGGAGGCGACCACCGCGAGCGCGGTCAGGACCGCGAGTCCGGCGACGGACCAGCGCTTGCGCCGCGCCCGCCGCCGTGCCCGCTCCTCCCGCGCCGTCCGCCGCGCGACCGAGGCGCCGACAAACTGCCGTTCCGCGTCGGTCAGTACGGGGCCCCGGCGGGCCACCCACGGCTCCGCCTCCGCGAGCCGTTCACCCTCCAGAAGCTGCCCGCGCTCCACGTCGTGCCGCAGCTCCGCCCGCCAGGCCAGGATCGCGCGGTCCTGACGCACGCGCTCCTCGAGCCGCGTCCAGGCGCCGATCAGTGCCTCGTGGGCGAGCTCGGCGGTCACCGCCTCACCGCCGCCGCGCAGTACGAGCAGCCGCCGCTCGGCGAGCGCGGTCGCGATCGGCCACCGCTCGGGGCCGGCATCCTCCCTTCTCACCACATTGCGCATCGGGACATCGCCGCCCGGCAGGAACCGGACGAGGTCGGTGAGCAGCCGCATAGCCTCGGCCTCGTCGTCCTCGCGGACGCAACCGCGCCAGGCGGTCTCGGCATACCGGCCCAACGCCCCCTGGACGCCGCCCACTTCGCGGTAGGTCTCGAATCGCAGCCGTCCCCCGAGCTGCCCGTCCCACAGCTGGGCCATGACGAAACCGAGCAGCGGCAGCGCGCCGGGGCCGTCCCCCGCGTCGTCCAGCATCCGCTCGACGTCACGGCGGGTGTCAGCCGCAGGGGGCTGCGGATCACCTGCTCCAGCTGCGCGCGGGTCATGGGGGCGAGCAGCCGCACCTGGCCGCAGCCGAGTGCGGGGCCGAGGAGCGGATGGCTGAGGGCCGCGTCCGTGACGTCCGACCTGAGGGTGACCAGCACGCGCAGCCCTTCGGGCCGGCGCGTGGGGAACAGCAGCCGGACGGCCTCCTCGATCTCGCGGTCCGGTCCGGCGAGCAGCTCCTCGCCCTGGTCGAGGACGACGAGCAGCTGCCGCTCCGCCGGCCCGCCGGCCATCCGAAGGGCGTCCATGAGCCCGCGCTCCGCGAGGAGGTCCTCCAGCTGCCGCACCTCCCGCACTCTCGCGGCTCCGGACAGTCCGGGACGTACGGCGGTGACGAGTTCCGAGGCGAGCGCCGCCGGCAGGGAGGCGTCCTCGCCGGGGCGCGCCACGAGGACGGCATGGCCGCGCTCACGCATCCGCGGTGCGACGCCCGCGCGGGCGAGCGAGGACTTGCCGCAGCCGGAGGGTCCGACGAGGGTGACGCAGGGATGGGAGCCGGCGACCAGGGCGGTGACGTCGTTGAGGTCGTCCTCGCGGCCGAAGTGGACCTCGGAGTCGGCCTCCTGGAACGCCGACAGGCCGCGGTACGGCGACGCGGGGCGGACCACGGGTGCCAGTTCCGGCAGTTCCGCGACGAGCGTGCGGGTGGGGATCAGATAGCTCTGCGGGACCCCGCCGGGCTGGACCACGACGACCATCCCGGCCACGGAGCGCAGTTGCTCGTCCCAGACCGGGCTGCCGCTGAAGCCCTCCTCGACGGGCACGCCGTGCGGATCCGCCTGGGACAGCTGCACCCAGCCCTCGGCGGTGACGCCGCGCAGCCGTCCGTAGTGCCAGACGCCGCCCGGGGAGCGGTACGGGAAGCCGGGCACGCGGACGTCGTGGCCCCACACGCGCTCGGTGTCGCCATGTACAGCGGGTGGGCCGCGGGGGTCTGCGCGCGCAGCCGCAGGACGGCGATGTCGCCGGTCTGGTCCTCCCGCACCGGCACCCAGCGCTCGACCTCGGCCGGGCCGCCGCCCTCGGCGAAGGGCAGGTCGACCAGGACCCCGGCGCCTGCCGCGACCTCCTCGTCGCGGGGCCGTGCGAGGGCGTCGTTCACCACGTGGGCGCAGGTCAGGACGAGGTCGGGGGCGACGAGGAAGCCGGCGCCGGCGATCTCGCCGTCGGGGCCCTTGACCCGGACCACGGCGGCGGCCAGTGCTTCTTCGGGGCTGCGCGAGCCGGGCCCGGGCCCCGTTCCCGTCCCTGTCCCCGTCGCCCCTGCCGTCACTGCCGTCACTGCCGCCTCCGATCAACTCTCCTGTGGAGTATGGCCGTTGGGACCTGACTGGTCACCCCTGTTCCAGGTCAGGGTGACGGCGAAGTTGGCCGCGGTGGCGGTGCTGGCGATCACGACGTCCGCCTCGGCCGAGATGGAGACGCCGAATTCGAGGGTCACCTCGTCCGGGGCGTTCACCATCCCGCGGAACCGCCCGACGAAGCTGTCCGCGACGGGCCGCACGGTGTCCAGCATCTGGCCGAGGGTCCGTTCCGCCCGCGGCACGGCGCGGCTGCCGCGCCCGACCCGGACCAGGCTCTCGTCCACCTCGCGGATCTGGACCCGCACCACCTCGTCACTGCCGTCGCCCAGGGGCACGTCGACGGTGTGCACGGACCGGTCGGCCTTGGGGTCCTCCTTCGCTGCGGGGCAGAGGGCAGCGATCGTAGCGAGCGTCAACAAGGCTTTGTGCAAGGGGATTTGAGCGTCACACGGAGACAGGGGATGCGACGCGCCCCGCCACGGGCACCCCTCACGGGCACCCGTCACGGACCGTACCCACGGGGGACACGAGCACTTTCCTCACGCCTTAATTCATGCCTTGACAGAACATGGTCAAGCTGTTTGGATCTGCTCGCGTCCCGAGGAAGGAGAGCGCTTACCAGCACTCCAAGCACGGACAGCCGTCACCGGACCGTGGGACGGACCCGGGTGACGGAAGGGCGGAACCGTCCGAACGAACCCCTGCCAGAAGCGGGTTGCACAGGATCCCCGGACACGCCCTCCTCGGCCGCCGCGGGCAGCCGCTGGACCGGGATCACGTACGACCGGCGCATCCCAGCAGAGCGAAAGGAAAAACATCGTGAGACGTTCCCTCATCGGGGCAGCCGCAGCGCTCACCTTGGTCGTTCTCGTCGGCACGGAGTCGGCGGCCCCGGCCGCCGTCCCCCGTCGCGGCCCCTCCGTGACGGGCACCTACTCCACGGGCGCCGACCACGCGTGGCAGCCTGCGCCGGCGGTGAACCCGGGCGCTCCCGCCGACGCGACCGTGGTCGTCGACCCGAGCACCACGCGCCAGACGTACTCGGGGATCGGGTTCTCCCTGGACGAGACGAGCGTGTCCAATCTGTGGAAGCTCACTCCCGCCGAGCGCGAGGAGGCCGTCCGGCTGCTCGTCGACCCGAAGACAGGGGCGGGCCTGAACCGGTTCCGCCTCACGATCGGCAGCCCCGACCTCATCGAGCACCTGCCGTTCTGGTCGGAGGACGACCTTCCGGCCGGCATGACCGACGACTTCCAGCTGAAGCACTTCTCCATTCAGCGCGACATCGACCTGCACATCATCGACACCATCAAGCTGATCCAGCGCTACAACCCGAAGGCCACCTTCTTCGGGTCCGCGTGGAGCGCCCCGGCGTGGATGAAGACGAACAACCAGTTCACGGGCGAGGTCGCGCTCAAGCCCGGCAGCACGACGGACTACTACCAGGTCGGCAAGCTCCGGGACGACTGCATCGACGTCTTCGCCCGCTACTACGTGAAGTTCGTCCAGGCGTAAGCCCGGCACGGCATCCGCGTCGGCGCCCTGACCCTGCTGAACGAGCCCGGCATGGATGTCGTCTACCCGGCCATGGACATCAGCGTCGCCCAGCAGCAGAAGCTCGCCCTCGCGATCAAGAAGGCCCTGCACCGGGCCGGCTTGAACACAGGGCTGTACGTCCACGACTTCAACTTCTGGGACTGGCGCGACCCGAACAGCACGGCGACCAAGAACTACTACCGCATCTTCAACGACGCCCCGGACGGGTCCGTGACCGGCCGACAGGTCCTGAACGCGACGGACGCCGTGGCCTTCCACCCCTACTGGGGCGACCCGACGGTGATGCGCGACGCGTTCGAGCAGACGGGCAAGCCGGTCCACATGACCGAGACCAGCGACCTGTCCGCGGCGACGATCCTGAACTACTTCCGCCTCGACGCGAGCTCGTACGTCATGTGGGCGCAGACCACCGACCAGGACGGCGGCACGCTCCACTGGACGCCCGCCCGGGACAACAACGTCGACTGGGACGAGGTCGCCGCGACCACCAAGTGGCCGGACCGCCTGGTCAAGGTGAACACGGCGACCAAGGACTTCACGGTCCGCGACGAGCTCTACGCCATGGGGCAGTTCGCCAAGTACCTGACGCCCGGCGACGTCCGGCTGGAGTCGAGCACCACGGCGGACGGCGTGAGCAACGTCGTCTACCGGCACGGCCCCGACCGGTTCACGGCGGTCCTGGGCAACGCCAACAGCACGGACTCCACGGTGCGGGTCGTGCTCGCCGATCGGTCGTTCGCGGTGACGGTCCCGGCGCACTCGTACGCCACGTACCAGTGGAAGCAGCACCTCCCCCGCAACCCGCACAACAGGGCGCCGGTGGTGGCCCCCGTGCCGGACGTGGTGGCGGACCAGTACGGAACGCTGCAGGTCCCCCTCAAGGCCACCGACCGCGACGGCGACCGGCTCGCCTTCTACGCGACCGACCTCCCGGACGGCATCACGGTCGACCCCGCGACGGGAGTGGTGACGGTCAACCCGACCGTGGCCGGCGAGCACGATGTGACGGTGTACGTCACCGACGGCACCGCGCGCACGAAGGTGACGCTGCACGTGACGGTGCGCCCGCACAGCGCACCGGTCGGGGTCCGAGTCGAGGCGGAGTCGTACGCGGCCCAGCACGGCTGGACGTCGGGCGGCGCCAACTTCATCGAGTCCAACCCGGCGGCGAGCGGCGGCGCGAACGTCGGCTGGACGGCGGCAGGCAACTGGCTGGACTACGGGGTCGACGTCCCGAAGCCCGGCACGTACGACCTGGAACTCCGCGTCGCCACAGGCGGCGGGCGGCCGTCCCGGACGCGCTGTCCTTCCGCGACGCGGGCGGCACGACACTGGCCACAGCCTCCGTCCCGAACACAAACGGCTGGGGCTCGTACCAGTCCGTGCACGTCCCGGTCAGCCTCGCGGCGGGCGACCAGACGGTCAGGCTCTTCTGCGAGACGGGCGGCTTCAACATCGACTACTTCCGCCTGTCGTAGGGCCCGGGCGGCCCGCCGTCACTCCCCCGCGCGCGGCGGGGGTGACGGCGGGCGCCACGCCGCCCGTCAGGAACGCGGAATCCCCATCCCGTCGAAGCGCTGCATGAGGGACGGCTTGCCCCGGTGAGCGGCCCGCAGTTCACCAACCCGCCGGTCGAAGTCGGCGGTGCCGCCGGCGTGGGCCTCCAGAGCGCGCAGGTCTCCCAGGATCACGACGGCGGCGTCGTAGGCGCTGGCCTTCTTCTGGGCGATCAGGCCATCGACCTCGCGCCACGCCTCTTCGGTGCCCTGAGCGACCTTGTGCAAGCCCGCTTCCTGCGCTTCGGCGTCGGCGCGTACCCGGGCAGTCTGCTCTTTCTGCCTGCGGTCGGTACGACGGCGGTAGGCAGTGTCGAGGAGCTCGGCCGCGGTACGCCGCCCGATTTCGTCACGCGGGCCGGGGACGGTGACGGCCGCCCGATAGCGAGCCAGGAGTCCAGGCCCTGGGGATACCGGGCCCAGGGCGGCCTCGACCAGCAGGGCGTCCTTGTCGGCGGCGGGCAGACCGGCGATGAAGGCGGCCAGAGCCGTGCGGTCCACGACGTCCGCGGTGGCGGGCCGGCTGGCCTCGGCGGCAACCGCCAGCAGGTCCGCGTCGACGCCGAGGAAGTCCGCGAGAGCCCGCTGCGGACCGGAGAGCGAGGCCAGTCCCGCAGGAACGGGCGGCTCGACCGCGCGGGCGTAGTTCTCCTCGTCGTCCTCCGCCAGCTCCCAAACGGTGAGCCCGGCAAGCCATGCCACATACAGTGGCCGCAGGTCTCCCGCCGCGAGTTCGGCGCGCAGCCCCACGAAGGCCGAGAGCGTGTAGGAGGTCTCGAATTCGCACTCGCCGCCGTCCTCCGAGGACACGGAGAAGTCCAGCAGTGTCTGTCCGGACCGGGTCCAAACACTGAGCGCGTCGTCCATGGCGTACGCGGTTGCTTCCTTGGCCGTGAGCGACCCAGCAGGCAGGCGCAGGAGGAGACGGCGGCTGCCCCAGTTCGCGTAGTACAGGTGGGCGTCATAGAGCCGCTCGACCAGCTTTGTCGGATCGCCTTTGAAGTCGCCCCAGTGGTACTCGTTGACGAAGCGGGTCGCGGTGATGTCGGCACGAGTGGACAACGCCCGTACCTGCCCGACCTCGTCCTCGTCCAAGGGCCGATCAAGCGCGAGGAACTCGTAGTACTGGTACTCGCTCACGCTCCCGGAGCCTACCGATCCTGGTCACGCAAAGCGTAGAACCAGCCGAACCACCCGTCCAAACGCCGCTCGCACTGTGCGCGTTCCCGTTCGGCCTCCGCTTCGGCTTGCTCGGCCGCAGCGCGCTCGCGTTGCATGCGACAGTGCGGGCACTCGTCGCCACGCGCCGGGTCGGGGCCATCCTCCGGGTCGAACTTGCTGCCGCAAGTCGAGCAGGACCGCAGTGAGGCACGCCATCGCCGGTACTCTTCCTCCTCGCGGCGCTCTTCCTCCGCCCAGGCGGCCCGCTGTGCGGCAAGACGTTGTTCCTCTCGGCCTTCGAAAGCCCGGCGGTCGTCCGGGTTGTCCAGCGCATCGGCGAGCACTTGCCCTGAGCCGTGGCCGAAGCGCCACCAGATCGCCGCGCGAGGGCCGTTCTGGCGCAGCTCGTCGAGTGTGGTGGCCAGCACGGGCACAGCGTCCGTGTAGTCCCAGTAGTCGTCGCTCTCCGCGGTGTTCTCGATGTGGCGCCCATAACACCACTGACCCTGCCAGTGCTCGCGTGAGAGGCGGACGACCTCTTGTATGCGTGCTTGCTGTGCCTTGGGCCCGACCTGCTTGGTGAACACGAACGCCACCGGCGGGTATCCGTCGCGACCGGAGGCCCGCCAGATGGTTGACCACAGGGGGATTTGCTGCCCGCTGGGGTCCTTCGCGGTGCGCTGGAAGAACCGGCGGTAGCGAACGATCTTGTCTGCCACCTTGGCCGGTGGCTCGGTGCCGTTGTCGACCTCCACGAACAGCACTGGCACCCCGTCCTCCGGCGCGGTGAGGACCGCGTCGGCGCGCAGACTGCCCTTGCCCGGCGTGGTGAACGTGCCGCTGATGGGGAGAGCTACCTCGGTGTGCCAGCCGTGAAGTGTGCCCAGCCCGGGAGGCCTGACGGGCATCAGCCTCGTCGGCCCTGCAGCGAGCGGTACACCCCGGCGCACAACCGGCTTGGTCAGCTCCGACGGCGACTGTAGGAACGCATCGATGGTGTCGGTCACCTTCACCGCGTGCGCCGCGCCGGCCCTGGCTGCCGCCTGCGCTGTACCGCCCATCTCTGCGAGCGGCCGGTCCAGCTCGGTGGCAGCCGCGGCTAATCCGGCCGTGGTGAGATTCCACAACTGCTCGCTGACCGGCCGCCCCGACGGATTCAAGCCGGTCATCTTGCCGACCGATTCCAACAGCCCGGCATCTCGGAGGTCCTTGCACGCGTTGCGGACGGTCTGCCCGTCGGCAGTGCCCGGCAGGACCAACTGCCGTAACTGCGCAGCCGTGGCGACCTTCACCACCCCCAGCGCGACCAGCACCAGACTCCGCGTCCGCGCCGTCGACCCGAATCGCCACCGCTTCGCACCCGCCATCGAGCTCTCCCTCCCCACCGCCCCCAGTGCCGCACCCCAACGTCCGCGCCGCACGGCGCCAGCCGGACATCCAGGGCTGGGCGGGCACCCGGGGCCCCACCTCACAGCCCCTGCACGACCACTCCACCACCCCCCACTGACATACAAGACCAGAAACAGCAGGAGCAAAGGGGTTGTCGAGCCACCCGCGACCAACCAATACACGGACTGACCTGCAGAAACCCTTCACACGACGGGGAAAGTCACCGTAGGGCGGGGTGTAGGGACCGCTGTAGGGGCGTTTGTACGCGGCGACGGCAACTGCAGGCAGCGACCGGACAGGAGCACAGGCACCTCAGTGCCCGCCTAAAGTACGACGGAAGTTGCCGCCCGCCTGGGAACTCACCGAACACTGCGGCCGCACTCACCCTCCAGGGCTGACTGTGAGGCGGTGGTCGGTGAGTATCGTCGGGGACAGTGCACTGAGCGCCCCGGCGGTTCGCGACGCTGCGCGACGAGCAGGCGGCCACACTTTGCATCAGCCGAGCGTCGGACACCGTGAAGACACAGGGGCCGGTTTACCTATTGGTCCTCTCACTGAGAACTCCATCGTCCTCGAAGGTTCCGGTGGGCACATGGAGGACGGGCCGCCTTGGGGCCATCATCATCTGCGGCGTCCGGCCCGGGTCAGTGCGGCAACAGTGCCTGTCCACGGCCCGTCCCGCTCCTCCGGCCTCAGCACGAACGTGCCCGTGGCCGTCTCGAAGCGCGTCAACCTGTCAGCACGTACCCGCTCAATGGTCCGCTGCGCCAGCGAGTCGACCACGCCGAACTCGACCGCAATCTGGACCGTGCTAGGGACCTCGCCGCCGGACGGATAGGTGCCGCCCATCATCCGCTCAATGATCACGCCAGAAGGCGCCCGCCCGTGCTGGTTGACCGGCGGCCATCCTGAGCATTACGTGGACGGGTTTGCCGGAGGCAGCGGGTCGGCGACGAAGGTTCCGCGCGCCGGCCGAGTGATCACAAGCCCGGCGTCCCGAAGGATGCTCAGCGCGCGGCGAACAGTGCCCGGACCAACCCCGTAGTCGTGCGTCATCACAAGTTCGCCCGGCAGGCGCGCGCCCGGTGCGTACTCACCGGAACGAATCTTGCGCTCAAGAATCGCAGCAAGTTGCTCGTACACATATTCGGGTGAGTCGGCACTGATCTTGTCCACGCGTCGACCGTAAGCCGCCACTCGCGACCACGCATTACCCAGCACTACTACCTACCACTACCCACCACTACCCACCACTACCTACTATTCGCTAGACTTGTTCGCCCAGACAACAAAACGCCCCGGCAGGAAGCGGCTACTTCCGTACCGGGGCTCACCGAGAAATGGAGTCTCGGCTATGTGGCACCTTATCGCCGCGCTCGTTGCGCAGTTCCTGCCTGCTCGCGGTCGTGATCGGGCGGAAGCCCTCCAGTCGGCGCAACCCTTGCCTACCTCGCTGCCTGCCTACAGGTCACCGCGCCCGGCCGAGGTGATCGACGCTGACGACCTGCCGCTCGTGCCCCACTATCTCGTCGCCTTCGAGTTGCGCCGTGAACAGCAGGCGCAGCGGGAACGACGAACGGCGGCAGTGCTGGCAACCACGGGCATCGACTACACGCCGGAGGCCGTGGCATGAGCGCGACTGCGAAGTCTTGCGGACAGCACCACCCCGGTCGCGAGTCGGCGGCACCGGACGCCGCTACCTCTACTGCGTCCTGCCAGCAGACCACGAGGGGCACCAGATGAACGGCTTCAACGACGCGTGGTCCGGCTGCCTGCCAGTCGTGGACGCGGAGCCAGCGCGCGGAATCGCGGGTCTGCGACTGCTCCCGTGGGCCGGGCCGGACGGGAAACCCGCCTTCACCCCCGACGACAATCCCGAGGGCATGATCGCGCGACTCGCCGACAGCATGGAACGCGAACAACTCACCGCAGCGTCAGACCTGCTTGAGCTTGCTCGTCAGATGCTCGCCGTTACTGAGCCACTGACCCCGGACCAATCGCGCTTCGTCGTGACACGTCTTTGCGACGTCCTGTCGAACACACTGCGGGTCGCCGAGTCACGCGGCATGCGCCTGACGACCGGAGGCGCCGATGCCTAGGCGCGAAGCTCCGCTGATGACCATGCGCGTATCGCGCGACGGCGGGCAGACGTGGGGGCGCCTCCTGCGCTTCCACAGCAGCGACAAGCTCAGGCCTCTCCAGTCCTCCGTGTGGCCACCGTGCGAGTGCCGCCGCTGCATGCCGGGGCTGCACCGCACGTAGCGAGCCAGCCGACACAGAGGGGCCCTTGTAGCGGCCTGCGGACTCCCGGGTCGCTACAAAGGCCCTGGTGCCCGGTTCGTCTCGTGGCCTCAGCGGGGCTCAGAACTCCTAGGCACAGAATGAATACGTCGTCTGTCTGCACGGCTCCGCGCACAGGTCCTGCGCATCGTGATGTCCGCGCGCGACGACCGACTGTCGCAGGCTGGCAGACCACCAGCCTGCGCCGAGCCCTGCCGAGGCTCCTGGTCGCCGCCCTACTGTCTCGTGAGCCGCTCCCCTCTTCGACCGGGGCCGCCGCAGAACCCGCTGTCAGAGGACCTCGCTCCGTCAGACGCCGGCAGTCTGCCGCTCCAGACCCACCAGCTCGCGCAGCTTGTCGCGCGTCTCCGGGTCAGTTGCGTACACCACGGTGCCGACCATGCCTCGTGTGAGCAGGACCTTGTAGGTGTTCCGGATCAGCCGGTCCACGTCGGCGTCGGGCGTGGACTTCTTGAAGACCGGGTCCTTGGACTTCGTACGGTCGGTGACCCAGCGGTCGGTGCGCCAGACAAGGTCGGGACCGATGATGACGCCGGACCAGTCGTACTCGAAGCCCTGCGCGGTGTAGACACAGCCGATCTGTCCGAATCCTGCCGGGTCGGTCGCCCAGAGGGCGGACGGGGGCGCCCCGGAGATGGCACGTTCCCCTCGCAGGTTCCATGGGCGTGCCCAGTCGCCGATCACTACGTCCGCCGGGAGCGGGTCGCCGGGCTTGGGCTCCGGTGACCACGGCCAGCAGTAGCCGGCGGACATGCGAGCGCCGTAGCCCTGGGCGCGACGCTCTTCAAGGAACGCTTCCATTTCGCCCGGGCTGTCCGCGACCCGCAGTTGCATGCGATCGTCGGGCTCCCACGTCACCGAACCGCCGGGTTCCAGGCCCAGGAGCCGTACCACCCACCGCAGGTAGGCGTCGCTGCCACCGCAGCGGAACTGGCTTTCCAGCGGGACGACAAGGCATGCGAGTCCCTTGCGGGCTGCGGCCGCCTTGATCTCGGCAACCGTGCCCATCTCCCCCGGGCGCACCACCTGGTGCTCGTCGAGGAGGAAGACCGGGACGCGAGCGACGTCGAGGAGCTCGTCGATCTGCGGTTTGCCCGTGCGATGGGCGGCCGAGGTGTAGCGATTCGCGGACGTCTCCCGAATGCGGTGGGCCTCGTCGCAGATCACCACGTCAAGCGTGTTCTTCTCGGTCGTCATGAAGCTGTTGAAGTACTTGAACAGGTCCTGCACCTCGCGCTTGCGTGCGCCGGCCACCTTCCGCATGGTCTTCGTGAACGACTGGGAACCGGTGGCATGCAGGGCCGGGACACCCTGCCGGTACAGCTCCCCGAGCAGGGACAGCGCGATAACGCTCTTGCCGGTGCCGGGCCCACCGGTGACGACCACGACCTCTTTGTGGTCGGACTGCTTCGCCTTGCGTACGGCGTTGAGCACCATGCGGTAGGCGACCTGCTGCTCGTCGAGCAGGACGAACTGCTCTCGCTCGCGTACCTCCTGTGCCGCGACAGCCATCAGCTGCCTGGAAGGAACCGTCTTCCCGGACAGGAGCTCGTCGGCAGCGCGAGCACCCGGGCGCCTGTTGCTCAACCTGCTCCGCAGATGGTCGAGGAATGCGCCCCGGCCCTCCGCGGTGAACATCAGACCCCGGTCGTCCCGTTCGATCTCCCGCAGGCCGTTCACTCCGAACTCGCTGGCGTTGTGGAGGTACGCCACGCCGCTGACTCGCTCCGGATGATCGGCGAGGGCGCCGTTGAAATTGACCAGGTACTCGCAGTAACGCCGCACTTGCTCGATGGGGTTGAGGACCGGTCGCGCATAGGCGTCGATCTGGCACAGTTCCGGATCGTCGTCGTGCGGGGCCGCCTGGCTCCACTGCTTCAGCTCGACAACGACGTAGGACGGCTCCCCGGTGACCGGGTGCACTCCGGCGAGCACGGCATCGGCGCGCTTACTGTTCAGCGGCAGCGCGTACTCCAGCATGACCTCCACGTCCCCGAGACCGGCGTCGTTGAGCGCCGCGACCAATGCCGGGATGCTGCGCTCCCAGGATCGCGTCTCGGACGTGCCGGGCCGGTAGCCGTGCATGTGGACGAACTGCTCGATCAGGTGATGGATGAGCGACCCGTCATGGGCCATGACGGCGACCGTCCTGGCTGACGCGCGGAGCAGCAAGGAATTCCCCCAGGTAGCACGAAGTGACTCGTGCGGGTGGGGGCATGTCCTTCGAGACTCCACCGGGGTGGAGCGGAAGCCCGTCGGGCCGCTATGACGACGTGGCTAAGGGTACTCATGCGGCAGATGGCGGAGGCACTCCTCTGCGGGAAGGACCCGCTCAGAACGCTGATCGGGTCGGCAGGGGCGGCAGCTTGCCTCTCTCCACGGGAGCGGACCTGATGGAGTCGCCGTTAGCCAGAACGGCGATGGCCATCCCGGCGGGCCGAGAAGGTCCGCACGCGACCCCCGGAGCCGCGGAGTGGTGAAGCTTCCCCTTGATCGTGGACACCTGGAGACTGGGATCTGAGGTTCCAGAGGAAGTAGTGCCAGGTGGGAAGCAAGTACACGAAGCGGTACTCGGATGAGTACAAGCGGGACGCGATCGAGCTCGTGCGGTCGTCAGGCCGGACGGTGACCGAGGTCGCCCGGGAGCTCGGGATCAGTTCGGAGTCGCTGCGGGGCTGGGTGAAGAAGGCCCGCGCCGCCCAGGTCTCCGGATCGGCACCCGGAGCCGTGCGGGCCGCCGGAACGTACCCGCCGTTCGCCGCAATCACCCCGTGGATCGAGCCGGGCACCTTGCCCAGCGCCCGCCCGATCTCACTCAGCGACTGTCCGTCCCGCCATCGCCGCCACACCTCGCGCTTCTGCTCGTCCGACAACCCCGGACGCCCGACCCTCGCCACCCGGCAACACCTCCAGCAACCGTTCTACCTGGGATGTTGCACCGACCCCTTGATCCCACCCTGCGAATCATGCGAGAAAGCCGCGCGGTCTGGCTTCCCTATCGGTCCGGCGAATTTCCCGGCCCTCTGCCCGACGGTCTGTCATACCACTTCTGGGTCGGCCTTCCCGTCCCATCCCCGGGACGTGCGCTTCGTCGTCGTCCCGCCCGTTCCTGCCGAGCAGCACGAGATCCTGGACCGGCTGCTGCACCGCGCCGAGCGGCTCAAGATCCTTCAGGTCCTCAGCTCCGGGCACGACTACCTCGAACCCTTCCTCGGCGTGCTTCCCTCCCGCACGCGCGTCGCCACGGCGAACGGCGTGCACGGCGAGCCCACTGCCGAGCTGGCGGTGACACTGCTCCTGGCCGCCGAGCGC